>JAFDZE010000083.1:2840-25122 GCA_018267155.1 Bacteroidota bacterium | reverse complement strand
CGGGATTCACCAACGGCCGCCCGGCCTACTTCACCCGTACCGACAAGCAGGGTGTATTCCTCCTGCGCCATCTGCGCCAAGGCCGGTACCTCCTGCACGCCCTCGAGGACCGGAACGCCAACCTGCGCCGGGATCTGCCCAGCGAACGGCTCGCCTTCGCGGATGCGCCCGTGATCGCACCGGACAGCACCCTGCACACCTTGCGCGCCTTTCTTCCCCCTGCGGGGATCCAACAGGTGAAGGAAGCCACCGTACAGCCCGACCGCGCATGGCGACTGGTTTTGGCCCGACCGGCGGACAGCCTTGCCCTGTGGTCCATCGATCGCACCGGCGGCGACCTCGCCTGGGCGCAGGAGTGGAACAATACCCGCGATACCGTATTGTTCTGGCCGAACGACACCACCCTGCTCAACGGTCAGCGGTTCGCGCTTCACGACAGGTCCGGCACGATCGATACCATCGCCTACCGCCCACTGCGCAAAATGCCCTTCAACCTTGATGCACAGGCCGCCGGGCGCACGGAGGACGGTGCCCGGCTCATCGTCGCGTCGCGCCCGGTGCACCGCATCGATAGTGCGCGCATCTCCCTGCGTATCGACTCGCTGACCGTCCCAGTACGCTTGGCCCCCGTGGACACACCCAGGCGATCCCGGGTTGAAGGTGCACCAAGTGATCGGTCCTCCGTGCTCACGCTCTTGCCCGGTGCCATCCGCGATATTTATGGCGGCACGAACGACACTTTGCGGATCGCTCTGGGGCCGGGCCGACCGACCGATACCGGAGACCTGAAGGTCAACCTCGTGGTGGACAGCGGTGCCGTACCCCCCGGCCCGTTCATTTTCCAATTGCTCAACGCACAGGGCACCGTGGTGCGCACCCGGGCCTTCGCTACCTTGCCCTTCCGTGTCGAATTGCCTTCCGTGCCCGCCGGTGCGTACACGCTGAAACTCGTTCAGGATACCGATGACGATGGTCGCTGGAGCACCGGTTCGCTGCAGGACAGGCGCCAACCTGAACGCACCTTCCGCCTGGCCGGTGAAGTGAACGTGCGGGCCGGTTGGGACGTGGCGGTGGACTGGAAGGTGGTGCCACCGCTGCCCTGATCCTGCCCACACTTCCTGCTCGCCGGGACCGGAGCGGGGGCTCATCGGCACGGGCGGCCCACCCGTCGAAGAACATTTGACCGTCGATCCCGTAGGAAGGGCCGCTATTCGGACCCGACCGGTGAACCACCCATTCCTCCTGCGCAATGCCAGCGTAACCGCGGCACTGCTCCTGTCCATGCTTGGTGCTCGTGCGCAAACGGCCCCATTGGCCAGCGGCGGCAAGGACTTCTGGCTCGGATTCATGCAGAACGCGTACGGGGCACAGGCCCTGCGCCTCACCATCGCCTCGCCAAGCGGCGCCACGGGCACCGTGAGCATGCCACTGGGTGGTTGGAGCACGGGATTCTCCGTAGGGCCCAACGGGCAGACCACCTTGATCGTTCCGGCCACGGCCGAGCATGTCGGTAGCGAGGTCGTGGCCAACAAGGGCATTCGCGTCCAAAGCGACAACAATATCACGGTCACCGCCACCAGCTACCAGAGCTTCACGGCTGATGCGGCACAGGTGCTGCCCCTGCGCTCCCTGGGCACCAGCTACCGCGCACAAGCCTACCGGGGTCTGCCCGGATTCGCGGATTTTTACAAGAGCGAGCTGCTCATCGTGGCCACCGAGGACGGCACCCAGGTGAAGATCGTGCCCAGCGTGAACACCAGCGGTGGCCATCCGGCCGGGATCCCGTTCACCGTGAACCTGGACCAGGGACAGACCTACCAGGTGCAGAGTGCCATGGCCGCCTTGGATCTTACCGGCACGCTGGTAGAAGCCACCACTTCAAGCGGTGCGTGCCGTCCCTTCGCGGTCTTCAGCGGAAGCATGTGCGCCAACGTGCCGGTGGGCTGCCCGGCCTGCGATCACATATACGAACAAATGGTACCCATGGACCAGTGGGGTACCTTGTTCCACACCGCGCGTGCCCTCAATGTGGCCACTTGCACCATCCGGGTGGTGGCCGCGCAGAACGGCACGCAAGTGGCCGTTGACGGTGGCGCGCCCGTGCCGTTGAACGCCGGTCAATCGCTCGAATTGAACGGCGTGACGAGCCCGCTCTGCATCAGCGCCACCCAGCCCGTGAGCGTGGCCCAGCATTTCGAGGGCTTCAACTGTGCGGGGCAGGGCGATCCAGCCATGCTGGAATTGCTGCCCGATGAACGGGTATCCACCAGCGCACTGTGGTCCACCATGATCTCCGGTCAGATCGGATCGCACTCCGTGAGCGTGATCATGCCGACCGCGAATACCGGGCAACTCACGATCGATGGCGCTCCGGTGAACCAGGCCCTCTTCGTGCCCTATACCGGTTGTTCGGGATGGTCGTACGCCGCGTTCCCCGTGGCTTCCGGCACGCACCGGATCGCGGCCACCGGCGGTTTCCTCGCCTACGCCAGCGGCACGGGCACCGGCGAGAGTTATGCCTTCATCGTGGGCAGCGTGTTCTTCCCCGATGATCCGCCGCAGCAGATCATCTGCTCCTCGGGGCCGGTGACCCTTACCGCTCCCCAGCCCATCGTGAACGCCGAGTGGACCACCGCCAGCGACCCCGGCACCCTGCTGGGAACCGGCCCCTCGCTCACCTTCACCCCGACAGCTAACGATACCTATATTCTGGATGGTCAGACCACCAACGGTCTCTGTCCGCTGCACTTTGAATGGGAGGTGGGCTTACCTCCCCCTTCGGTGAACGTGACGGCCAATGGGCTCGCTTCGGCCCAGGTCTGCCAGAATGCGGCGGTACAACTGAACGTACTGCCGGTCCCCGACCCGGGTTCATTTGACCTCGCATGGACCCCGTCCAGCACCATGAACGATGCCACCGTGCCTGATCCGGTGGCCTATCCGGCGACCGACACCTGGTTCAAACTGCTGGTGACGAGCCCTGTAGGCTGTGGCTCGGTGATCGACAGTGTCTTCGTGGATGTGTTGCCCCATGATGTGGAAGCGATCGTGGCCGTCGCCTTGGACGACACGGTCTGTCCCGGGCAGAGCACCACCCTCCAGGCCAGGGCGGAGCGGATCGTGGCCTCGGACAATTTCAACGACGCACCGTCCGCCATCTGGGCGTCCATCTCCGGCGGCTCGGCAAGTGCGTTGTGCGGCGCCATCACCGGTAATGCGCTCCGCTTCGACGGGGCCGGCACACGTTCGGCCACCACCACGCCTTTCAATATGGTGAACGGGGCCGCCCTCCATTTCGCCCTGCGCATCGCCAACGGCACAGCACCCTGCGATGATCCGGAACCCGGTGACGACATCCTGGTGCAGCACAGCCCTGATGGCGTCACATGGACCACCATCGCCACACTGCTCGAATCGGCCTATCCCGCCTGGACAACGGTGGACCTGCCCCTGCCCACCGGACTCTCCTCCACTACACGCTTCCGTTGGAAACAGGCGGCGAACTCCGGTGCGGGTACCGACAACTGGGCCATTGACGATGTGCGCATCACGCGCTACGACAACACCGGCCTTGTGTTCGCCTGGTCCCCTGCGACCGGTCTCTCCGCTCCCAACAGCGCCTCCACCTCCGCCAGTCCCGCCGGTCCCACCACGTGGACGGTAACCGCGCAGACCCTGTCCGGGTGCTCATTCACCGATCAGGTCACCATTGAGGTCCAACCCGCATTCACGCTCACTGCAACCGCGGACACAACCATCTGCACTCCGGGATCCCCGGTCCAACTACAAGCCGTGGCATCCCAGAATTCGGGGATCACTTGGGCCTGGTCCCCGGCCACTTGGCTCACCAACACCACTACGGCGGCGCCATTGGCCACGGCCGGTACCACCACCACATGGACGGTCACCGCGACCGGGCCCGGCGGATGCACCGCCCAGGAACAGGTATCCATCACCGTGGGTCAACTCGGTGCCATGAACGTCACCACGAGTGATGCGTCTCTCTGCCAAGGTGCTCAATGCTGGCTCAATGCGGCCTTCACCGCGGGTTCGCCCTGCACCGTGACCTGGACGCCGGACAACGGTTCCTTGAACAGCTTGACCGGAGCCTGGGTAAGCGCTTCCCCCACCGCGCCCACCACGTACATCGCCACCGTGACCGAGGATCTTTCCGGATGCTCCGTCCAGGACTCCGTTCATATCCATGTCAGCACGGCCTACACCGCCGATGCCGGGCAGGATACCAGCCTGTGCTCCACCACAGGCCACCAGCTCAATGTGGTCCACAACGTTCCGCTCGCCACCATCAGCTGGTCCAACCCTTCCCTGGTCGACGATGCGGCACTCAACTCCCCCACCGTCCTCTTCGATACCACCGCCACCTACCAGGTAACGGTGACCGATACGGCAGGTTGCTTCGTAACCGACCTGGTGACCGTTTCAGATGCCTTTGACGAATTGATCACCCCGGAGGACGTGAGCGCTTGCGCGGGGACCCCGGTCCTGTTGGACGCCGGTTTCCCGGGATCCTCCTATGCCTGGAGCACCAATGCCGCAACGCAATCCATCTCCGTTGACACGGCCGGAAGCTACCACTGCACGATCACCAACCCACAGGGATGCCAGGCTTCCAGGACCTTCAACGTGGTGTTCAATGCGATGCCCGTGGTTGACCTCGGGCCCGACCTTTCCATCTGCGGCAACTACGCACAGACCCTTGATGCCGGCAACCCGGGCAATGCATTCAGTTGGAGCACGGGGGCCAACGACCAGCAGATCACCGTGACACAGGACGGCACTTATTCGGTGAGCGTGACCACACCGTTCAATTGTACCGCGGCCGACGAGGTGAACATCGCATTCCATGCCCTGCCCACGGATGAACTGGCTGATGCCACCGTGTGTGCCGGCACGCCGGTGTCATTGAACGCGGGCAACCCGGGCGCCAGCTACCAGTGGAACAACGGGGCTACCACCCAGTCCATCGTTCCGGACAGCAGTGGCACCTACAGCGTGACCATCATCACCCCTGAACAGTGCGCCGCCACCTACGTCGCGATCGTCGCGATCCTGCCGGTGGTCAACATCGACCTTGGGCCGGACACTACGCTGTGCTCTGGCCAGGTACTCGTGCTGGACGCGGGCACGTCCGGCTTGAATTATACCTGGAACACGGGGGCCACCACACAGACCATCCAGGCCACCACGAGCGGTACGTACAGCGTCTCCGCTTCCAATGGTGCGTGCGCGGGGCAGGATGCCATCTCGCTGACCTTCGACCCCTCCCCAACGGACCCCTTGCAGGACACCATCGCGTGCGCGGGCGGAACCATCACCCTGGACGCGGGCAACCCCGGTTGCACCTGGCTCTGGAACACCGGCGCCACCACGCCAACGATCGACGTGGTCTCCTCCGGGACGTACAGTGTCACCGTGACCAATGCGATGAACTGTTCCGGCCACTTCGATGCGGAGGTCACCTTCGCCGATCCGCCGGTGGTGGACCTGGGCCCGGATACCGTGCTGTGCGAAGGTGATGTGCTCACTCTCGACGCCGGCAACCCCGGTGCAACCTACCAATGGAGCAACGGACAGGACACCCGCACGATCAATGTCACCTCCGGTGGCATCTATTCCGTGGTGGTCAACAACGGCCTCTGCACGGGCACGGATGGCATCTCCACCACGTTCAACCAGCGTCCGGACCGCCTCGGCACGCATCAGTTCTTCACCTGCCTTGACAAGGAGCCGCACTACGTGGTCATCAGCGCGGGCAACAACGGCTCCTCGTACGAATGGAGCACCGGGGCCAGCTCGCAGGTGATCCTCGCCGGCGCGTACGGTTGGTATTATGTCGACATCACCAATTCCCTCGATTGTTCCGTGCGCGACAGTGCCGTGGTCACGGAATTCTGTGATCCCAGTTTGTATGTACCCAATTCATTCACGCCGAACGGTGATGGGGTGAATGACATCTGGCACGCCGATGGCAACAACATCGGCTACTTCAACCTCAATGTCTTCGACCGCGGGGGCCAGGTCATCTTCCACAGCGAGAACTTCACGTACGGATGGGACGGCAAGATCGATGGCGAGGACGCGCCTCCCGGTGTTTATGTGTGGCGCATGGAATACCGCTTCGTGAAGGACACGGAGGGAAAGGAGGGCATGATCCACAGCCAACTCGGGCACGTGACCCTGCTCCGTTAGTTCAGCAGATCGAAACCGTCGGCGTCCTGTGCCACCGGGAACTTCGCCCGGAAGTCATTGAGCGCGGCCATGTCCAGCCTCGCGGTCTTGATACCATCCCGTGAGGGATCCACCGCGGCGATCACCTCTCCCTTGGGGTCGATGATCACGCTGTCGCCACTGTAGTGCAGGCCCTTGCCGTCCATCCCGGTGCGGTTGACGCCCGCCACGTACGCCTGGTTCTCGATGGCCCGCGCCAGCAACAGCGTGCTCCATGGATGCCGCCGTGCTTCGGGCCAGTTGGCCACATACAGCACCAGGTCGTAGTCGTTGTGCCCCACGACCCTGCGGTTGCGCGCGAACACGGGGAAGCGCAGGTCAAAGCAGATCTGCAACAGGATCCGCCAACCGCGCCAGTCCACCACCACCCGTTCCTGGCCGGGGGCGAAATGTTCATGCTCGTTCGCGAACCGGAAAAGATGCCGCTTGTCGTACACGGTCACCTGACCGTCCGGTCGAACGAACAGCCCCCGATTGAAATACCCGCCCCGATCGGCGATGATGGCGCTGCCGTACAACGCCGCATCCAGCATTGCGGCCTGTTCGCGCATCCAGGACAGCGTGGGGCCGTCCATGGCCTCGGCCAGTTCGGCGCTCCGCATGCTGAAGCCCGTGGTGAACATCTCGGGCAGCACGACCAGGTCCGTGGTACCTTTCAACACGGCGAGCTTCTCCGTGAACATGACCCGGTTGCCCGTCGCATCCTCCCAGCGGAGCATGCTCTGTACGATGCTGACCCTCAGATCCGGCATAACTTCTTGATCGCGGCGTCCAAGGTAGCTTCCTCTTTGGCGAAGCAGAAACGCAACAGGTGCTGATGTTCCGGAGGATCCTTGTAGAACGGTGAGAGCGGTATGGAGGCCACCCCGTGCTCGCGCGTCACCCGCTGCGCGAAGGTCCGGTCGTCCTCGTCGCTGATCGCGCTGTAGTCGGCCGTGATGAAGTACGAGCCGGCACAGGGAAGCAACTTGAAGCGCCCGCCCTCCATGCCCGCCGCGAAACGATCGCGCTTGGCCTGGTAGAAGGCCGGAAGTTCCTCGTAATGCGCGGGCTCACGGAGATACGAGGCCAAGGCGTGCTGTGCCGGTGTGTTCACGCTGAAGACATTGAACTGGTGCACCTTGCGGAACTCCGTCATCAGGTCCTTCGGTGCCAGCGCATAGCCCATCTTCCAGCCCGTGGCGTGAAAGACCTTGCCGAAGCTGAAGATGACGAAGGCGCGGTCGCGCAACTCCGGGTGGTTGATCACCGTGGCGTGTTTCCTGCCATCGTATACCAGATGCTCATAGACCTCATCGCTCAGCAGGAGAATATCGGTGCCTCTCAACAGGTCGGCCAGACGATGCATGTCCGCATCGCTCAGGACGGTGCCCGCCGGGTTGTGCGGCGTGTTGATCATGAGCATGCGCGTGCGCGGGGTGATGGCCGCCCGCACCGCATCGTGGTCGAAGCTCATGTCGGCGCCCAACCTGACATGAACTGGGCTCCCCCCGAACAGTTCCACCGTGGGCGCGTAACAGTCATACGCGGGATCGACGATGATGACCTCATCCCCCCGGTGCACCGTGGCACCGATGGCGGTGAAGATGGCCTGTGTCCCCCCTGCCGTCACCGTCACCTCCGCATCGGGATCATATCCGTACCCGTACAGCCGTTGCACCTTGGCGGTGATGGCCTCGCGCAGGGCGGGAAGGCCGGGCATGGGCGCATACTGGTTGTAGCCCGCTCTCATTGCGGCATGTACCAGGTCGCTCAACGTTTGGTCGATCGGGAAGTCCGGAAAGCCCTGGCTGAGGTTGATGGCACCGCATTCGGTCGCCAGCTTGCTCATCACCGTGAAGATCGTGGTGCCCACATGGGGCAGCTTGCTCTTGATCGGCATCGGGGCCCGAAAGTACAGGGCCCTCCCGAAGTGTCACCGGGACCATATCCGTATTACGCGCCGAAGTCCGGATCTTCGCGACATGGCAACCAGTGATGAGATCTTCCTGCGCGAGGCGATCAGCTTGGCACGCACGGGCATGGAGCGGGGCGATGGTGGTCCCTTCGGCTGCGTGATCGTGAAGGACGGCTCGGTGATCGGGCGGGGCAACAACCGGGTGACCAGCACGAACGACCCCACCGCGCATGCCGAAGTGGTGGCCATCCGCGCCGCGTGCGCTGCACTGCGGTCGTTCCAACTCGATGGCTGCGTCCTCTATACCAGTTGCGAGCCTTGTCCCATGTGCCTGGGCGCCATCTACTGGGCCCGGCCCGACCGCATCGTCTTCGCCGCCACCCGGGCCGATGCCGCTGATGCCGGCTTTGATGACCAATTGATCTACGACGAACTGCCGCTGGCCCCGGAACTCCGCCGCATTTCTACTACTTCGTCATTATTACGCAACGAGGCCTGTGCCCTCTTCAGTACCTGGAAAGAGAAGGAGGACAGGGTACGCTACTGAACGAACTGCTTGTCCGGTGCGTGATCCGCATCCCCGAGTTGGCCCGGTATCCCAACTCCGGTGTTCGCACCCTGGTACACCGTCCAAAAGCTTGAGCTTCTTACCTTCAAGCCCTCATCCTTGCCGCACCACTAACCATGTCGAAGAGACCGATCATCCGCTGTTCCTGGCCCGGGAACGATGAACGCATGATCCAGTACCACGACACCATCTGGGGCACGCCCGAACACGACGACCGCAAACTATACGCGAAGCTCGTGCTCGATGGTGCGCAGGCCGGGCTCAGTTGGAAGACGATCCTGCACCGCAGTGAAGGCTATCGGAAGGCGTTCGACGACTGGAACGTGGAGAGGATCGCGCGCTATGGCCCGAAGGATGTCGCACGGTTACTGACCGATGAGGGGATCATCCGCAACCGTGCCAAAGTGGCCAGCGCGATCAACAACGCACAGGCCTGGCTGCGCATCATGGACCGGGGGCACGGCTCCTTCGATGACTTCCTCTGGAAGCATGTGGACCACAAGACCCTCGTGAATCATTGGACGAACGGAAAACCCGTTCCGGCCAGTACACCGATCTCCGATGCCTTGAGCAAGGACCTGAAGAAAGCGGGTTTCTCCTTTGTGGGCAGTACCATCATCTACGCCTTCATGCAGGCCATCGGCATGGTGGATGATCATGCGGAAGAATGCTTCCGGAAGGCCCGATGACCGCTGGACCACAACGGACCGGCTCATCCTGCGCGCCTTCGTAATTTTCGACCATGACCGCGCGGATAGTCCCGACGAATGTCCAACGTTTCCAACGCGGATCCCCGGTCACCACCGAGGATCTGCTCGTGGCGGAGGAACCCTTGGAGATCCGGCTCGGCCATGGTCCCGGACATGACCGCAAGGAGACCCGCCTGAGCGTGACCATGCGCACCCCGGGCCATGACGAGGAGCTCGCGCTGGGGTTCCTGTTCACCGAGGGCATCATCACCGATCCCGATCAATTGGTACGCGTGGAACATTGCACCCACGTGAAGGACGAGGAACGCGGCAATGTGGTGCGTGCCGAGCTCCGGCCCGATGTTGACGTGGACCCTGCGGCCTGGCAACGGAATTTCTACACCACCAGCAGTTGCGGTGTGTGCGGCAAGAGCAGCATCGAGGCGGTGCGCGTGAGATGCGACAAGCCGCTCGTACCGTGGGGAGCGCTGGAGCCCGCCGTCATCACCGTTCTTCCCGCCCGCATGCGGGCGTCCCAGACCGTGTTCAAACACACCGGAGCCATCCATGCTGCCGCGCTGTTCGATCGGGCGGGTGAATTGCTCCTGCTGCGCGAGGATATCGGCCGGCACAACGCCGTGGACAAGGTCATCGGCGCGGCCCTCCTCCAACACAGGCCCATGGACGCCAGCATGCTCCTGGTCAGCGGCCGCGCCGGACTGGAGCTGGTGCAGAAGTGCGTGGTGGCCGGGATCCCGTTGATGAGCGCCGTGGGCGCGCCTTCCTCCATCGCGGTCCGGCTCGCCCGGGAAAGCGGGCTCACGCTACTCGGGTTCCTCCACGAGGAACGGTTCAACGTGTACAGTGGCGTCACATGAGCGGCACCGCGAACATCCCGCACGAACGGATCCAGGCCCTCACCATGGAGCCCATCGTCCTTGTGCCGTATGACGAACGTTGGCCGATACTCTTTTCTGAGGAGAAAGCACGACTGGAGCGCACCCTGCCCGCTGGTTCATTCAGCCGCATTGAGCACATCGGAAGCACTGCCGTGCACGGCCTCAGCGCAAAACCCGTCATCGATATCCAGGTGGAGGTGGCAAGCCTGGACCGCGTACGCCGCGAATTGGTGCCGATCATGGAGGATATCGCCTACGAGTTCATCTGGCGGCCGACCATGGGCGAGTCGGCCCCGTTCTACGCCTGGTTCATCAAACGCAACCCTGCCGGGGATCGCATTTTCCATGTCCACATGGTGGAACCCGATCAGGCCAGTGCGGACAGGATCCTCTTCCGTGACCACCTGCGCTCGCATCCAGCGGACCGGGCGGCCTACGAGGCGCTCAAGCACGCCCTCGCTGCACGCCATCCCGACGATCGCGCCGCCTACACGAAGAACAAGACGGACCACATCAACCGTGTGCTGGCCAGGGCGCGCTGAACCGGACAGCATGCGCAACACCCTGCTGCTCCTGCCCATCCTCGCCGCGAACACACTCTTCGCGCAACGCACCTTCGATGTGACCATCGCCGACCGCACCTGCCACATGAAGCGATACGGGTTCGTGATGTACACGCGCGGCGATGGCCCTGCGATGGACAGCCTCGCGGCCGAGCGGCTGCAACAGGAGCACCTGGACCACCAGGCCGAGCAGACCCGGTGCGGCCTCATCATGACGGCCGGACCCTTCGCCGACAATAGCGACTGGCGCGGACTACTGCTCTACGACCGTGATACGCAGGAGGAAGTGGAGGGATGGCTGCGACAGGACCCCTTCGTAAAGACGGGACGGCTCGCGTACACGATCCATCCGCGGTACGGTGCCATCGGTACCACGTTGAAGTGATCACTCCTTCACGAAACGTGCGCGCGAAACAAGCACACCATCATCCACCGACAGCACGTAGCAGCCAGCGGTGAGTGATCTGACATCCACGGTGAGATCCCCGTTCAGTTGGTCCATGCGCGACCACCGCAAGCGGCCCAGGTCATCATGGATGGTCAATCTGACCTGCCCCCGGGAGGACAGCGGTCGAACAATGAGCCTGTCGCTCACCGGATTCGGCGCAAGCACGTACCCGGCCGTATTCATTTGCTGCTCCGGTACCCGGGTCACGATGTTCTGTCCGCTCACGATCCGCAGGTCAGGATCCAATAACGCACTGTCCGCCATGAACGGAAGAATGAACGTGAAGGTCTGACCGCTCACCGTGTGATCCAGCACGACGATCGTATCCGTATCCGCGTTCTTGAACCGGACCGGAACGGGCATCTCGAAAAAGTCCACCGAGGGATGGGAGCTGCTCTGGTACAGCGTGAGCGATACCGCTCCATCAGAAGCTTGTGACCAGGGAAGCGTGTAGGTGGGATAGCCCTCGCCGGTGAACCAGTCCGCCATGAACCCGTCGAGGTCCAGGCCACTGGTCGCTTCCAGATGCGCCTGCAGGTCAGCGGTGCGTGCGCTGCCGTACGCGAGTCCCGGGTCCTCCAGATAGTCCCGAACACCCTGGAACCACGCGCTATCACCACATACCCAGCGCAACATGTGCAGGACCATGGCGCCCTTGTTGTACGTGAGCCGACCACTGAATATGCTTTCGGTGCTGCTGGTGTCCGCCCGGAAGACGCTTCCACCCGGCTCCGAAATGATACTCTCGATCTTGCCCGCCTTGTACCCGTACCAGTATTCAGGGGCCAGGAATTCATAGCACATGCCCTGCAGGTAGGTGGCAAAGCCCTCGTTCAACCAGATGTCCTGCCAGCTGCCGCAGGTCACCTTGTCGCCGAACCACTGGTGGGCCAGTTCGTGCGCACTCAATTCGTAGCTCCAGCCGCCCATGCTCGTCATGGTCTGGTGTTCCATGCCACCGCCCCAACCGAACTGTGCGTGGCCGTATTTCTCCTCGGCGAAAGGATACAGGCCGAACAGCTCGCTGTACAGGGTCATCTGTTCTCCAGCATCGTACCCATTCAGTTCCGCCATGCCGGGGTCGTCGTGCCAAGAGTACGTGAGCATGGGAATGGTATCCGTGCCGATGACGATGTCGTGCGTGAATACGAGGTAGTCGGCCACCGCCATGGAGATCAGGTAGGTGGCGATGGGATAACGGTGCCGCCAGTGGTAGGTCACATGCCCATTCCCCATGACCTCGGATACGAGCAGGCCGTTCGAGCCCGCGCGGTAGCCTTCCGGGGTTGTGATGTACAGGTCGATGGAATCGATCTTGTCGTTGAGGTCATCCTTGCAGGGCCACCACTCCTTGGCGCCGTACGGTTCGCTCAAGGTCCAGAGCGCGGCGCTGCTGTCGGGTTGCTGGCCCGTGGCGAAGCTGCCGAAGCCCGTGGATCGCGGGATGCCATGGTAGCTCACCTCGACCGAATCGGTGGTGCCCGCCGGCAGCTCCTGCCCCAACGGTATCGTAAGCAGGTCGCCGGGCGCGAGGGTGAAGGTGTTCTGCGAACCGTGGTACAGCACTTCATCAACGATGAGCGTATCACTCAGGTCGAGCACCAGTTCGGTGAGCGGATGCGTGGAAACGAAGCGCAGCATGACCGTGCCGGTGATGGCGCGCACGTTGGGGTCCACCTCCCAACCGGCCCGCACGTAGCGGAGGTCCATGCCGCGCGTCGGTTCGGCGTCGCTGCGCGGCAGGGGCCCCGGATCGCGCCGGTGGGCACAGGGTACCTCTTCAAAAATGGCGTGATCGTATCCGATCTGGGCGCTGGCGAACAGCGGTGACAGGACCAGCAGTAGTGCGGCCTTCCTCATGAGGCCAAGATAGCGCGGGGATCAGAACACCTGCGACAGGATGTTGCGCACCGCGTCGTTCCTGCCCATGGTATAGAAGTGCAGGCAGGGCACCCCGGCAGCTTTCAATTCCCGGGCCTGCTGGATGCACCAGGCTGTGCCCACGGCTTTCACGTCGGCATCGCTCCGGCACGCCACCAGTTCCTTCGCCAAGCCGTCGGGCAGATCGATGGCGAAGGTCTTCGGGATGAAAGCGATCTGTTTGAGGGTGGTGAGCGGCTTGAGGCCCGGGATGATGGGCACCTTGATCCCCTCGTTCCGGCAGCGCTCCACGAAGCCCAGATACTTCGTGTTGTCGAAGAACATCTGCGTCACGAGGTACTCGGCACCGGCGTCCACCTTGCGCTTCAGGTAGGCGACATCCGTTGTGAGGTTGAGTGCCTCGGCGTGCTTCTCGGGGTAGCAGGCGGCACCCACGCACAGGTCCGTCGGGGCCGCCTCCTGCTCCTCCTCATAAAGATACTGGCCCTTGTTGAGTCCGGCGATCTGGCGGATCAGGTCCTCCGCGTGGGCATGGCCATCACGCTCAGGGATGAACTGTGCCTCGCCCTTGGTGGCGTCACCGCGCAGGGCCAGCACGTTGTCGATCCCCAGGAAGTTGAGCTCGATCAGCGCATCCTCGGTGTCCTCCCGGCTGAAGCCCCCACAGATCAGGTGCGGCACCGTGTCGATGTCGTACTTGGCCTTGATCATGGCGCAGATGCCCACGGTGCCCGGCCGCTTGCGCAAGCGGATCTTCTGCAACAGTCCGTGGCCACGTTCCTTGTAGATGACCTCCTCGCGGTGGTAGGTCACGTTGATGAAGCTCGGCTTGAACTCCAGCAACGGGTCGATGCCTTCGTAGATCGAGCGGATGTCCTTGCCCTTCAACGGCGGCAGGATCTCGAAGGACAACAATGTGCCCTTGGCCTTGTTCAGGTGGTCGATAACCTTCATGGGGGGCGGCGAAGATATCCGGCACCGGGGCCTCGAAAGACCGGGCCCCGTTGCGCTGGTCAACGGGGCCCGGTGGATGAAGCGCGCGTGGACTCAGCGCAGCAGGGTCACGTGGCCGGTGTACTCCTTGCCATTGGGCAGCTTCAGCACATAGAAGTATGTGCCTTCAGGAACACCGCTGGCGCGCCAGGTGTTCTTGTAGCTGCTGGCCTCGTAGATGGGTTGCCCCCACCGGTTGAAGACGCGGAGATGGTTGCCCGGGAAATACTCCACCCCGGTGAACTCCAGCACATCATTCTTGCCATCGCCGTTGGGGCTGAAGACGTTTGGTACTTCGATCTCGAGGGGCAGCACCAACTGATGGCAGGTCACGGTATCCGTACATCCGTCGGCGGTGGTCACGGCGAGGGTTACGGCGTATGTCCCCGGCGCAGTGAACTCGTACATGATCGAGTCGGAGCCGGCCACCGGTACGGTATCGTTGATGGTCCAGTCCGCATCCACGATGGTGCCGCCATCAATGGTGCTCGCGCTGTAGAACGTCACCTCCGAAGGCGGGAACACCGTGCTGGTGCAGCCCGTGATGATGGCCACGGGGTCGTTGGCGCTCAATACGTTCACCGTGTCCGAGTTCGCCGCGCACCCGTTGTCATCGGTAACGGTCACGAAATACGAGCCGGTCCCCACCGTGATGTTCGAACCCGCTTCACCGTTGGACCACGCGTACTGCGCGTACTGCTCGGTGGTCCCCAAGGTGGCCGGGGTGCCCCCGCAACTGAACAACTGCCCGGTGATCACCGGGTCGGGGTTGGGTACCTCGTACACCGTGATCGAATTGGAGGCCAGGCGACAGTTGCCGGAGGTGGCGATGCACATGTAGGTGCCCTCGCCCACGAGCACCACAGGGCCGTTGTATCCGTTGCTCCACACATAGTTCTCGTAGCCAGAACCTGCCGAAAGCACGACCCCCTGGCCCTCGCACGACAGGGTGTCGCCCGCGATCACCGGCGGCGGAGCCGGCGTGTAGTACACCGCCAGCACGATGGACACGGTGCTCGTCAATGAGTCCTGGCCGTTGTCCTGCCCGGTGAAGGTGACCACGTGGTAACCCGTGTCGGCGATCTGCGGGATGAACTGCACGTTGATCGTGGCGTTCGTTCCGTTGTTCAATACCGTGCTGGCGAAGTTGTCGATCGAGGGTGCGTCCGCCGTGGTGTTGATGATCTGCTGATCGTCTTCGGGCGTGAGGAAGGTGACGTCGAAGTTCACCAGTTCGCCCATGCATACCTCCACCGTGTCGCACAGGAAGTTCGAGTTCACAATGGGCGGTATGTTCTGGGTGCTCACCGCCGTGGTGAACCGGAAGCTCTTGAAGTCGAGCCAATCCACCCCATCGGCGCTGCCGAACGGACCGTCGTAATCGGTGCCCGGGTGATCGTTGCGGGTGAACTGGATGAAGTCCGTTCCATTGCCCCTGTTGGCCCCCACGGTGCTGGGGTAGCCACAGAAGCCGCCCGTACCACCACAAGTGTAGGTCTGACCGTTGTATGTGCATGTGCCGCCACCGCCGCACGAAGCGGCGCCCGTGGTCCACTGCATGTCCTTGTAACAGAAGGCCACGTTGTTGCCCACCCCGATCACCGGGTCGGTGCCATCGGTGATGATCAGTTGAAAGTTGTTCAGCTTGTCGGTCTGCATGCTGTAGTAGCCCACATCCACCCAATTCACATACAATGCCGTGGGCGTGATCTTGTACAGCACCTGACCCGAGCCGCGCGTATCCACATCAGCCCAGAAGGCCGCCACCATCACGTAATTCGTTGATGGGAAGCCTTCGGCCGAGTAGGTGAAATAGGGCGCACCAAAGGAGATGTTGCCGTTGTTGTTGATGTAGCAGGTATTGCTCAGGTCGCCATACAGGTTGAAGGTGAACGGCAGGGTGATCTGCGAGGAGCTTTGATCGTCGTTGGGCGACATCGCCAGGGTGTAGGTATCGTCCGGCGCGATCCAACAGTCGCAGTCGCCGTTCACCTCGCCACCGCCACCCTTGGGCTGGCCACCCTTGGCGGGTTTCTTTCCAACGCCAGCTTTCACCGCAGCCGGGGGCAGGGTGGAGTATGCCACGTGGAATTCGGCCGGCAGGTTGCCATCCGCCTTCAGACGCTGATACTCATCCACCGACAAGTTCACGCCTTGTCCGCTCGCGGTGGTCCAAGGGAGCACCATGCACGTCAGGAGAAGCGCTCCCCCGATCGTAGAGATCCATGTGTTCAGTTTCATCGCAGCAGGGTAACCGTTCCGAACCAGTCCTTTTTGTCCGCCGAGCCGATCGGCCGTTCGATCAAGCGCCAATTGTACACACCATTGGGCAGCACCTGGCCTCCGTTGTCCATCGATCCGTTCCAACCCACCAGCGGATCGGTGCTCTGGAAGACCCGTTGCCCCCAGCGGTCGAAGATCATCAATTCATGCTCTTCCGCAACCATCCCGCTCACCACGGGCAGGAATGTTTCGTTCACTCCGTTGCCGTCCGGGCTGAAGGCGTTGGGCATGAACACCAGTGGCACCCGCACCTCGATGGTTTCGCAGAGCGAATCGGCACAGCCGTAGCGGTCCGCCACGTGCAGACACACTTCGTACTCTCCGCTCTGGAAGTCAGGGTAGCTATGAGCGGCCTGCCGCGTGCCGGCCTCGGACCCATCGTGGAAACTCCATTCGAATACCGAGGCGTGCGGGTCCTGTGCGGTGAATACCAGGGTGCTGTTCTCCGGCGTGCCCGTGTCAGGCGTCCATTCGAACGCGGCCGTGGGCACGGGATCGGCCAGCACGGCGCCTTGCAGGGTGAACCGGTCCGTACAGCCCTGTGGCGTGGTCACTTCCAGGCGCACGTTGTACCAGTTCGGCACCGTGTACTCATGCGTTCCAGGATCGCAACCGGCGAAGGTGCTGCCGTCGCCGAAGTCCCAGGTGCAATTGCCACCAAGGTATACGGGGTCCGTGGTGTTGGTGAAAGCGGCGGTGAGCGGGACGCAGCCGCTGTCCGGGTCCACGGTGAAGGTGATGATCGGCAAGGGGTTCACCGTAACGACCACGATCGCCGTATCGGTCAGGTGCGCACAAAAGGCTGTTCCGTTCACCACGTACGTATAGGTTCCCGAACTGTCCACCGCTGGATCCAAAATGGCCGGATGCGAAGAGCCATTCGCACTCGTCCATGTACCGCCCGCCTCCGGGCTTCCGCCGAGCAACTGGAATAGATCCTGTGCCGCGTCCCCATCGCAGGCGACGAGTACAGCACTGGAGCCCGCGTACGGGGGCTGATCCACCGCGATGGTGATCGTACTGCTCTGCGATGGACA
This sequence comes from Bacteroidota bacterium, assembly GCA_018267155.1. Classification (GTDB taxonomy): domain Bacteria; phylum Bacteroidota; class Bacteroidia; order Flavobacteriales_F; family PHOS-HE28; genus PHOS-HE28. Next base: position 7,615 of record JAFDZE010000083.1, on the reverse strand, counting down.
AGGCTGCACAGCGTTCACCGTGTACGTGTATATGCCCGCCGGGCCCGTACCCGGGTCGAAGGTGCCGTTGGAACTCTGGTTGCCGGGCGCGGTCCACATGCCGTTGGGATCCGGGGTACCGCCCAGTGCCGAGGTCAGCGCGACCGGGGCGGCGTCCGTACACATCGTGAGGGAAGCATCCTCCCCCGCATCCACAGTTTGTTCAATATGCAAGCTGACAACGGCCGTGTCATTGGAACAGGGCGCTGTACCAGGTACCACGTAGATATAGTCGCCCCCGGGGTCGGTGTCCGGGTGCAGGGTGCCCGTGAAGGCGCTACCGTTGAGATAGTACCAGTTACCACCGGTCTGCGCGCCTCCCGTCAACAACGTGAAGAGGTCCACCGGCGCGTCGCTCGCACAGTACCCCTGGTCCACCACGTCGTTGCCCGCGTTCACCGGCTGCGCCGAGGTCATGGTAACGGTGGTGGAATTGGGGCAATTGCCGCCCTCGTTCACCGCGTACAGGTACACCCCGTCGGGGTCCTCGCCGGGGAGGAACTGTCCCGAATGCGGGTTGCCGAGCGGATCGGTCCAGACCCCGCCGGTCACGGGCACACCTCCGATCAACGCGTACATGTCCACCGCCGTGCCATCGCTGCACACGTCCGCTGATCCGGGTTCCATGGAAGCCGCGGAGAGCACTTGGATCACCACGTTGAGGACGGTGGTCCCTACGGGCGTGCCGTCATCGGTACCCGTGAAGGTGATGGTCTGATAGCCCACGTCGGCCATCGCCGGCGTCACCTCCACGGTGATCTGAGCATTGAGCCCGTTGGTGGCGTTCACGGTGTTCACCGGGCCGGTGAAGGTGGGCGCGCTCACCGTGGGCACGGTGATCTGTCCGGGCTCCGGGGACAGGAAGCTGACCTCCAGGGTGGAGGTCTCGTTCACGCACAGCACGATGGTGTCGCAAGCTGATTGCCCGGTGACCACAGGTGGCACGTTGGCCTGTGTAACATCGGTGGAAAAACGGAAGGACTGATCGTCCAGGAAGCTCACACCGTCATTGGCCCCGAGCGGCCCGTCGTAGTCGGTGCCCGCATGGTCGAAACGTCCGAACTGGATATAGTCCACCCCGTTGCCCTGATTGGCGCCCACACTGGCGGGTGTGCCGCCGAACCCGCCCGTACCACCACTGGCCCCACCCGTGGTCCACTGCATATCCTGGTAACAGAAGCTCACGTTGGCCCCGTCGGGAACGATCGGGTCAGTGCCATCGGTAATGATCAGCTGGAACGTGTTCTTCAGGTTCGTCTGCGAGGGGTAGTAGCCCACGTTCTTCCAATTCACGTACAGGGCGGTGGGCGTCACTTTGAAGCTCACCTGGTTGCACCCCGCGCAGGTGCCCCCCAGGTCCACATCGGCCCAGAACGGCGCCACCATGGTGTAACCGGAAACGGGGAAACCCGTGGATGAAAATGTACCGAAATACTGACCGAAGGAGACGTTGCCGTTGATGTTGATGTACGCGGTGTTCCAGAACTGCCCGTACAGGTAGAATTGGAAGGGCAGGTTGATGGGGCCGTAACTGCCGTCATCGGTGCTGCTCCATCCGCTGGCGTTCCACTCGGAGTTGTTGTTGATGGTGGTATACGACCCATCGGGCTCGATCCAGCACTCGCAGGTGCCGGTACCGCCACCGCGTGTATCGCCCGGTGTTCCCGCATCCGGTGCGGGCTGCGGGTGCGGATCGATGGCCACACCGTATGTGGCGGCCTTCCATGCCGTATAATCCGGGTAGCCGAGGTACTCCTGGGCCCTGGCCGTTCCAACGACCGAGCCCAGCACGATCAGTGCCCCTATGGCCAGGATGCGCCTCATGGGATCAACGGAACAAGCGTACCACTTCCCCCTTGCTCGACGTACGGCCGTTCGCATCGGTGATCTCCAGCGCATAGAAGTACATACCCGGCTCGCACGGCTGACTACCGTTCATGACCCGGCCGTTCCATTTGACCTCAAGGTTATCGGCCGCGAAGACCAGGGCGTTGTTGCTGGCCGAAAAGATGCGCACAGCGGCCTTTTGGTAGTTCTGTACCGAGACGAAAAGCTCGTCGTTCGTACCATCGCCGTTCGGGCTGAAAGCCGTGGGGATCAGCACCGTCATTTCCGGGATGTTCTCCAGTGCCGCCGTTGAACCGGCCTCTTCAGTAGCTGTTCCTCCTTCGGTGTCCGTGCTGCGGTCAGGCGACCCACTGACGTCAGGCGTTTGTTTGGCCGGTGGTGATATCGACTCCTGCTTGTCCGCCGCCGGTTCGACCCGCTGCTCCGCACCCAGATCCTGTAATACCGCGTTCACCGTGGCCTGGCCCTCGGGGGTGGGTGGCGGCAGCACCTTGGATCGGTCCTCCGCGTGTGTTTCAACGGCCCTGTTCGACTCCTTGTGCTCAGTGGGGGCGGCCTGTGCTGCCGGGGTCCGCTCATCCTTATCGGACACATGCACCACAGGGGTCGGGCTGCCGTGGTCCTCGATCGTTCGTGGTGCTACGGTAACGGCCACCGGAGCGACCTGTTGTTCCTTGGTGGGATCGGGCTTCGCCGCTGGCGCTGCCTGGTGCGTCTTCTCCACAGTGGCCGGGGTCGTGCCTTCGCTTGCGAGGCTGTACACCAGCACTCCGCCCGCCACCACTGTGGCTGCAATGCCCACTTTCAACCAGCCCGCTACAGTGCTGACGGAGGCTGAAGCCCCATGCCCCAACTGCGTGCTGAGATCCGCCCACACCTGCGGGTCCACCGCTGTTTCGTGCCCCGCGAATTTGTCCTGCAACAACGCGCTCAGGCTGCTGCCGTTGGCCACGGCCAGCTTGCCGCTGATGGCATTCCACGTGCCGGGATCCACGTCCACGCTGTGGTCCGCGAAGCGCTCGGCCAGATCATCGAACCGCTCTTTCATTCGTGCTCTCCGTATAGGCCCGCCACCTCCTTGGGCAGCAGTTTGCGCAGGTAGGCCCGCGCTTTCATGAATTGTGACTTGCTTGTGTTCTCGCTGATGCCCAGCATCTCCCCGATGTCCTTGTGCGGATAGCCCTCGATCGCGAACAGGTTGAACACGGTCCGGTAGCCGGGCGGAAGCGATTGGATCAAGGCCATCAGCTCATCGGTGCTCATGGCGCTCATCACATGCTCGTCCTCGGCGTGCAGGTGCTCCGCTTCGGTCAGGTCCAAGCTGTGGTCGTACGGCTTGTTCCGGCGGATGTGGTCCAAGGCCGTGTTCACCATGGTGCGTGCGATCCAGCCACCCAGCGGGCCATCCGCGCGGAAGTGGTCCATTTTGGTGAACACCTTGACGAAGCCGTCCTGCAGGATGTCCTGGGCCTGTTCGCGGTCGTTGGCATAGCGCATGCAGATGCTCATCATCTTGCGCGCATAGGTCTTGTACAAGTCCTTCTGCGCCACAGGGTCGCCCTTCAGGCATCCGGCTACCAGCTGTTCGTCCGTCATGGCCATCCTGCGGGGTAATGATGCGATCCAAGGGCCGGAAGTTGCCCGGACCCCATCGTAAGACCCCGAAGGTACTGCGGATCAGGCCGGAAGTCCCGCTTCGGCTACCTTCGCGACCCTTTTCCGAAGCCGCCACCTCTTGGGCATTCCCCTCCAGGGCGCACTCCTTTCCCCGATCATGAAGCACATCCGCCTTCGCCCCACCATCATCTTCATCTGACCATGTCCAAGGCTTCGGCGGACCATATCCGCAACTTCTGCATCATCGCCCACATCGACCACGGCAAAAGCACCCTGGCCGACCGCCTGTTGCAGATGACCGGCACCATCGCCGACCGGGACATGCAGAACCAGGCCCTGGACGACATGGACCTGGAGCGCGAGCGCGGCATCACCATCAAGAGCAAGGCCATCCAGATGGACTACGAGCTCGGTGGGCAGAAGTACGTGCTCAACCTCATCGACACCCCGGGCCACGTGGACTTCAGCTATGAGGTGAGCCGTTCCATCGCCGCCTGCGAGGGCGCCCTGCTCATCGTGGACGCTACCCAAGGCATCCAGGCGCAGACCATCAGCAACCTGTACCTCGCTCTGGAGCACGACCTGGAGATCATCCCCATCCTCAACAAGATGGACCTGCCCAGCGCCAACCCCGAGGAGGTGAAGGACCAGATCGTGGACCTGCTGGGCTGCAAGCACGAGGACATCCTCCCGGCCAGCGGCAAGACCGGCCTGGGCGTGGACAAGGTGCTGGAGGAGATCGTACACCGCATCCCAGCTCCGAAGGGCGACCCCTCCGCTCCACTTCAGGCACTCATTTTCGACAGCGTCTTCAACTCCTTCCGCGGCATCATCGCCTACTTCCGCGTGATGAACGGAACGATCAAGAAGGGTGAACAGGTGAAATTCTTCAACACGGGCGTCACCTACGGAGCCGACGAGGTGGGCATTCTGAAGATGGACCTCCGACCGAAGCCCGAGGTGAAGGCCGGCGATGTGGGTTACATCATCAGCGGGATCAAAACGGCCAGCGAGGTGAAGGTGGGCGACACCATCACCCACGTGGAACGCCCCTGCGCCGAGGCCATCAAAGGCTTCGAGGATGTGAAACCCATGGTGTGGGCCGGTATCTTCCCGGTGGACACGGACGAGTACGAGGAGCTGCGCGATGCCATGGAGAAGCTCAAGCTCAACGACGCCAGCCTCACGTGGACCCCGGAGACCAGCGCCGCGCTCGGCTTCGGCTTCCGTTGCGGCTTCCTGGGCCTGCTGCACATGGAGATCATCCAGGA
>JAFDZE010000083.1:0-2676 GCA_018267155.1 Bacteroidota bacterium | reverse complement strand
CAGGTGATCACCAAGGCCGAGTACACCGGTGCCATCATGACGCTCTGCATCGAGAAGCGCGGCATGCTCACCAACCAGACCTACCTGACCACGGACCGCGTGGAGCTCACCTTCGAGATGCCGCTGGGCGAGGTGGTCTTCGATTTCTACGACAAGCTCAAGACCATCAGCCGCGGCTACGCCAGCTTCGACTACCACCCCATCGGTATGAAGGAGAGCGACCTGATCAAGCTGGATATCCTCCTGAACGGCGAGAAGGTGGACGCACTGAGCGCATTGATCCACCGCGATCACGCACAGGAACTCGGCCGCAAGATGTGTTCCAAGCTCAAGGAACTCCTCCCCCGCCAGCAGTTCGAGATCCCCATCCAGGCCGCCATCGGCGCCAAGATCATCGCGCGTGAAACGGTGCGTGCCCTGCGCAAGGACGTGACGGCCAAGTGCTACGGTGGCGATATCTCGCGCAAGCGAAAACTCCTCGAAAAGCAGAAGGAGGGGAAGAAGCGCATGCGCCAGGTGGGCACAGTGGAGGTTCCCCAGGAGGCCTTCCTGGCGGTGCTGAAGTTGGATTAGACCTCCGCCCTATTTCCGTGTCACGGTGAGCCCGTCGAACCGGTTCGACGGGCTCACCGCGACACGCCTGCGGTTGCGTTGAATGGACAGTTCAGGAACCAGGACGGAGGTCTATTGAGCGGGGGTCCGACCGAGGCCGTCCGTAGCGTTCCCCGTTGAGTGGTCGGCTCCACCCATGGGCACTTGGCTGTGATGTCGTCAGCGCACGATGAGCCGCGCGACAGCGACCGCCCCATCGACGCCAACGAAGTGCAGCACGTACTGGCCGCCCACCAGGCCGCCGCGTTCGATGGTAACGATGGGGCCTCCGACCAATGGAATGCTCCGCACCAGGCGTCCGGTGGCGTCCAGGATCCGCAGGGGTCCTTCCCCATGCCACCCCTCGGGCAGTACCACCACCGCCTGTTCGCTCATCGGATCCGGGTATATATGGAGCCTCCTCGCGGCACCCGTGGCCATTCCGGTGACGATCACCTCCACGGCCTCGCTTTCCTTCACGCAGCCGTATTGATCAGTGAGCCGCACGGAGTAACTGCCGTTCGCCGTCGCTTCCAGCATCATGTCCGTGGCCCCCGGAACGGGCTCCCCATTGAACAACCACTGGTACGTGAAGAAGAAGACCCCGTTAGGATCGTAGTTGGCCCATAACTCGTCCTCCCCTCCTGCAATGATCATGGCGGACCAGGGTGCCTCGGGGCAGTTGACGATGGTGTTGCACACCATGTTGGTGATCACCGGCGCGTTCTGGTCGAAGAAGATGGCCGCGTTGTTCCGGATGCTGTCCAGGTGATGGAGGCCTGGGCGGGGGCGTACCCGGAAGGCGATATGGCCGTGGCTGCCCGCTTCATCGGCACCGCTGTCGGGCAACTGGATGTTGTCGAATCGGAAGTCCACCAGGCCCGCACCGCTGATGTGGAGCCCGGTGAGCGTGTGGGAGCCGCCCAGGACCTGCAGCGAGAGCGGATCGACGAGCGGGTCCAATTGATCCTGTACCGTGATGTCGGCAGCGGCATACGTACCTGTATTCTGGAAGCGTACCACGTAGGAGAGCCATTCGGTGTCCGGTGGGATGCTGCCATAGGTGCCGACCCCCATCGGGGTCACGAGCTTGTCGTTCGGGTCGTACGAGCAGAATACCACCCCGGCCCAATCGAACACCTGGACGGTATCGAGCGTGCCCGGCAGGAGCAGCGCTCCTTCGCCGTGCAGCGTATCGCCCGGATCCAGCATGAACGGCGATTGCAGCTGCATGTGGATGCTGGCGATGTCGTAGTACCCGGGGGCGTCGAGGTGCCAGTACGCGGTCTGCCCCACCACGCTGTCCACCGGTGGCTCGGAGGAGACCACGCCGATCGCGCTGTCCAGGGTCAATGCGACCACCACATCGGGAAGCGTGGTCCCGGTGTTGAGCACGTGCAACCAGCCTTGCACGGGGTTGCCGAAGTAGTTGTTGCAAAGCACGGGCGCGGTCACCAGGGTGGCGGTGAGCACGGTGGTGTCCAGGCCGGGGATGTACCCGAAATCGAGGCCGGTGATGGTGGAATCGCCGCCGGTGTACTCCACGGTGTAGGCGGAACTGCCCGTACTGATGGTCCACCACGAGTCCAATGGCACGGGCGCCAGCACATGGGTGCCGGGCTGGGCCGTGAACAGATCAAAGGCACATTCGGCGTTCGTTGCCGCATACACGGCATCGGGCTGTAGTTCAGTGATCAGGTTCGGGAAGCAGGACTCACCGCTGTCGTAGGCACCGTTCCCGTCGGCATCGTGGAAGAGCGTGCCCTGAAGGTGGAGCCCGCCTGCGGAGCAGGTCGTGGCGGCCGTGCAGTAGCTGTTGGTTGCTGCGGCCACCACCGGGGCGTCGAAAGAGCCGGTGCCTGAGTCGTGGAGGAGCGTCCCGTAGGGCACAAGGCTGGTGGCCTGGAAGGTGGGCCAGGTGTCCGGCACCGAGCAATCGCCCGGTTCACCGATACCAGCCGATGCGTAGCTGAACAGGCGCTGTGGTGCGCTGCCCACGACCCCGGCGATGCGCACGCCGCCATCGGGCGTCAAGAGCAACCGCGTGGGCACGGTCCCATCGCCCGGCTCGCCGAAGTGCGCCGA
>JAFDZE010000082.1 GCA_018267155.1 Bacteroidota bacterium | reverse complement strand
CCGACCGGCATGTTCAGGTCCGTACTCCGGGTACCGCCGCAGATGAACACGCGATCATCATCGTCCAGTTCGATCGAGTACACGGCATCGGCCAGGGAGCCGCCGAAGTAGGTGCTCCAGAACAGGGTCGATAGTTGGGCGTCCATCTTGAGGACCACACCGTCCTGCGGCCCTCCGCCGTAGACCATTTGTGCCGCACCGGCGGTCACCGGGAGGTCGGGAGAGGCGGTGCAACTGGCCACGAGGACGTTGTCGTTGGCATCCAGCAGGACCTCGCCGCGTATCTCATCGGCGTAATTGTGCTTCAATCCGCTCGCTCCATTGAAACCGTCGTTCTGCGATCCCCCGAAATAGGTACTCGCCAGCAGGGCGTCGCCGTTCGATCCCAAACGAGCGATGAAGATGTCGGACCCGTTCACGTAGTTGGCGCCCAGGCCGGTGGGGTTGGTGGCCGTGCCCCCGTTGAAGCTCGGATCGTACGCATTGTTCGTCACCGGGAAGTTCAGTGAGCTGGTGGTCCCGTACACGAAGAGTTCGTTGGCCCCGTTCACGATCATGCTGTGGGGCAGTTCATCTCCGGCACCGCCGAGGAAGGTGCTCCAGATGAGGAACTGGCCCGTGGTATCGAACTTGGTGAGCGCCACATCGATGCCGTCACCAAGTCCCTGTCCACCGGCATGCTGGGTCTGGTAGGCGCCCGTGGTGGTGGGATAGCCCTGTCCGAAGGCCGAACTCCCGGAGTAGAGGAAGCCGTCCGCATCGTAAGTGGCCGTGTAGCCGAAGTTGTCGCTGGTGGACCCGCTGAAGGTGCTGAACGAGAGCACGGGGTCGATGATGACCGGATGGTCGGCACTGTGAGCTCCGATGAGGAAACCGATCGACGTATCTGTTTTCGTATAGTGGCAGGGGATGGTGCGCGGTTCGCCATCGATCTCCTGGTAGGCCGTGGGAATATGTTCGATGACATCACCCACCGAGGTCCGGATGACGATCCTGCCATCCATGAGGGCGATGCCATCCGCACCTTCGTATGTGATGCGGATGCCGGATGGGTCGGCTTCGGGCGCGAGGATGAGGTCGTATTTCAAGGATGGGCCTTTCGTGCGCACCCGCAGGTCCACACCGGGATACAGGTCTTTTTGCAACACCGCCGAGAAGGCATGCGCACCGCGCGCCCAACGTCCCGGGTCGTTGCCGAGGAAATAGTTGTACGTGCCGTGTTGTGGGCCGAGACCCTCGCACGTGGGACCGGGGTTTGCACCGGTGAATCGTAACCGTACGGCATGGTGGCGCACCACGGGGTCAGGCTGGTCAGGACCGTCATTCGCATGCCTGATCGCTGGTCCGTCGAAGCGGTCGATGAGGATGGCCCCGCGTTCGCACCAGACCGTGGCTCCGTTCAGGTCGGCCTTGTGCGTCACGCTCTTCGGCCATTGTCCACGGTTCTCGACGAATGCCGCGGGATGCTGCGCGATGCCGTTGAGGGTCGCGAGGAAAAGCGGGAGGGCGATGGAGGTGCGGGCGATCATCCCAGGGGGAGACGCCGGAAAACTAAGGCGCGATGCCTGTTCAGGGCCTGGTGTACGCCTGCTCGTCGCGCATCACCAGGCGGAAGTCCACGCGCCGGTTGAGCGCGCGGCCACGTGATGTGGTGTTCGTTGCGATGGGAGCGTTCTCGCCGTGGCCGATGGGGACGAGATGGTCGCTCGCGGCACCACCTTGAACGAGGTAGTCGAGGATGCTCTGCGCACGAGCCTGGGAGAGCTGCAGATTGGAGGAGTTGCTGCCGGTGGCGTCCGTGTGGGCTTCGATCACCACGCTGAGGCCCGGGTGTTTTTTCAGCAGCTGGACGATCTTGTCCAGTTGCGGTCTGAATGCGGCGGCGAAGGAGGCTTTGCCGTTGTCGAAGAGCACGGTGCTGGCACGTACGAGACTGTTGTTCAGTTCGGCCGGGCTCAACATCGAAAGTGCGCTGATGTCCGTCACCTTGTCCACCGGCAGGTACGCGGCTTCGGCATCGAGGAATCGGAATTCGAGGACTTTCTGGAAGACCTCGTAGAGTTCCTTGAGGTCGTTCGCTTGTCCGACACTGTAGATGAATTGGGCGCGGATCGGGTCATAGCGTTCCTTCACCGGGTAGAATTTCCGGATCTCCTCGAAGCGCGGGTCATCCAGGCCCAGACGTTCCGTGCTGGCGAGTATCTCAACGCTGAAGGTGGCGTCCTTCCCGTCCTGTTTCGCGAGGGTCTGGTCGTCATGTGGGAGCAGCTCGAAGCTGAACTGATGCACGGATCCTGATGCATCCTCATAGGTGCTTGCGACCACCTGGTCAACAACATCGTCGGAACGTTTGATCACATGCACGGTGCGGGTGGAGCAGAAGGATACGATGGCGCCGGTCGTGTTGTCCGTGCCGAGCACAGCCAGTTTCACCACGTGCTCGCCGATGGCTCCCCAACTGTGATCCACTGTCCGCCCGAATGCCGTGGATCCGTCATCAAAGCTCCAGTGGTACTCTTCGGCGGTGATGCCGGGCAGATGAGTGCCGCGCGCATCCAACGGCTCCTTGCGCCCGCTCCGCAGACTGTCGGCGCAGTTGATGTAAGGCTGGGAGATGTCCTGGATAACGAGTTCCTGGTCGTTCTGGTGGAAGAAGACATGTCCGCTCGTATTGTCCACGAGGTCAAGGGACACCTTGTATCGGCCAGGTCCCGCGTAACAATGCCGTACCTCCGGCCCATCGATCACCGTGCCATCGCCGAGGTCCCAGCGTGGATGCACCGGTAGTCCATTGGCCTGACTGAGCCGGGGTTCCGCGAAAGCATAGCAATAGCTGATCTCGCGCTGCTCCCGGCAATCGGTGAAGAGCGGTACCATTCTGCGGAACTGGTAGATCCGGTCGCTCCCATCGCGGTCGCTGGTGAGGAAGCCACTGCGGTCGGTAAGGAAGGACGTGTATCCGTAATCGTTCCCGGTCGAGTTCATCGGTGCTGGCAGTGCTTCGGGCCTATTCCATCCCGGACCGTCAGGTGCGCACACGTACAGGTCGAGTTTGCCCAAGCCACCTTCCCGATCACTGGCGAATCGGAGCTTCCAGTTCGCGGATAAACCGGGGAACAATTCATGGGACGGACTGTTCACCTCAGGTCCCATATTGAGCGGGGTCGACCAGGCACCATCCTCCAGCTCACACTTGAACAGGTCCGCACCACCATATCCGCCGGGCATGTCACTGGCGAATATCAGTGTGCGGCCATCAGGGCTCAACGACGGATGCATCACGTTGTACGTGCCACTGTTGTAGTCGAATGGCACGGGTGTCGTCCATTCGCCGTCCTTCAACGTGGAGAAGAAAAGCCCGAGGTGATCAGCATCTTTTCGGGTTCGACCTTTCACATCGCTCTGGTTGCGCGTGAAACAGATGGTCGTACCACCAGGGCCGAAGGTGGCTGGACCGTCATTGAGCGGGCCACAGAGTGCTTCGCTGAACAGTCGTGGGGAGGAGGCTTGCTGACCGTTCCAATCGAACGCGTACAGGTCGCTGAACGGTTCGTTGGTATCATATGCACGCACCGGGGCGAGTGATGGACGCTCGCGCATGGAACTGATCACGACGGTACTGTCCAGGAGTACCGGGCAGTTGTCCATGCCTGCGGGATACAACCGCACGGTTTCCACCACCGTGGTCTCCTGGGCCAACGAGGCCAGCGCGATCACTGTTGTCGGGATCAATATTGCGGGTCGCTTCATGGATCAGAAGTAACGGGAATTCCGTACCCGGATGCGTTTGCCGAATTCGTACTGCACCATCACCTCGTGCGATCCGAAGTGATAGGGAAGGAGACGGGAGATGCTGAGGTCGTAGGCGTATCCGATGCGCCACTGCGGCGTGGGGAGCACTTCGAAACTTCCGGTGATGGCATCGTTGCTCCTGTAACTGAGCCCGGTCCAGATGCGGTCGCGGAAGATCAGGTTGGCGCTGAGGTCCGCCTGGATCCCGGTGGCGGATTGATACCGGATCAAGGTACTCGGTTTGAGTTGGAGATCCTTGCGGATCCGGAAGACGTAACCGCCCGTGAGCATGGGCTGTTGGTCCTTGGGCGCCGAACTCATGGTCCACGCCTGGCGCTCCACGTTGAAGCTGTGATGCAACGCGAAGGGAAGCGAGGCACCGACGAAGAAGCGTTTCTGGTAGTAGAACAGCCCGGTGCTGAAGTTCGGCCGGAAAGCGCTTCGCGTGTCCACTGCGAATTGGGCGTCGTTGCGGTCCTGTACAGCGAGGCTTGTCCAATTGGCCTGCAAGAGCGATACGCCGGCACCGAGACCGAACTGCAGAGTGCCGCGCCCTATGGGCAGGCGATAGGCATAATTGGTGAGCAGGGCGGTTTCACGGCTCACTCCGATGCGATCATTCACCAGGAGCACGCCCGCGGACACGCGCGAATTCCTGATCGGGGAATGGAGGCTGAGTATCTGTGTTTCCGGAGCCCCCTTGAATCCGGCCCATTGCCGACGCCAGGTCAGGTTCGCCGTGAAGGCATCCCTGCTACCAGCGTACGCCGGGTTGATCAACAGGCCATTGAAGAGGTACTGGCTGGTGAGCGGCGTGTGCTGGCCACGCGCCCCCATGAAGGCCAGGAGCGCCAAGGTGAGCTGTATGTATCGCGGCCCTGTCATCAGCGTTTGATCACGAAGAACCCGTTGTACGTGCGTTCACCATCGAGGTTCAGGACATAGAAGTAGGTGTCATCCGGGAGGGGTTGGCCGTTCCTGGCTGTGCCGATCCAGTCGTTGGTATAGCCCGTTCGACGCAGGACCTCCTGGCCCCAGCGATCGAATACGAGGAGCTCGCTGCGCGGATATTCCAGGATCCCGGTGATCTCAAGGGCCTCGTTCGCTCCATCGCCGTTGGGCGAGAACGCCTCCGGAATGAAGATGTCGTTGACCGTGATCGCCATGGTATCACTCGCACTGGCACAACCGTTCGGGTACATGGCCTCGAGCTTCAGGATGTTCATCCCGATCGACAGACCGGTCACGGTACACTGGGCTTCAGTGGCATCGGAGAATTCACCAGTTCCGCTGAGGACACTCCAGGAGATGATCACACCCGTCGGAGCTGACCCTTGCAGGTCGGTGAAGGTCCGAGAGTCGAGGGTCTGGTCGTCTCCTGCATCCACCCATTCAGGCACCGCAGGATCCAGGAGGGTGATGATCGCCGTGTCCGAGGACCAACAATCCGGGTTGCCCACGGTCCACACGCAGGTGTACGTGCCTGGTGAGGTGGCTGATACCACTGTTGTCGGATCGTTGACGTTGCTGAAGGCCACGGAGGGACTCGCGCAACTCCAACCTCCGGGCACCACATCGGCTACGGCGTTAAGCATGATGCTCAATGCACACACGGTCGCATCGGGACCCGCGTTCGCGGTTGGCGGGTTGCACGGGTTCACGGGTGTGCCGATGCAGGTGCAGTTGACCTGCCACTGATCGTTCTCTGTATCCGGGTCTCCGTCGTCGCAAGTGGATCCCGGCAATGCAGGACCATTCACAACGCCCAGGCAATCCGTGCAGGTGCTATTGGGAGTGATGCCGGTGGTGCCGCCCGAGCAGATGCCGCAGGCG
>JAFDZE010000081.1:26616-34098 GCA_018267155.1 Bacteroidota bacterium | reverse complement strand
ACTGATGGGTGTGCCGCCCACGGTGATCACCGGCGATCCGGTATCCACCAACCAGTTGTCCCCGTTCAAGAGCAAGGCGTAGCATGCGTCGGCCGTGGCCTTGGTGGTCTTCCAGTCGGTGGTCTGTTTCAGGCGGAGCAGGTGAGTGCGAAGGGCGTTCACGCTGGCCGTATCACCGGACACGTCGTTGAAGGCCTCGATCAGGAGCGCATGCGTCTCGGTGGGGAAGCTCCACCAGTCGAAGCCGCTGACGAAGCCTTTCCAGAACATGCCGAGCTCCTCGCTGCGGGTGGCCCGTTCGCTCAGGGAACGCATGATCAGTTGGGCCACTTCGGGTTCACCCAGCCGATGCATCGCCAATGCCGCCATGGCCTGGTCCTGCAGTCCTTGTTGCAGCCAGGTGGCCTTCAGGCGCTTCAGGTAGAAGTCAACAGCGGTGCGGGTGGCCCCATCGATCGTCCAGCGGCCGAAGAAGCTGCGCGCGTAGAGGAAGTGGATGTCCGAATGGCCCGGCACGTACCGGTCCAGCTCCTCCTTCTTCGTGTGCTTCACCAGATCCCGGTACGCACGTTCCACCTCGCCGTCCAGCCAACGCACAGCATCCTTCACCATCTGTTGCGACATACCGTCGGGTCGAAGATCCACCGCGTCCAGCTTCTCCAAGTGCCCGAATCCGGCCACGATGTGCTGAGTGATGTAGCGGCTCTCGCGCATGCCGCTCCACCACGGCCAGGCGCCGTTGGGCAGTTGCATTTCGCGCAGCTTCTTCAATGCGGTGGCCTGCTCGGCACCCATGCGTTGCAGGTCGAACAGCAGGGCGATGCGTTCCTTGCTCTCCCGTTCGCTGCGCGCGTTCAGTACCCAGGGTGTCTCCTCCAGCAGCACGCCTTTGAGTTCGGTATTCTTTTCGAGCGCACTGGCGAACGCGTCGGGACCCGCATGCTTCCAACGCTCGAAGACCGCTTTGATCCGTGGGCGCTTGTTCACGATGTGGGCCGCGAGCGTGTTCGCGTAATACCGGCTGAAGGTCTGCTCGGCGCATTCGTGCGGGTACTCCATCAGGTAGGGCAGTGCCTGCACGGCGTACCAGGCGGGGTTGGGCGTGTACTCCAGCTTGAGTGCCTGTGTGCGCAACGATGTGCTGGTATTGTTCTTCAGCTTGTCCAGTGTGAAGGTGCGCGTGCCCTTGCCATTGTTCCAGAGCGGCAGACTCTCAGTGACGAGCAGTTTATCAGTGAGCACGGGTAACGGTCTCTCCTCCCCATCGCTGAAGCCATTGCCGCTGGCGGTGATCCGTACGCTCACCAGGCCAACGCCTGCTGGAACGGCGATGTCCCAAGCCACGCTGGCGCTTTGCCCGGGGCCGGCGGAGAACGTGCGGGTGTCCTCCTTCAGTTGGAATGATGCACTGATCGACCTGTTGGTGAACGGATCGAACAATTCCAGTTTCGAGGTGCCATTGACCGGCGCTTCGATCGCGTTGATCTTCGCGGTGAGCGTGATGCGGTCGCCTTCGCGCAGGAATCGGGGCAGGTTGGGCACCACCATCAACGGCTTCTGGCTGATGGCCTCCTTGGTGAAAGTCGCGAGCTTCAGGTCCGCGGTGTGGGCCAGCCCCATCAGCTTCCACCGTGTGAGGGCCTCGGGCATGGTGAAGCGCAGGACCACCGCACCATCCTTGTCGGTCATCAGATCGGGGAAGAAGAAGGCTGTCTCGCGGAAGTCGGTCCGGGTGGTGGACGGCGCACCAGGTTTGACCTCGGTTGCTGGCGCGTCATGGGCCTCAGGTTCGCGGGACTCCTCATCCATGTGGTCCCCGTCCTCCGCATCGCTGCTTGCTTCCATAGCGCCGGGGGAAGGCGCCATCGTGGCCAGGACCCGGCTTTTCTGCATTGGCCCACCGGCGGCGTCTTGCAGGTATCCGAACGCATGCGATCCGTACAGTGGCCCGTCGAAGCCGAAGGTGTTCAGCACGGGTGGGACATGCACGGAACCGGCGGGCAGACCACGGTCCCACCAGGCGAGCTGGCCACTGCTGGTGCCGAAGGGGGCCCCTGCGTTCCACCCCTGGCGTGCATAGTGGCGCGGCCAGATGTCCATATTCCAGGAATTAGGTACGAAATGATCGAGTGATGCATCGTACATGGCGGCGAGGAGTTGGGCCGCCACCCGCGCGTTCTTGTTCCCGGTAATACGCAGGCGCCATTCCTCGCGGGCCCCGGGCAGCACCTTGTCGCGGAAGGACATCAGCTCCACGTGCAGTTCCTTGTTGGTCCATGGCACATCGATCGGTACGGTCACCCGATGCTCGCGACCGCGCTCCACGCACAGCAGGTGAACGCTGAAGCCGCCGCGGTCGCCCTCGAGCACTTCGAGATCCACGCGTTGCTGGCCCTTGTTCAGGGTGAACCAGCGGCGAACGGCGATCGTTCCGTTGCGCTCCACCTCCATCAGCACCCGGGCCTCGGGCAGCGCGCTGCTCAACAGCAGCACCGCCTTTCCGCCGGGTTCCACGCGCGACCGCACGGCTTCGACATGGAACGCATCGTTCACGAAGCCGGTGTGCTGCACCTCGGGATCGTACACGACCACCGCCTTGCGCACCGAGACCGGCCGGTCGTCCTTGTCCTTGGCGGTCACCTCGATCAGGTACATGCCGACATCCCATCCGGTGATGGACCCGATCGGGAGGGACTTTCCACGTGAACGCCAATCGGAACGTTCATGCACCACGGTCTCCTTGGGCCAGGTGAGCGGGTCGTTCTCTTGGGCGTACACGTCGTCCGGAAAGCGGACGCTGTGCTGTTCCCGGGTGAGCGTCATCCGGTCGGGACGCTCCCAGAGGCGGTCGCGCAAGGGCTTCGGTGGGGCGTTGAGGCGCGCGATGGTGATGTTCATCGGCACATCCACCGGTTGACCGTTCAGGTTCCTCACTTCGATGCGCAGACTGTCCGTGCTCGTCCGGTCGATCGCGTCGCCTACCTGCAGGTCGATATCGATACTGCGGTAGCCAACGCTCAGCCGCGTGCCGCTCTCCTGGGTTTCGCCGTTGATGTCCGTGACGCTGGTCTCCACCGTGTACTGGAAGACCGGGTCGGCCTCCCGGGTGATGGCCTGGTCCGCCTGTGCGGTGAACCGTATCGTGAAGGCCCCGGAGGCATCGGTTGTCGCTGTGCCGTTCGCGACCTCCGTGGGTTGTCCCCACGCGATGGCGTTGCGCCAGTATCCGCTGCACCACCACGGCATGCGGGCTTCGCGCAGCACTTTCCAACGCACTTGGGCACCATCGAGGGGAACGCCGGCGTAGCTCATGGCCTTGCCGGTAACGGTGGCCTCCTCCCCGAGCTTCGGTGTGGTGGTAACCGGGTCGAGGAGCACTTCGAAGGTCGGCCGCTTGTACTCTTCAACACGTATGCTTCTGCTGCCGTGCGCCTCGCTGATGGTCATTTCGCCCGTGAGCACACCACGCGGTGCGGTGAACGTGCCGTGGAATGCGCCGTAGGCATCGGTGGTGACGTCGTGCTTCGCGACCTCATCCCCGTTCACATCGACGAAGCGGACGGACGTATGATACGAGGCCTTGGTGATGGTTGTGCCTGCGCGCCGCACGGAAACGATCCCTTTGTAATGGACCTCCTGTCCCGGCCGGAAGATGGCCCGGTCGGTGAAGAGGAAGGTGCGGAGCGTGTCGCGGTCCGGATCCTCCACCTGGTACCAGCCATAGCTGCTGATCCTCTGTTGGTCGCCGGCATGGCTCACCTTCCAGGTGTACTGCCCGCGGAGATCATTCGGAACGGGGACCCGGGCTATGCCTTGCTCATCCGTAAGGGCGGAGCCGATGGGCAGGTCGCGGTAAGTGCCATTCGACCAGCGCTGCGAGAAGAGTTCGGCTTTCGCGGAGCGCAATGGTGCACCCGACACGCGGTCGGTGACGAGCACGCTCGTCATCCGGTCAGGCTGCTCACGGGTGGTCAGCGCCAGACGGGTGATGGTGAACGGGGTGAACAGGACGAGTGCACCATCCAGTGCGAAGCTCTCGGCATCGCTCACGATCAACTGGTAGTTGCCCAGCGGGAGCCCATCCACGGGCAGCTCGGAACGGTGCGCATTCAGGTCGCCGTCGTCCGTGAGCAAAGCACTCCATGCACGCACGGCCGGCGACTTCAGCAGCCGTTTGAAGCCATCCTCATCGCGCGAACGGTGCTCGTCGCGGTCGTCCTTCACGATGCGGAGCCAGACCTGTTCCACATTGGTGTGGGTGAGTGCTGCGCGGAACGGCACATCGGGTGTGTTCGCTTCCTCCACCTCCACGCTCAAGGCGGGCATGACCAGCCGTGCGAGCAGCGCCTCCGCATTGCTGGCGCCGAAGGACCCCGGCCATTTGGTGATGGCTGCGCGGCAGAGGTCGGCAGCGGTACGTTTTTCGTGTTTCCATGCGCCCGATGGGTCGAGGCGCTGGTATTTTTCACCCTGGTCCGCGTGCCATTGCGCGATGGCCGTGATCACTTCGGCCTCGCAGGTATCGTTGGGCAGGCGCGAGCGCAGGAGTTCCAGTGCCCCGAGGTACAGGGAGTCTTTCTGAGGCAGACCGCTCCGTTCCCGCACGAAGTGCAAGCGGTCGAGCGTGATGTTCACCAACGCATCGGGCCTTGCATCGATCAGGTGCTGGCGTTCCAGCCGTTGGAAGAGTTGCAATGCCTGGAACTCCCAGGCGGTACTGTCGCGATGGGCGAGTGGTTTGTGCGCGAAAGCCTCGAACAGCGAGAAGAAGGCCGGGTCGTCCAGCTGGAAACGCCAGGCAGGCTCGGAAAGTCGTGTTTCGGAGTTGCGGAAGATGTCCAGTGCCCGACGGGCCAGGATGTCGTGGACTGTTGGGCACAGGATCGTTTCGGCACCTCGTTCCGGCAGCAGCAGGGCTGCGAGGTCGCCTACGGGCATCGCGGCGAGCGTATCGTACGGATCGAGCGACGCGCGGTAGGCATCGATCACTTTTCGCATGAAGGTGCGCTGGTCCCAAGTGTCGGGATCATCGCCCGGCTCATCCTGCGCCGTGCGTTCGAGGATGCGCCAGCGGTCGTCCTGGTACCAAAGCCAGTACGACTCGCCGATCACCGATCGGAGAAGGGGTTTGAGCGGCAGGCCGACGGTCGTGTTCGCACGCTGTTCCATGGCCGCGATCACCTCCTTGCGTTCCACACCGATGGCGCGCTGGAAGCGGCCCTTGTACATCCACGCACGGAATTCGGTCAGTTGGTCGCCGTCGAGCTGTGCCTGTGACAGGATCGTTCCCGTGGCGTCGAGCGCGCTGGCGAACTGGCCGATCGCGGCGAGTGAATCGATGGCGGCCCAGCGCGGGTCGGGAACAGGAACGTTGGTGATCACGGCCTTTTTCGTTGTGGAGCAACCGAGCACCGTTGCACCGATGACCAGGGTGCCGAACAGGATCTTTTTTGCGAGGAGCATCAGGGAAGAACGCCTTCCGACCGGAGGGGCCGGGCGTTGCGGGCAAAGCTCGTGCATTGGGCGTGACATCGCTGTGCGATGCGGTACACGCGTGTCCGCTTCGCGTTCAGGTGGGCCCTATGAAGGATCGGCGGGGGCGGCCAGGCGATGTCCGGGCTTGTATGCAGCGCAAGTGGACCGGTCGGTACCGGATGTCGGGAAGGAACAAGTACGGACTACGAGGCGAACCGCGCCACATCCACTTCGGGATCCAACGGAACACCATCGAGCACGTGGTCTGCCAGGTGTTGGGCGCACCAGGGGGCCAGCATCACGCCACGCGAGCCCAGGCCATTGAACACGGCGGCATGCTGAGCGATCCGCCCCAGCAATGGACGGCGGTCGCGCGAGGTGGGTCGCACGCCGGCCGAGTGTTCCTCCACTTCGGCCGAGCGACCGGTCATGCGTTCCACCTGGTCCAGCAGCCACCGCCGGGCCTCGGCGGTGGGACCGGTCCACACATCGTTCCATTCGAAGGTGGAACCCACGCGATAACGATCCTCTCCCAATGGGATAAGGAACACGCCCCGATGCACCACGCTCTTGAGCCGGAGGCCGGGTATGCGCACGGTGAGCATGTCACCGCGCACCTGCGAGAGGCCATCGATCCGCGCGAACGGGCCCTCGCATCGCACGAGCATCGGGGCCGAATCCTCACCGATGCGCACGCCGCCTTCCTCATGGATGATGTCGTTGTCCTCGACGGTCCGTTCGACCAGTGCGCCCGATCCCAGCCAGCGTTCGCGGTGCGCGTCCAGCATGCGGGGCAGGTCGAGCCGTGCGCAACGGTTCACGATGCCGTGGCCGTAGGGTCGTTCCAATCCCTCTATTGTGGGATCGGCTTCGGGCCCTTCCTCGATGAGCCGCCGGAGCAGCGGGTCGCGTACGTGCAGGCGCCAGATGCCCGCATCCTTGGTCGTGGGAAAGATGATCGCCATGTTCACCGGGTGCCAGAAGCGCTCGTCGTAGCGCTGCTCCAGCTCGCGATAAAAGGCACCGGCGATGGCGAGCATGGTGGAGGCACGCCAACTGGGTTGCGCGCGCCGCAGGACGATGGGGTTCACGAGCCCACCGGCCACGTGGGAGGAGCGCCCTGTCCTGGGCATATCGAACACACGCACCCGCAGGCCGCGTTCCTGCAACGTTTCTGAAAGTACGGTGCCCGCAAGTCCGCGACCGGTGATGATGACGTCGAACGAAGCCACGGGCCGAATATCGGGCCTGCGCACCGGATCCATTGCGATCCAGCACACGCCATGCGGTCGGCCATGCTCATCATGCCGGTGCAAGTGGACTCCGGTCGGACATCGCGGCGCGGATGGGATCACGTGCCCACCTGCCCGGAGACACCATGGATCGGCCGCGATCGCGGCGCAGCGGCTACCTTCGCCACACGACGGAACCGCACACGCACATGTCCACCAGCACACTCCTGCGTACCGATCAGTATTGCCCCTCGCTCACACGTTACGAACGCTGGCGTACCCGCGAAGTACGGATGGGCGCCATCGGCATCGGTGGCGACCATCCGATCCGTGTGCAGAGCATGACCACCACGGACACCATGGATACCGGGGCCACGGTGGCGCAGAGCATCCGGATGATCCAGGCGGGTTGTGAACTGGTGCGCATCACGGCACCCAGCATCAAGGAGGCGGAGAACCTGGCGCTGATCAAGAAGCGGTTGCGCGCCTCCGGATATGATACCCCGTTGGTGGCCGATATCCATTTTACGCCGAACGCTGCCGAGGTGGCCGCGCGGATCGTGGAGAAGGTGAGGGTGAACCCCGGCAACTACGCCGACAAGAAGAAGTTCGATACGCGCACCTACACCGATGGTGAATACGCGGCCGAGATGGAACGCATCCGGGAGCGCTTCGTCCCGCTGGTGCGGATCTGCAAGGAACATGGTACGGCCATGCGCATCGGCACCAACCATGGATCCCTGAGCGACAGGATCATGAACAGGTACGGGGACAC
>JAFDZE010000081.1:4191-26525 GCA_018267155.1 Bacteroidota bacterium | reverse complement strand
AGCAATACGCAAGTGATGGTACAGGCCTACCGCCTGCTCGTACACAAGATGATGGCCCTGGGCTGGGATTATCCGCTTCATCTGGGCGTCACCGAAGCGGGGGACGGGGAGGATGGCCGGATAAAGAGTGCGGTGGGCATAGGGGCCCTGCTCGAGGACGGCCTCGGTGATACGGTGCGGGTGTCGCTCACCGAGGAGCCGGAAGCGGAGATCCCTGTTGCCCAGGCGCTCGCCGACCGGTACTCCGCACGGCGGGGCCACAGGCCCATCCCCGAGTTGCACGACATGCCGATCGATCCCTTCAGCCATGCGCGACGTCCCACCAGGGAGGTGCTCAACATCGGTGCGCGACATGTACCGGTGGTGATCGCCGACCTGAGCACGAAGGAGAAGATCAACGCCGCTTCCCTGTTCGCTTACGGCTATCACTACAGCGTGCCGCTGGACAAGTGGAACCTCACCGATCAGGCGTGCGACTACCTCTTCATCGGCGACCACCATCTCGCCTTCGAAATACCGGGAACACTGGGCATCGTTCAAGAGCACGCGGCGTGGCTCAAGGACCGGAACAAACCCCGGCACTACCCCTTGCTGCAGGTGGACGACCTGCTGAACAACGTGCCCACACACCACGACCTCAACTTCGTGCATGCCACGCTCGACCAGCTGACCGACGAGGTGATCGGGCTACTGGACGAGGACGATAGTTGCGTACTGCTGCTCGATACGATGAACCAGCACGGTTACGCCGAGCAGCGTGCGGCTTTCTTCAGGCTCATGACCCGGAAGTGCGACGTACCGGTGATCATCGGACGCGATCATATCAACCTGGATGAGCTGCGGTTGATGCTGTACAGCAGTACCGACATGGGTGCACTGTTGCTGGATGGTCTGGGCGATGGGGTGATGATCTGCCCGGAGAAATGCGGCAGTGACGACATGGTGAACCGCACGGCCTTCGGGATCCTGCAGGCCACGCGGTCCAGGATCAGCAAGACCGAGTACATCAGTTGTCCGAGTTGCGGGCGTACGCTGTTCGACCTGCAGGAGACCACCGCGAGGATCCGTGCGCGCACCAGCCACCTCAAAGGCGTGAAGATCGGGATCATGGGCTGCATCGTGAACGGCCCCGGCGAGATGGCCGATGCCGACTACGGCTATGTCGGTACCGGGCCGGGTGTGATCACCTTGTACAAGGAGAAGACGGTGGTCAAGCGCAACGTGCCCAGCGCGAACGCCGTGGATGAGCTGATCGCCCTGATCAAGGAGGGCGGCGACTGGGTGGAGATGCCCCGTGACTGACTATTTTCGGCATCATGAAGCGACTGATCCTACTTGCGTTCATTGCGGTCAGCGGGGCCGGGACCGCGCAGGATGCGGCACCGTCCTCCGACCTTGTGAAAAAATACCTGACCGGCAGCTTCACCAACGCTGCAAGGGTGGTGTCCGACAGCATGCCTGTCGTGGTCGACATGGAGCTGCGGCGCATCTGGTTGCGTGAGAAGAAAGGCATCTGGTTGTACGAGGAACAGGCCCGGCGCGGCAAGAAGGGTTCGCCCTTCCTGCAAGGCATCCATCACCTGGTGCAGCGCAACGACAGCACCTGGGTGTTGAGCAAACATCATCTGGACAGCCTGCATCTGTTCATCGGTGCGTACCGGGACGTAGCGCGCTTCAATGGTGTGAAGCCGGAGGATGCCCGACCACTTCCCGGTTGCGAGGTGGAACTCCACTGGCACGCCGGCCGCTTCCAGGGAAGTACCGGCGAGAAGCCCTGTACGGAGAGCGGACCCGGTTCCACGTCGATGACCATCACCATCGATGCGGCTCCCGAGGATCTCGTTTGGAAGCATGCCCCTCGGGGTGTGGCGGATGATCCGGGCTTCCACTTCGACCGGAAGCGGCTCCAGAAAGCTACCGTGAAAGCAGTGGGCCAGTAAGTGCGCGGGTACGCACGGTGTACCGGGGGCTCAGTTCACCGAGGAACGGCGCGGCAGATGACGGCGTTTGTCGCCGAACGCACCGATGTACCGGAGTGTGACCTCCATGCCGCCCTTGTACCGTGAAGCGTTGCGGAGGCCTGAGATGTTCACGTCGTAACTGATCCCCGCCGTGATCATGCGCTTGTATTCCACCTGGATCATGGGCACGATGGCGTCATTCCAGCGGTAGAACACGCCCGCATGGAAGGACGACGAGGTCTTGTCCGTGGTGTAGCGGCTATCGGTGCCCACACGCCGATGGAGCAGGCCGCCGAACACGATCTCCCGTGAGCCGCCTTGTGCGCTGGCGTAGAGCCGGGGCAGGTAGACCCAATGTTTCGAAGCGAACCGCGCGGACGCATGAACCGTGTACCGACGACGCAGTACGTCATCATCGGTTCCGAAGAGTGTTACGGATGGTTGGTTCAGATGGAAGGCGGCGATGCCCGCGCTCCACTGGATGTCCTCCCCGTCCCGGTGCTGCCAAGCGACCCCGGAGGACAGGTCGATGAATGAGGTCGAAGTGTTGGGGAGGCTCTCGCCAGTGGGCCGCGAGGGGTCGTACCCGCTGCCGTCGTACTGGGCATCCCAACGCAGACCATCGAGTACCGCACTGCGCTGGCCGTAGGCGCACTGTATGCCGGCGGCAAGGATGCCCGCATCACCGGTGCGCAGGCCGTACGCCAGACTGATGCCGCCTTGTGTATCGCCGTAGCCGCTCTTGCCGGCCTTGTCGCTGTACGCGGTCGCACCGACGCCGAGGTAGCGCCCATTCATCCGGCCGCGCAGCAGCGGAGCGTCGTAGCTGAAGGCGAACGTGCGGAACGGGGCACCAAGGCTCTGCCATTGGGAGCGGTGGATCAGGGCGGCCCGCTGATCGGATGTGATCGCCCCGGTGAGCGCGGGGTTCAACGTGAGCGGAGCGTTGAAGAACTGGGAGAAGTGGACATCCTGGGCACAGGTCGCATGGGCTGTGAGCACGCAGAAGGCCATTGCGGGTACGTGCCGTCGACCACGGCACAGGGACAGTGATAGGGCACGAGGTGCGTTCATCGGACGAGTGTCAGATCACCGTTCATCTCCAGGGTTTTGCCGCTGAGCATGGTGGCTGAGAACGTGTACACGTAAACCCCGGAAGGCGCCGGTCCGTTACCCGTTGTACCGTCCCAGCCGGTAGCGTTATCGCTGCAATGGAAGACCATTCCGCCCCAGCGGTCGAACACACGGAACTCCATGCTGGCGATGCCGCCGCCACGCACGAACAGCCGATCGTTGTTGCCGTCGCCGTTGGGGCTGAAGATGTCGGGGATGAAGATCGCCGTGCTCGGGGCGATGCACACTTCCAGGGCGAACGAATCGGTGCATCCGCCGATGTTGTACACGACCAGTTGCACCGGATACGAGCCGGCCTGGCCATGGTCATAGTCCGGGTTCTCGCCGGGGACGTACGGTGTGGTCATGCTCCCGATGGTCCAGGTGCCGCCGATGGCGTTGTTGCTCAGGTCGATGAAGGTGATCAGGCTCTGCTCGAAGGGCACGCAGGGCTCGTTGGGGTTCGGACTGAACAGGGCGGTGAGTGCGGGCCAGCCCGGGATCCGCAACAGCGTGTCCACGCCGCAGCCGGTGCCTTCGTTCTCCACGTGTACGGTGATCAATTCGCCCGCAGGAGCGGGATAGGGCACCTCCTCCGTACCCGCATCACCGTTCCATGTGAAGCTGTAGGTGCCGGGTTCGGCCACCGTTCCTGTCACATGCCCGGGTTCGCCATGGCACAAGGTATCGCTGAAGCTGAACGCTGGGAAGAACGGGGGATGGACCACGAGGGTCACGCTGTCGATCACGGGGTCGGAGCAGCCATCGGTGGTCATCACGATGTATGTATCCGAAGAATCAGGTATCACCGACTGCTGTGCGATGGGGAAGAGGCCATGGTCCCACTGGAAGGAGATGCTGGCCCCGGGAAGGCCACCGCTGGGCACCACGGTGAGCACCGAGCCGCCACCCCCGCATATCGGATTTTGCGAGACCAGGAACAGCGTTGTGAGCGGAGCATGGTTGGTGAAGATCACGGTATCACTGCTGGAACAGGCGCCGAAACCCGTGGAGTAGACCAGGGTGTACGTACCCGGGTCCAGGTATGCCGGGTTGAACGTGGTGTCGTTCAGCCCGGTGAATTGTCCCCCGGGAGGGAAGAGCTGGATCTCAACGGGCATATCGTTGCCACAGTACATTTCCTCCACCCCGCCGATCGATGCCTGCTGGAATGGTTGAATGGTGATGGTGAGCGAGTCGCCGCACCCGGCCGGGGCATCGAACCGGATTATATGGGCGCCACTGCCGGCCTCGGCCGGGCTGAACACGCCGCTTTCACTGTCGATGATGCCATCGCCGCTCCACGTGCCACCGGGCGGCACGGGAGCGATCACGAACGGACCGGTCGCACCGCAAAGTTCCATGTCCTGCGTTCCGAGGGATGAAGGATGCACGATCGCGATGAGCGAGTCGCCGCAGGAATTCGCGTCGAAGTGGAGGATGAACATCCCGGTGCCCACTACGGCCGGATCGAAGAACCATTCGTCATCGTCATTCTGGAAGAGACCACTGCCCGACCAGGCGCCGTCCCAGGGCGTGCGTCCGGTGGTGTTCTCATCCAGGATCAGGGCTTCATCCCCGGAGCAGAAGAAGAGCGTGTCATCATCCACTTCCGTCCATCCCACCAGGATGCCGATGGTGTCCGTACATCCGTTCGGAGCGGCGTAGGTGAGCTGGTCCCAGCCGTTGCCGGCCTGAACGGGATCGTACGTGCCGATGGATGCGTCCACGATCCCGTCCCCGCTCCACACACCGCCCGGTGGAACGGCGGCGGGATCTGGAGTGATGAGCCCCTGTGATGGGCATGCGCTGCGGTCGTCGCCGATGTCCACGGGTTTCACGTGGATGGTGAACGACAGGTCGCACCCGTGCATGGCGTACTGCAGCGTGTGCGTGCCGCCTTCGGCCTCGTCCGGGTCGAATACGCCCATGATGGTATCGGTGATGCCGGGCCCGCTCCATCGACCGCCGAAGGGCGATGCGGGAATGATGAAGGGCCAGGTACTCTGGCACACGGTGTCCAGTTGCGTCTGCCCGGCGATATCATCCACGTTGATGCGTATCGTGTCGGAACAGTTCCCGGCGGTGTACGTGACGATGTACGAGCCGGCCGTGTTCGGGTCGAATAGGCCATCGGGTTGGATGAAGGGCCCGCTCCATATACCGCCCTGCGGGGTGGCGCCCGTCTGCAAGAAGGGGGTGGAGCCGGGGCATGCGGCTTGGGGAAGACCAGCGTCCATGCTGTCCACGGCGATGATGATCTCGTCGAAACAACCACCGATCCCGGTGTAGTGGATGATATGGGTTCCCGGGCCAGAGGTATCGGGGTCGAAAGTTCCCGCAAGCGAGTCGATGATCCCCGGACCGCTCCACGTGCCGCCCGGTGGCGTGGCGGTCAGGTCGAACGCCTCAAGTGATTGGCACACCGTCATGGGTGTTGCGGTGATCTGCGGGTCCAGCACAACGATGGTGATGTCGTCCGTGGCGGTGGCTCCGGTCCCGTTCTCCGTGACCGAAACGCTGTAGGTGGTGGTGGCGGTGGGACAGACATTCACACTTTCCGTACCGGGCAGGCCGTTCGACCAGGAGTAGCCGTACGTGAGGCAACCATTCACATCGGCGGTGAGTTGGGTGCATGATCCGGCACAAACAGTATCAAATGCGGTAACGATATCCACCGCGATCGGGCAGGTCGTCACTTGTGTGGTGGCGGTCAGAACGAAAGTCCACAAGCTGTCGCACGCATCGGGCAACAAGCAGGTGAAGGTCACCGTGTACGGGCAGTTGCGCTCGAACGCGGGGTCCGTGGTGAGTTGGATCTGCGAGGCATCGGCTCCTGAACAATCGGGTGCGATGGCGGTGATCGCGGGATCGCCCATCCCGCTGATCGCGAACGCATCGCGGTACAGGGAGTCGCAGGGCAGGGGATAGGAGAGGGCGATACCCAGGGTCGGGCTGCCACAGGAGGGCGCGACGGGAATGGTCATCACCGGTGGTACGGGCGGCGCCACCACGCTGGTCCATTGGGCCTCGAATCCGCAGTATGCCACGGTGGCATCGCTCACGAAATGCACCGTCAGCTGTCCGCTGGTCGCAACGACCGGAGGGGGAGCGATGATGCCAGAATAGACCGGGCCGATCTGTGGCGAGGCGATGGTGGGTCCATCGTGGAAAGTCAGGAAGTCGTAGTTCTGTTCCAGGCAGAACACATCATCGAAGATCAGCGTGATCGTGCTGCCCGTGTTGATCGTGAAGGTGAAGTCCTCGTTGTTGGAGTAGAGTTCCTCGTTGGGTCCCAGTTCGCTGTCCAGCAGTATGCCCTTGCAGGCGGTCACCACCGTGTCGGTCATGTTGAACTCCGGCAGGTACTGTCCACGCACGACCAACCCGAGCGCGAACGCACTGGAGGCGAGGAGCACGCGTCGGGAGCGCATCGATCAGAGGCTGTCGCGGTTGATGGTGATGGTCCCCGTGGTGAACTCATTGCTGCGGTTGCCCGCGCGGTCCACGATGTGGATGGTGTAATGCGTCTGCTCTTCCGAGCTGCTGCCCAGCAAGAAGAGCGCGTGCAACTCCACTTCGAGTTCACCCTGGATGGGCACTTCGCTGCCTTCCGGGGCAAGCGGTGGGATGTGATAGCCGTCGGGGTTCTCCAGGCGTGCGTCCTTCACCCAGAGCGTGTAGTCATCCGGATCGGTCCGCCCCAGGTCGCCATCGCCGTCCTTGTAACTGAAGCGGACGGTGACATGATCCTCGAATTCGGTGACGTTCTGCGTGCTCATGCTCACCAGGGCGATCTCGGGCACCTCGGGCATGACCTCCTCCTTTTTACAGCTCGTGAGGAGCGATGCGACCAATGGGATGGCGATGGCGGCCCTCATGCGGTGATCCTTAAGGTGAAGTAGTCCACCATGGGCGGACCTGTACCGTCGTCCGGGATCCCGGTCGGCCCGTCGTGCTCGCCATCATCCACGTAGACACGCACGAACAGCAAGGTGCCCGGGGCGTATCCACTGAGGTCCAGGTCACCCTTGTGTGTGAACACGGTACTGGAACCGCCGAAGTCCGGTCCGTTCATGCTGGCATCGGTGGCTAGAGGAAGCTCGGGCACGGTGGCGAAGCCGAGCAACGAGGTGGCGATACGCATGGTATTGTGGCCGAGTTCCGAGGCCGGTGTACCGTCATCGGCGAAGGAGAACCAGAGGTCCACATTGGCGGCGGGCACCTCGATCGGTTGAACGCCCTCACCTTCGCCCCGCGGATATGCGCCGTTCGTGGAGCCGTGCGGGAATACGAGAAAACCGGTAACCTGTGGTTCCAGATCGCCCACGGTCGGCGGGTTGCCGAACATGTCCTTCGCACCGCTCTGGATCCAGCTGGTGATGGCGTCGATGTACTGGACATGGTTCTCCGGCCAGTCGGGCCCGTCGGTTTCCAAGGGCATCATGCCGCTGGTGTTGGGCACGAAGACCGTCAGCCGCTCATGGAGGAAGCTGGCAGCGGGATCGCCGGGTACCACGCGATAGGTGAAGGTCTCCCCCGGATCATTGGCGATCACCGGAGCGAGAACCAACGAGTTGTAGGCGCTGCCGATGCTGCGGAATTCGGGTTCGAACGTGCCATCGTGGCAACCGCTGTTGGCGCAAACCGGGCGGAAGACACGCTGGTGGAGCCAGGCGAAATTGTCCTGTGGCAGCGCCTCGCTCGGTGGGTTCGGCGAGCGGTGCTCCAGTTGCGCGAAGGGGTTCTCCTCCTTCTTGCAGGCCACGAGGACCAGCAGCAACGCGGCGGTGGTGTGGATCGCGGAGCGCATGTCACATCCGGTCGAAGAGACTTTGACTGCCGTAGTCGATGAGGCCGGCGGCCATCACCTCGCTTTTGATCCCGAGCAGTTCGGCCACGGTGGGCACGATGTCGGTTGCGATGCCGACGGGGTTGTCCTCGCCACCGACCACGAGGTTCGAGGGCACCCCCGCACCGGCCATCAGGCCGAAGATGCGCAGGGAGTTCTGGTCGCTGTGATCATAAGCCAGCCAATCGTTCTGGTCGCGCACGGCGTTGGGCTCGTCGTTGCGACCGCATTCCGGCGCGATGACGATGGCGGTGTTGCCGGCCATTTCGGGGATCTGGGTCTGGATGTGGTTCCAGAGATGGCCCACGCTATGGTCGGCACGGTGCAAACTGGCGAGGTATCCGGTGAAGTTGGCGTGGCAGCCGTCCACAGCGCTCATGTTCACCACGGTGAGCGCGGGCTTGAACCATTTCATCACTTCGCACGCGTAGCCGATGGTCTGCGCATCACCGTTGTCGTGAACGGGCGGGTGTGCGATGGTGCCGTTCTGGGTCTTGTTGAACATCTCCACCATGAAGGCCTTGATGTCCTCCTTTTCCTCAGGGGTGTTGCCGATGCCCATGAGTGCCTCGCTCATGTGCCCGAAGCTGTTGTCCAGGAAGGCCTTCATCTCGTACATCGGCGCGAGCTGATCGTCCGGGTGGTACACCTTGGCATCGCCCAGGTACTGGTCGCCCAGCGGCCCGAACGTGATGTTGGGTGCGAAGAAGTTGGCGCCATAACGGGGCCCGTACTGCGGATGCAGGCTGTAGTTGAGCAGGGGAATGCTGTTGCCGATGCCGTTGCCCACGAACCAGGTCTTGGTGGCGGGCACACCGGCGTGACGACGCAGATACTCGAAAAGGGTGGGGTTGATCGGTTTTTGCGTGAGGCCCTGGGTGGTGGCCTGTGTACCTTGAAGAAGGGAGTTCAGACCACCGTAGTGCCCGGCGTTCACGGCGCGCATTTCCGCGAAGAGCGTACCCTGCGAACCGAGTGTTTGACCGAGGATGCCCGGGATCGGGTTGATACCGCCCAGCCCGGTGCCGTAGACGATCTTTTGCGTGGGCGGGGCGCCGTCGAGCAGGTTGTACAGGATGTTGCCCTCGTAGGGTTCGCCCTGGCTGTCGCCGAGATAGCGTTGCAGCACGCTTTCCTGCTGGCGCACACCACCGGCGAACATCACGAGCACCACGTGCTGCGCAAGGCCACTACCGCCGCTCGCCGCGAACAGGCGGCCACTGGGCAGGATGTAGGGGGCAATGATCGTGCCCGCAGCGGCCGCACCTGCACGTTTGATGAATTTTCTTCGATCCATGTTCGTGGTGATGTTTCAGTAGAAGCAGTACTCGTCGCTCATGGCGAAGGAGAAGTAGACGATCTCCGGGGTGATGTTGGGATCGGCCTCGATGCGGTTGTGGAACCAGGTGCGTTCGGCCTCATCGGGGTCCCGCACGAGGAAACGGCGGTAGGTATCGATCACGAACGCGTCGATATCGGCACGCATGGCCGAGTCGGAGGGGATCATCACACCGGGCTTGTTCATGAAGTTGCTGATGATCACTTCGCGGGCGAGTTCCTTGTCGCCTATGCTCTCGATACACTGGCCGATACCGTACACCTCGCTCGCGTTCAGCCCGTTCTGGAACAGATTCGCGTAAAGGATGGACACGTACTGCTCGTTGGTCTTGGGCTGATCCTTGTTCGCACTGGGCGGCCCGATACCCACGTCGTTCAATTGGTAGATCGGTTCTTTTCTGCACGAGACGATCAGGAGCAGGCAGCACACGGCAAGCAGCAGGCCGCGCGCTTCCTGCCGCCTGCCGCCCGCGGCGCGCTGCGTGCTGTGCGGAATGCTCTTGGTTCGTCCGGGATCTTTCATGCTCATGGTCAGAGGTTCGCGTATTCGTCCGTGACCAGTATGGCGCGTTGCACCCGCTGCAGATCGTGATCGGCCAGGAGGCCGGGCAGGACGCCGTACGTTTCATAACTGCTGGGTTCACGCCCCATGAACGTGCGGTAGCACCAGCGCACCATGCCTTCCCAGAATTCGGTATTGCTGGTGATGATGCCTGAGTAGTCGCCCTTGTTCTGGCCGCTCTGGCCGAAGAGCAGGGCGGGGGTGTTGCTGTCCACCATGGTGTAGCCCGCGTCGAACTCGGCCTGGGTGGGGTAACGGAACAGGAGGTTGTCGAAGGTGGCGTTCACGTAGTTGAAGCTGTTCATGTTGATCTGGTCATAGATCGGGTTGAACACCATCCGGCGCATCACCTCGTCCACACCGATCAGGCCATCGCGGTACTGGATGCGGGCCGCGCGCAGGGCGAGGAGCCGCTGCAGATCGGGGCTGCCGCCGGTGTTGCCTGCGAGCGAATCGGCCAGGGCGTTCTGCTGCGCGATCCCGATCGCATCATCGATGTAGGCGTCACTCACCCCCTCGAGGCAACGGGCCCGGTACAATTCGATCTGGCGGATGTGGTATTTGTTCGTGTAACTGCTGTCGTCCTCCAACCAGGCTGTGCTGGTCATCAGTTTGGTCACCAGGGCCTCGCGTGCGGCTTGTGACAGGTCGGCGCTTTCCAGGGCGGCCACCTCCAGATCCATCTCGGCATCGAGCGGTTCGCGCCCGAGCAGGTCGATGAAGAGGCGGTTCACGTAGTTCTGCGTGGCAACGGTGGGCACGCCGTGATGGTCGGGCGGCTGGTTCTCCGGCACCACTTCCACCTCCTTGGAGCAGGAAGTCAGGAAGAACGGGCACAGCAGCAATGCCGCCGCGATGGCCGAAATGGATATCGGGGGGAGGTGCCTGTGCATGTCCAACGTTCCGCAGGCCGGTGTACGGGGATCCGCGGACCCGCCGTTCAGCGAACTCGACGCGAACCCCCGCTGTGGTCGTCCGACGCCGGAGAGTACTCGACGATCGGGAACACAGGGTCCATGTGATCACCTGAAGAACCCGGCTCCAACGGCGATCGAGCGCTCAAGGTTCGGTGTACGGAGGTTCCTTTGGGCCATGGGAAAGAGCATCCTCGTTGCTGGCG
This sequence comes from Bacteroidota bacterium, assembly GCA_018267155.1. Classification (GTDB taxonomy): domain Bacteria; phylum Bacteroidota; class Bacteroidia; order Flavobacteriales_F; family PHOS-HE28; genus PHOS-HE28. Next base: position 15,579 of record JAFDZE010000081.1, on the reverse strand, counting down.
CTTCCGGATCGGTGGGCGGCCGGGTGTTGCGCAAGGCGTTGGCGGACCGACGTGCGGAGCGGGTTGTCGCGCTGGTCAGGCGCGGTACGGGCCTGGCGGATGCGAAGCTGGATGAATGGGTCGCGGGTGAGAAGGACCTGCTCGAGGGTTTGAAGGACCAACGGGTGGATGCGGTGATCTGCTGCCTCGGCACCACGATCCGCAATGTGGGCGGCGACAAGGCGAAGTTCATCCATGTGGACCAGGAGCTGGTGCTGGGCCTGGCCGCGTGGGCGGAACGGATGGGGGTGCCCGTCTTCTGCGTGGTGAGCGCCATGGGCGCTGATGCGCGCAGCAGGGTCTTCTACAACCGGGTGAAGGGCGCGATGGAGGCCGGGTTACGCGGATCAGCGATACCGAGAACCGTGATCTTCCAGCCGTCCATCCTTACAGGGCCGCGCAAGGAGTGGCGCTTGGGCGAGCGGATCGGTATCGCGGTGATGCGTGCATTCGCCCCGCTGATGGTGGGCGGTCTATCGGGATACCGGCCGATGCCGAGTGATGTGCTGGCGACAGCCTTGTTGGAAGCCGTCTTTTCCGATGAGAGTGGGCCTGGGATACACGTTCTTCGGTACAACGCGATCCATGCCCTGGCGAACGGTCGGCGCCCGGTCAAGGCTTGAGGTAACCTTTGATCGCTTCCACGTAGGTCTCGAAAGCCTTCACCCCCTTCGCGGTCAGTTTGCACGTGGTGAGGGGATAGTTGTCGCGGAAGCTCTTGGTCACCACGATGTACCCCGCGTCCTTCAGGTTGGTGAGTTGCACGCTGAGGTTGCCGCGCGTGGCCCCCGTCTTCTCCAGGATGAAGTTGAACTCGGCCTTGTCCACGCCCACGAGCAGGCTGACCACGGCCAGGCGCAACTGGTTGTGCAGGACGGGGTCAAGCGGTGCGAAGGCCATTCTCCTGACGCTTGAGCATGATACCTGGAATGATGTAACCGAAGACCATGGATCCGCAGTAGATCACGGTCAGGGTCATGGGGTCGGAGGTGAGGTGCATGGCGATGCCGGCCACCCAGAAGATCACGCCCCCGGCGATCAACGGACGGAACCGCAGGATCCGGCCTGTCAGGAAGGTGGGGATGCCGGTGAGCAGCGTGATCATGGGGCCCGGGTCCCGATGGGCCAGGCCACCGCAAAGGATCATGATGAGCAGTGTGATAACGAAGGAGATCCACACCTGGCCGATGATGCCGTCCATCGGATTGGTCACTATTTCGCTCTTGGACTGGCGGGCGCCGTACACGAAGCTGACGATACCACCAACGATACCGGCCACCCCCCAGGCGATGCCGTTGGACCAGGCCGGGTCGGTGTTGCGCAGGAGGTAGGTGGAGAGCATGGCCGCGATCATGAGCGCTCCCCACAACAGGAAGTAGAAGCTGATGCGCGAGAAACTCTTCTTGGCCTGACCGATCATGCTTTCGATGAGCTTCAGGCTTTCGTTCGGTGTCAGTTCAGTGTGCATGGTGGTTGAATGAGGGGACAAATATAGATAAGTTTATAATATAAACCAAATGATGGAGGAATGAGACTTGTGGTATCGCCTGATCGAGCCTCTGATGAGGGGCTGAACGCCTGCCTTTGAGCGCACCTCCTGGCGGTTGGTTGGAACGTGCAGGGATGCGAGCGTGGGAGGGTGTGGGAGCTATCCCGCGCACCCTTGCACCGTCCAAGTACGTGGACTCAGAACGTGGCGATGCTGGTATGCTGACCGTGCCGCGCGGCCTCATCCAGTTGGGCCAGGAGCATGTCGCGCTGCATCTCGAACTTGAACCGGTCGGCCTTGGCCACGGGTTCGGCGCTGGGCATCTCCTCCTTGCGGTGGTCCACCTGCTGGCCGTGTTTCCAGAAGCGGAAGCAGACATGCGGTCCGGTGGCCAGACCGGTACTTCCGACCTCGCCGATGGTCTGGCCCTGCGAAACGCGCTGGCCGTTCCTCACCAGGATCTTGCGCATGTGCAGGTACTGGGTCTCGTACACGCCGTTGTGCCGGATCTTCACGTAGTTCCCGTTGCCTGCGGTGTAGCCCGCTTTCTCAACGATACCGTCGCCCACGGCCAGTATGGGCGTTCCATAAGGTGCTGCGTAATCGGTACCGAGGTGCGATTTCCAGCGGTGTTGCACGGGATGGAAGCGTCGCATGGTGAAGCCGGAGGATACGCGGCTGAACTTCAGTGGCGCCTTCAGGAAGGCCTTGCGCAAACTGTTGCCGTCCGCATCGTAATAGGCCACGGCAGCACTGCTGTCGGGCGCGAAGCGGAATGCCTGCCGGGTAGCGTCGGGCCCGGTGAAGCGCACGCCCAGGATCTCGGGTTGGCCGTATCGTTCACCATCGACCGTCTTCTGCTCGTACACCAGGGTGAACACATCACCTGGCTGCACATCCTTGTACATATCGATGGTCCATTGGAACACATCGGCGAGGTAGAGCGACAGTGCGGGATCGGCACCGGCCTTCTCCAGGTCATTCCACAGGGCTCCGGTAACCGCCACGCTGATGCTTTGGCGTTCGCGGTGGATCGGCCGCTCGTCCACGCGCACATCCATGGGCGGCTGCAACGTGAAGATGATGTGTTCCACCTGGTCGGCCTCGTACACGAAGAAGGCCGGGGTCTTCGCCGGGTCGTCGGTGAAGATGACCGCGTAGGGATGGCCCGCCCGCAACTTGTGTACATCGAATACCGGTGCCGCCATATTCACCAGGCTGTCCACTTGTGCCGGGCCGATACCGAACGGGGCGAGCAGATCACTGAAGGTCTGACCGCTCTTGACCTGGCCACGCTCCATCACGAAACCGTCCAAGGGGATGCCGTACGCGCCCAATGGTGCGGGCACCGTGTCCTCTTCAGCGGATGCTGCCACGGGATCTTCCACGTACTCCTCGTGCGGGTGTACGTCGACCCCCACGTAGATATACGTTCCGATCAGGGCCACTGAGGCCAGGGCGATGCTCCACTTCCATTTCCCGATCATGGCCGCAAGAAAGGCCCGGGCCAGCATGCGATGTGGCGCGCGTAACGGTTCCTTTCAACGATCCGATGTGGCCCAACCAATGGTACACGCACGCGGCCGGGTGCGGTTCACTCCTTCGCGATCGGGTTCGCCAGCCCCTCGTACCCGCTCAGTTCCATCTTGATGGAGCCCACCAGGATCTTCGCCTGCACCAGGATCGGCACGTGGTTCGGGTCGTCGCTGATCCACACGTTGAGGTCGTCGTTGCTCTTGAAGATGCGGCCCTTCTGCACCATGGGCTGGAACTTCAGGCAGCGATACTTGCCATTGCGTATTTTGATGGTCTCATGCCCGATGAACCGCATCTTGAGCGGCCAGTTCTCGTTGTCCATGAACAGGTCCATGGTGAACTCGTCGCCCGCTTGCACATTGCGCAGGTCCCAGGTGCGTGCGTAGTAGAAGGCGCTGATCATGTCCTGCACGTGCGCGGGCGCGTCGAAGCTCTTGTTGTCCTGCGTGTTCACCTTGCGGCCGTGTTGCATGAAGGTGTAGTCCTGGTTGATGAGGTAGCCGCCCTCGTCCACCCGGCGGGTGAAGATCCAAGGGAAGACGCCGTCCTTGTCGAAGCGCGAGTCGTAGACGTCGTTCACCGTGTAGAAGGCTTTGAAGGCGCCTGTGCTGTGGCCTTCGCCGTGCGCGTGCAGCGTCTTGCGGCCCAGGATGTCCAGACCGCCTTCCTTCAGTTCAAGGGTGGCCACACCGGCGTTCATCAGGCCGTAGTGCAGCACGTACTCCAGCTTTTCGCCCGCCTTGAAGGCGTTGTGCTCGATGGTGCGCAGGGAGTTCGCGCCAGAAGGCGGGTTGTTCTCCTGCGTGCGACCCTGGGCGAAGCCGATGGAAAGGGAACATGCGCCCAGCAGTGCGAATGCGGTTTTACGTGCCATGTCCGCCCAGTTGCAAGGAGCGTACCGGAGTAACATGACCGCTCGTGGCCGGGGCTTCATCAGACCACGATGTTCACGATGCGCTTGGGCACCACGATCACCTTCTTGGGCGCCTTGCCTTCGAGCCGCAGCTGCACCTCGGGGTTGGCCAGCACTTGCGCTTCCACCTCTTCCTTGCTCAGGGCGATGGGGAACTCCAATTGCAGGCGCGTCTTCCCGTTGAAGCTGATCGGGTAGCTGAAGCTGTCCTCCACCAGGTATTGTTCGTCCCATGTGGGCCAGATGGCGGCGGTGATGCTTTCGGCATGCCCCAGTCGCTGCCAGAGTTCTTCGGCGATGTGTGGCGCGAAAGGGGCCAAGGCGATGGTGAGCGGTTCGAGGATGGCCCGCTTGTCGCACTTCAAGGTCCCCAACTCGTTCACCGCGATCATGAACTGTGCCACGCTGGTGTTGAAGCTCAGCTTCCCGATGTCCTCGCTCACCTTCTTCAGGGTGGCGTGCAGGATCTTCAGTTCGGGCTTCGTCGGTTCCGCTTCGCGTACGTGGAACGCATCGTTCGGATCGTGGAAAAGATTCCAGAATTTGCGCAGGAAGCGGAAGGTGCCCTCGATGCCGTTCGTGTCCCAAGGCTTGCTCTGTTCCAACGGGCCCAGGAACATCTCGTACAGCCGCAGGGTGTCGGCGCCATACTTGGCGATGATGTCGTCCGGGTTCACCACGTTGAACTTCGACTTGGACATCTTCTCGACCACGGGTGTGAGTTCCACCTCGGGGGCGCCCAGATGGAATTCGCGGAAGATGGCCTCTTTCGCACGGGTTCGTGCCGCACCTTCCTCGTTGATAAAATACCTGCCCTCCTTGAAGTTGACCTGGTCGATCAGGTAGTTCCGGTCGAAGGCGCCGGGGGTATCGTGCTTCTCTTTTGGCAACACGAGGTACCGCTCCACCCCGTTACTGCGGTCCACGGCCACCCTGGCCATCATGCTGATGCCCTGGATCATCCCCTGATTCACCAATTTTTTAGCAGGTTCATCAAAGGGGATCCAGCCGCGATCGAACAGGAACTTGGTCCAGAAACGGAAGTACAACAAATGACCCGTGGCGTGCTCGCTGCCGCCCACGTACAGGTCCACCTGTTTCCAGTAGTTGATAGCTTCCGGTGAGGCGAAACGATCGTTGTTACCGGGATCCATGTAGCGCAGGAAGTACCAGCTGCTGCCGGCCCAACCGGGCATGGTGGTGGTTTCCAGAGGATGACCCTGGTAGTTCCAATTCGCCGCACGGGCGAGCGGCGGTTCGCCTTCGGCCGTGGGCAGGAACTTGTCCACGGCGGGCAGCTCCAGTGGAAGCTCGCTTTCGGGCAGGGCGTACGGGATGTCGTCCTTGTAATAGATGGGGATGGGCTCTCCCCAGTACCGCTGGCGGCCAAAGGCGGCGTCGCGCAGCCGGAAGTTGATGCGGCCCTGTCCGGCACCGATGCGTTCCAGTTCTTCAATGGCCCGCTTGATCGCCTGCGGCACCTTCAGGCCCTTGAGGAAGCCATCGCTGCAGATGGTGGCATCCTTGCGCTCGTCGGCCTCCTTCTCGATATCGGCGCCTTCGGTCACGGCGATGATGGGCAGGCCGAAGTGCTTGGCGAAGCGCCAGTCGCGTTGATCACCGCCGGGCACGGCCATCACCGCGCCGGTGCCGTAGCCGGCCAGCACGTAATCGCCCACCCACACGGGCACATCGGCGCCGGTGAACGGATGCTTCGCGAAGCTACCGGTGAACACGCCGCTCACATGGGCCACATCGGCCATGCGATCACGTTCGCTGCGGTTCTTGGCGATTTCCACGTAGGCTTCCACCTCGGCCTTGCGCTCGGGGGTGGTGAACTTGCCCACCAGCACATGTTCGGGAGCCAGGGTGATGAAACATACGCCGAACAAGGTATCTGGGCGCGTCGTGAACACCTCGACGAAGTCGTTGCCGATGGGAAAACGCACCGTGGCCCCTTCGCTGCGACCGATCCAGTTGCGCTGGGCCTCCTTGATGCTCTCGCTCCAATCCAGCGTATCCAGCCCGTCGAGCAGGCGCTGCGCGTACGAGGTGATGCGCAGGCTCCACTGTTTCATGCGTTTGCGTTCCACGGGGTGCCCGCCACGTTCGCTCACGCCATCCTTCACCTCGTCGTTGGCCAGCACCGTGCCCATGGCGGGGCACCAGTTCACCCAGGCATCGCTGATGTACGCCAGACGGAAATGTTGAAGCACCAGTTGTCGGGTGCGTTCATCGAACGACCGCCATTCCTCGGCGGTGAAGCCCCCCACGAACTCCTCGATGTCGCCTGTGAGGGTGCTGGTGTCCTGTCCAATACTACCTTTTTCCTGGAAGCAGGCGACCAGCTCGCTGATGGGCCGGGCCTTGTCGGTCTTGGGGTCGTACCAGCTATCGAAAAGTTGCAGGAAGATCCACTGCGTCCACTTGTAGAAGGTGGGATCGCTGGTGCGCACCTCGCGGTCCCAATCGAAGCTGAAGCCGATGGCATCCAACTGCTGTCGGTAGCGCGCGGCGTTCTCGGCCGTGGTCTTCGCGGGGTGCTGCCCCGTCTGGATGGCGTACTGTTCGGCGGGCAGGCCGAAGCTGTCGTAGCCCATGGGGTGCAGCACGTTGAACCCGCAATGCCGCTTGTAGCGCGCCACGATGTCGCTGGCGATGTAGCCCAAGGGGTGCCCCACGTGCAGGCCCGCGCCGCTGGGGTAGGGGAACATGTCGAGGACGTAGTAGCCGGGCCTGGAAGGGTCGTTGTTCACGCGGTAGGTGCCGCGCTTGCGCCATTCCTCCTGCCATTTCTTCTCGATGTCCTTGTGCTCGTAAGCCATGTGCCCGTCTGGAAGGTGGCGAAGGTACTGGCCCCTTCCATCCCGTGAGGAACGGGCGCCGGGTGGGGCGGGCATCCAGCGGAACTCACAACCGCTGACTGACAACCCGTGGACGGGCGGCCGCCACCCCGTTCCCGGGTGCGGATAGATTCGGCCCCCGATGGGAGTGGATCGCCAGTTCAGGGCCCGGGCCCGCACGAGCAACGTGGGCACCATCATCGGCATCACCCTGGTGCTGGTGATGTTGGGCACGCTGGGCTATCTGCTGCTCAATGCGCGCAAGATCGAGAAGTACTTGAAGGACCACGTGCAGGTGGACATCTACCTGTCGCACGGCACGCAGGAGATGGCGATCATGCGCATGACCAAGAAGCTGGAGCAGGAGCCGTTCGCACGCAAGGTGAGTTACGTGACGCCCGATTCGGCGGCGGCCCGCCTGAAGAAACAACTGGGCGAGGACTTCCTGGGGCCCTTGACCGAGAACACCCTGCAGCCATCGGTAGAACTCAAGGTGACCGAGGCCTACGCGGTGCCCGACAGCCTGAAGTGGATCGTGGAGCACATCCGTCAGATGCCCAACGTGGACCAGCTCTTCTACAATGCGGCCACGGTGGAGAACATGCACGCCAACATGAACAAGCTGCGGTTGGCGCTGCTCGGATTCAGTGCGCTGCTGTTGATCATCGCCGTGGCCCTCATCAACAACACCATCCGGCTGGCCATTTACAGCAAGCGTTTCCTCATCCGGACCATGCACTTGGTGGGGGCCACGGCCTGGTTCATCAAGCGGCCCTTCCTGGTGGGAAGCCTCTGGCAGGGCCTGGTGGCCTCGGTGCTGGCCATCGGCCTGCTGGCCGGGCTCATCCACGTGCTCATGCGCTACATGCCCGACCTGCGCGACCCCACCGATGCCCTCATGCTCGCCGTGATCTTCGGCGGGGTGATAGTTCTCGGCCTTGTCATTTCTTTGCTGTCCACCTGGTTCGCCGTGCGCCGCTACCTGCGCATGAACACCGACGAACTGAACTGGAGTTGAACCGCTGAATATTTCACCACAGAGGCACAGAGGGCACAGAGGGAAAGGCTCAACACGTATTCTCCGTGTCCTCTTTGCCTCTGTGGTGAACCCAAGACCCGACCCATGGCCGACGCACGCGAAGACGAACTGGCGTTCACCCGCCACAACTACCGGTTGCTGCTCATCGGCATCGGCATAGTGATCCTGGGCTACATCCTGATGGCCGGTGGGGGCAGCGGTGACCCCGAGGTCTTCAACGCCCAGGAGATCTTCAGTCCGCGCCGGATCACCGTGGCGCCGATCGTCTGCCTCATCGGCTACCTCTTCGTGGTGTACGCCATCATGAAGAAGCCGTCGACCAAGGTCGGTTGAGCCAGCGCACCGCATCGTTGGTGGCCCGGTGCGCGGGCCGGGATCGCCACGGACCACGCGCAACACGTATCCCCCGCTGAAAATCGCGCAACGCCCTTGAACGTTCTCCACGCCATCATCCTGGCCATCATCGAGGGCCTCACGGAATACCTGCCGGTGAGCAGCACCGGCCACATGATCATCGGCAGCAGCCTCATGGGCATCGCACACGAGGAGTTCACGCGCATCTTCACCGTGGGCATCCAGTTCGGCGCGATCCTCAGCGTGGTGGTACTTTATTGGCGCCGCTTCTTCGAGGGCTTCAGCACCTACCCGCTGCTAGTGGCGGGCTTCATTCCGGCGGCCATCGCCGGGCTGCTCTTCAAGGATGCTATCGACCTCCTGCTGGAGAACATCGGCGTGGTGGCGGCGGCGCTGTTCATCGGCGGCATCGTGCTCTTGTTCATCGACCGGTGGTTCCCGCACGACCACGAGGATCGCCAGGCCCCGCTCGGTTGGAAGGACGCGCTCTTTATCGGCTGCTTCCAGGTGATCGCCATGGTGCCCGGGATCAGCCGCAGCGCCGCCACCATTATCGGCGGGCTCACGCGCAAGCTCTCCAGGGCGCAGGCGGCGGAGTTCTCCTTCCTGCTGGCCGTACCCACCATGTGCGCCGCCACCGCCAAGACCCTCTGGGACCATTACCAGGAAGGCGGTATGTTCACTGCGGAACAGTGGAAGCTCTTCGGCATCGGCAACGCCGTGGCCTTTGTGGTGGCCGCACTCGCCATCAAAGGCTTCGTCGGCTTCCTCAACAAACACGGATTCAAACCCTTCGGCTGGTACCGCATCGGCCTGGGAGCGCTGCTGCTCGCCTTGTTGTGGGCCGGGGTGGACCTGCGTGTGATCTGATCATGGAGCCCATCGATCCTGAAGCGGGGGCCTTGCTGCTGGTGGACAAGCCCGCCACGTGGACCAGCTTCAACGTGGTGGCCAAGTTGCGTGGCGCGCTGCACAAACTCTGTGGCCACCGGGTGAAAGTGGGCCACGCCGGCACCCTCGATCCGCTGGCCACCGGCCTGCTCATCCTGGGCACGGGCCGGATGACCAAACGACTTCCCGAACTCACCGCGCAGGACAAGGAATACATCGCCACGCTGCGCCTGGGCCAGACCACGGCGAGCTACGATGCCGAAACACCGGTATTGGAGGAACGGCCCTGGGAGCACATCACCACAGCGGACCTCCAACGCGTCCTCACCACCTTTCTGGGCGACACCCTGCAACGCCCCCCCGACTTCTCGGCCAAACGCTTCCAGGGCGAACGCGGCTACAATCTGGTGCGCTGGGGAGAGCCGGTGGTCATGACCCCGGTACCGGTGCGTATTGACGCCATCGAACTGCTCGCTCTCAACGGTCCCGAGGCCACCTTGCGCGTAGCCTGCGGCAAGGGCACCTACATCCGTTCGTTGGCGCACGACATCGGGCAGGCGCTGGGCTGCGGAGCCTGGCTCAGTGGCTTGCGGCGCACCCGCAGCGGGGCATACTCCGTGGACGATGCCCTCACGGTGGAGCAGTGGTCGGACTGGCTCGACAAGTGGGCGGCGGAGAGACAACCCACTGATACTCAGAAAGGATAACACTCCCTTCGTGATCAACTTATCTTCGGCGCCCTCAAAACCGGAACAGGGCCCGTAAGCCCGTACACCATGAAGCTCAACGCCTTCAAATTCGACGTACCCAAGGAACAGATCGCCCTTTACCCCACCAAGGACCGCGACGGCAGCAAACTGATGGTGCTGCACCGCGATTCGGGCAAGATCGAGCACAAGAAGTTCAAGGACATCATCAACTACTTCGATGAAGGCGATGTCTTCATCGTGAACAACACCAAGGTCTTCCCCGCGCGCATGTGGGGCAACAAGGAGAAGACCGGGGCCAAGATCGAGGTCTTCCTGCTGCGCGAGCTCAACCGCGACAGCCTCCTGTGGGACGTGGTGGTGGACCCCGCACGCAAGATCCGGATCGGCAACAAGCTGTACTTCGGCAAGGACGACGAGCTGGTGGCCGAAGTGATCGACAACACCACCAGCCGGGGCCGCACGCTGCGCTTCCTGTTCGATGGCACGTACGAGGAGTTCAAGTCGGCCATCACCGCCATGGGCGAAACGCCGCTGCCGCACTACATCAAGCGCGACATCGAGCCCAGCGATGCCGAACGCTACCAGACCATCTATGCCCAGCACGAAGGGGCCGTGGCCGCACCCACTGCGGGCCTGCACTTCAGCCGCGAGTTGATGAAGCGCATGGAGCTCAAGGGCATCCATTTCGCCGGTGTTACCCTGCACATCGGCCTGGGTACCTTCCGTCCGGTGGAAGTGGAGGACCTCACCAAGCACAAGATGGACAGCGAGCAGGTGCTCATCACCCAGGACGTGTGCGACATGGTGAACAAGAGCAAGGAGCGCAAGAAGAACGTCTGCTGCGTGGGCACCACCACCATGCGCGCCATCGAGAGCAGCGTGAGCACCGACGATCGCATGAAATCGTACAACGGCTGGACGAACAAGTTCATCTTCCCGCCGTACGACTTCAGCATCGCCAACCGGATGGTGACCAACTTCCACATGCCCGAGAGCACCCTGCTCATGATGGTGTGCGCCTTCGGCGGATACGACAACGTGATCAACGCGTACAAGGTGGCCCTCAAGGAGAAGTACCGCTTCTTCAGTTACGGCGACGCGATGTTGATCATCTGAGAAAAGCGTGAATGGGCGTAAGGGTGCGAGGGTTCAGACTCTCGCACCCTTTCTCCTTCCCACTCGTCAACGACCATTGGATCCATGCATCGCTCCACCATAATCGTAGCAGGCGGTATCGGCAAGCGCCTCGGCGGGCCCGTGCCCAAGCAGTTCCAGACCGTCAAGGGCCGCCCGCTGCTCATGTGGACCATCGAGGCCTTCCATCGCTTCGATCCCGCCATGGCGATCATCGTTGTGCTGCCACCCACCCACTTCGACATCTGGAAGGCCCTGTGCATGGGGCATCGCTTCTTCGTACACCATGATGTGGTGGCCGGTGGCGAGCAGCGCTGGCACAGTGTGAAGGCGGGACTCGAGAAGGTGGGACATGACGGGCTCGTGGCCGTCCACGACGGGGTTCGTCCGTTGGTGAGCACCGACCTCATCACGCGGTGTTTCGCCGCTGCGGATGAAAA
>JAFDZE010000081.1:0-4151 GCA_018267155.1 Bacteroidota bacterium | reverse complement strand
GCACTGGACCGGTCGCGGTTGGTGGCGGTACAGACGCCCCAATGCTTCCATGCCGACCTGCTGCGCAAGGCGTTCGAACAGACCTACGAAAGCACCTTCACCGATGAGGCCACACTGGTCGAGCGTATGGGCGTGAAGGTGGCGCTGGTGGAAGGGGAGGCGAACAACATCAAGGTGACCACAGCGGCGGACATGCGGTTGGTGGAGATGCTGCTCGGCTGAGCCCGTACATTCGGAACATGGTAGCACCCACCGATATCCGCTCTCTCTCGCTCGACGAGGTGAAGAACCTCGTAGCGGAGATCGGCGAAAAGCCTTACCGAGCGAAGCAGCTCTGGGAGTGGTTGTGGAAGAAAAAGGCCCGCTCGTTCGATGACATGAGCGACCTGCCGAAGACCTTCCGCGCCGCGCTGGCCGATCGCACCGTGCTTCGGCCGCTGGTATTGGTGGAAGAGCAGCTCAGCCAGGATGGCACCGTGAAGTGCGCCTTCCGCACATGGGACGGCCACGTGGTGGAAGGCGTACTGATCCCCACGCCCACTCGTCTCACGGCCTGCATCAGCAGCCAGATCGGGTGCAGCCTCAGTTGTTCGTTCTGTGCCACCGGCAAGCTCAAGCGCGTCCGCAACCTCGATTCGCAGGAGATCTACGACCAGGTGGTGCTGATCGATCAACTCGCGATCAAGTACCATAAGGAAGGACTGACGAACATCGTGTACATGGGCATGGGCGAGCCGCTGCTCAACTATGCCAACACCTTGCGCAGCGCGGAGCGCATCACGGCCGAGGACGGACTGGGCATGGGCGCGCGCCGCATCACGGTGAGCACCGCCGGCATCGCCAAGATGATCCGCAAGCTGGCCGACGATGGTGCCCGCTTCAACCTGGCCCTCAGCCTGCATGCCGCCAACGATGCCAAGCGCGACCGCATCATGCCCATAAACGAGCACAATTCGCTTTCCGAACTGAAGGACGCCCTGCGCTACTACACCCGCACCACCCGCAAGGAGGTCACCTTCGAGTACATCCTGCTCCGGGGCTTCAACGACTCGCTGGCCGATGCCCAGGAACTGGTGAAATACGCCAGCGATGTACACGCCAAGGTGAACCTGATCGAGTACAATCCCATCGACTCGGGAGGTTTCGGGCGCACGGACGCCAAGGATGCCGAGGCCTTCCAGCGGTACCTGGACCGGAAGGGCATCATCGCGCGGATCCGCCGTAGCCGGGGGCGCGATATCGATGCGGCCTGCGGGCAGCTGGCCAACAAGAACAAAGCGGTGGCGAAGGCGTGATCGTGTGCTGGAATTGCAAGCGCCGGACCGGCGGTCTGTTATCTTCGCTTCCCAACAAACGGCGCCATGACCAAGTTGCAGGCCGCGCAGGCGGCTATCATCCGCAAAGTGAAGGCGACGAAGAGCCTCGCGACCCTCCGTCAAGTGGACCTGACACTCTCCTTGCCGAACGATGAGTGGTTGGACAACCTGCCCCCGGCCATCCGCAAGGCATTGGCCGAATCGGACGACCAGATCGCGCGCGGAGAAACGGTGCCCCATGCAGAGGTGATGCAACGCGCGCGCCGATGGGCAAACCGGTAGTATGGTCCCCTGTCGGCATCGAGAGCTTCGAAGCGGTCGTCGGCCGCATCCGGCGCAACTGGACGCAACGGGAGGTGGATGACTTTATCCGCAAGGTGGACCAAACCATCCAACTGATCGCGGCATGGCCAAAGGCATTCCGAAAAAGCAGTACACGCGGCCATCGGGAGGCGCTCATCGCGCCATACAACCTGCTTGTCTACCGCGAATTCAAGGAAAAGGTGGTCATCGAACTCATCTGGGATGGGCGCAGGCACCCGCGAAGCAAAGGTGTATCGCTTCGGCGCGCCCGTTCCGACCGCAAACGACCAGGTCCCTCAACCTGAAGTATGAAGCGCACGATCACTCCAGGATGATCGTCTCCACCTCCTCGTCCTTTTCCAGCAGCCGACCCAATCCCTTCTTCCGGGGTGCTGGTGCGGTGGCCATGCCCTGAGAGGCTCCCTCTTTCGCGGGATCCGTGCCTTCCACGGTGATGATGGCCTTCGTGGTCGGCTCCGGAGCCAGGCCACCACGGCCATGAAGGATGTCGGAGAGCAGGCCTTTCAACTCGGCGCTCTCCTGCTTCATTTTCTCCTTGCGTCGGGCGGCTGCGGCGGCGCCGTCGTTGGAGAATCGCAGGTCGTCCGTTGTGCCGTACATGTGCAGGAAGAGGCGCATGCCGGTGCCGTCGTCCACCACGGGCCCGGACTCGTCGCTGCTGGAACCCGTGCGGAACAGGTCGGACAGGCGGAAGTTGAGGTGGTCGTCCACACCGCCATCGAAGGTCTGGGAGCCGCTCATCTCCAGGTCCATCAAACTGCTGCGCACGATCATCTGGGGCACGTGAACGGTTCGGTCGCGGATCTCGATCTGGTTCTCCAACCGGTCGAAGGTGATGTGGGCGAGGCGCTTGCGCAGCTCATCGGTGTTCACGAAAGGCGACACGAGCTTGTTCTGGCGCAGGTGATCGGCCACGGCGATCATGGCGGGGTGGTTCTTCAGTTCGCCGTGGTCCACCACCACGCTGGCCACCGCACGCAGACTGTTCTGATCGAGGGTGAAGGAAGGGGAGAGCGAAGCGGTGAGCGAAACGCGCAGATCGCTGAGCCCGTTCAGGTGCGCTTCGGTGATGAAGCCTTGCCCGAAATTGCGGAACTCGGCGAAGAGCTTGCGCATGTCGATGCGCTCCACTTCGGCGGTCAGGCTCAGGGGATAACTGCCCGTCCCGCGCCCGTCCACGCGCAGGTTACCGCTCACCTGGCCGTCCGCGGTACGGAACGCGAGGGACGACACATGAAGCACGCGGTCCTTCAAGGTCACGGATCCCGTGATGCGTTGGGCGGAAAAATCCTCAAAAACCAGTTCGTCGATGCCCGCCTGGAGGTCCAGGTCGATGTTGGCCGGGAAGGTGATGGTGTAGCTGTTGTCCGATGGTCGCTGTCCTTGGGGTGATGCGCTCACCAGGGAGGCCAGGTCCAAGCGGGGTGATGATCCACGGGCTTCCACCGTGAGGCGCTCGCGATCGGACAGCAACCAGGGCGTGAAGTTGCGCAGGGTCCCGTCGAGCGCCACGGTATTCCCCTGTACCTGGCAACGCAGGCCGCTCACCCGTGCATCGGTGCCGTTGAGGGCGATCGCCGCGTTCAGCTCGGTGAGGAGGTGGTGGGTGCCTTTCAACTTCAGCGACGCGTTCGACAGGTCGGCCTTGCCCTGGACGGCGAGCCCATGCAGGTCGGCGGCCGTCACGCGGCCCGGATCGCGCAGCGTGCCGGTGATGCGCGCGTCGGCGACCAGGCGACCGCGCACGTCCTCCAGCGCCTCCGTTCCGGCGAAGCCCAGGAGGTCGGCGAGTGCGAGGTCACCATGCACGGTGGCCTTCAGCTTGGCGTTGGCCGCACCGCTGAGATCGATACTGCCTCCGATGGATCCATTGCCGGTCTTGGCCTTCAAGCCCTTCACCAGCAGCTTGCGCAGGGTGCCTGCGGGCGTGAGTTCCAGGGCCAGCTCACCGTGCACCTCGCTGAACAAGGCCCCGGTGACGGTCTCCTTCAAGCGACCATCGTGCAGGGTCATACCTACGGAAAGGGAGGGGCCATCGCCAGCGAGCGGACCGGCGTAGTGCACGGCGATGTCGGCCTCGCCGCGCAGGTCGTAACGCTTCACATGGCGGTGGAGGTTCTCGGGCAACAGGGCGGCCACTTGCGCCAGGTCCATGTTGAATCCGTTGGCCCGCAAGTCGATCGTGCGGCCTTTCGGGCCGGGGACCACCGCGAGGGCCACGGCCACGGGTACGTCGCCGGGTTCGCCACCGGGTCCGTACGGCAACACTTCGCTTCCTTTCTCGATCCGGAAAGCGTCATCAGCACCGCCGAACGCGAGCTTCAAGCGCACATCGGCTTGGCGATCAGCGAGCAGCGTTTCCCGGCCGGTGGTCCAGCGATCAAGAGCCAGGTCCCCATCGATCGTCAGCGCGGAGCCTGTGTTGCGGAATCGGCCTTTCAGGGTGAGCCGATCGCTGGTGCCGTTCACTTCCAAAGCGCTACGATCGTCCCGGAAGCGGGTGGCCAAATG
>JAFDZE010000080.1 GCA_018267155.1 Bacteroidota bacterium | reverse complement strand
GAAGGGATATCCCGGAACCACATGTCGCTTCACATCGGTGTACCCGTGGATGGGGATCCCGTGCGCGGACAGTTGTGCGGCCCGACCCCGACAGAGCGCGCTGGTTCCCGCAACGATCACAGGCCGTCCGTTCAGGATGCGCTCCAACCACAGGGCCAACCACTTCACCTTCGTGGAGAAGAACGCTTCCACCGCATAGTTGCTGTGCGATCGGCTCAGGCGTTGTGGATGATCCCGCCAGATCAGCAACTCCTGCGGCAGCTTCGCGAAACGCACGCCGTAGTGCATCCAGCGCAACCACAATTCATGGTCCTCGGGCAAGGGGCCGGCGTCGTAGCCACCGTGGCGATCCACCAGTTCGCTACGGAACATCACAGTGGGATGGGCAAGCGGCGCATCCACGAATCGTTTCACGAAATGTTCCCTGGACGTGATGATCGCGTTCTGCCACCGGACGAACCTGGCCATGCCTTCGCTCAGCCTCACGGTGGTCTCGAAGCGTGCGCATGTGCCCAACACACCGACCTCCGGATGTTGATCCAGGTACGCGACCTGTCGTTCCAGCCGCTCCGGAAGGGAGATATCGTCGGCATCCATGCGGGCGATGAGCGTGGCTCGCGCTTCGCGCAGACCGGTGTTCAATGCGTGAGCGATACCAACGACTGGTTCCTGCAACACACGGATACGCGCATCCTGTGTTGCCCGGTCGTGCGCGATGGCCGTACCCATATCCGTGCCCGCGTTATCGATCAGCAGGAGCTCCCATTCCCCGAAGGTCTGCGTAACGATGCTGGTGATTGCGGCATCGAGCGTGGTGGCCGCGTTGTGGAAAGGGAGCAGGATGGAAACGCGCGGCATCGCTCAGTGAGTTGGCTCGGCGAAGTTCGGGCGCGACCGTAACGACGCATCCGGTTGAAGCGCACCACGTTCGATGTGCCGGGTACATTCGTGCCCCATGTCCACCGATCCCATCATCCGCCGCTTCCGCACCTGGGCCATAGCCGAAGGATGGAGTTTCCTCGTCCTGCTTCTTGTTGCCATGCCCTTGAAATACCTGGCCGAATGGCCCTTGGGTGTGAAGGTGGTGGGCTGGGCCCACGGCGTGCTCTTCATCGGCTACTGGATCACCGCCACCCCGCTCTTCACCAAGCTCAAATGGGACGTGGAGCGGATCGTTGGTTTGGGCCTGGCCTCGGTGCTTCCTTTCGGCACCTTCGTGATGGAGCGGAAGTGGCTGCGCTGATCCCCGGTTCATGTCCGGTTCCCGGCACGGATCGGCGGTGATGGCGCGCGTTCCCGTACCGGAGTCGCATCATCATGATGTTCAATACCGTACGACCAGTACAAGGTATGCTTCGTCCCGCATGGTGCGCACCTTCCGGGTCAATGTGCGGTCCTGGGCTGATGGATATAGGGGACCGTGAGTCCCACCGCGGCACCGACCAGGTAACCCACGAGCACGTCCGATGGGAAATGACGTCCGGCACGCACGCGGAGATAGCCCATGAGCGCGGGGGCGGCAGCGGCACCGAGCCATGTGGCCAGTTTCGCATCCGATGGAACGTCGGAGCGCTGCACGATCGCTGCGGTACTGAAGGTGATGGCCGCCATGTTCGCCGTGTGGCCGCTCCAGAAACTCACCGCATCCTCGCCCTTTCGATGGACGCTGGCCGGTACCGCCGGGTTGTACAGGTACGGCCGCGGTCTTCTGACCAGTTCCTTCGCCGTATTGGTCAACCCGGAACTGAGCAGACCGCTCTCGAGTATCAATACCGCCGGTACTTCTGGCCTATCATCGCGTTGGGCGATGATGGCGGTAGTGAAAGCGGCGGTGGCGACAACACCGAACAGGATGTTGCTGGTTCGGTGGGCCCGCAGGCTCCACTGCGTCGTACTGATCCGGTCGAAGGCGGGAACCCGGGCCAGGTCGAGCGGTGGCAGCGGCCGATCCTTGTTCCGCTGGTGGTGCCATAGGCTGAACCCGTGCAGGGCGAAGCCCGCGCCAACAACGGCCGACTCGCGCCCGGGGCCGAGCTCGTGACCGGACTGTGCTACAACCGCCACCGGACGATAAGCCATCAGAAGTACCAGGACTTGAAGCATGATCCCCCGGTATGCGACCTTCAGGAACGCCGACCAATTTGCCCATGACCGCTCGGAACTATCCATCGGTTCTCCGCTGCGTTCTTGTGCAACTGATGCGGGACCAGAACGCGCATCCCCTTGGGACAGGCCCGGCGGTTCGGGGCGACGAACGGCCGGACCAGCAGGCGCATGGAACTGTACGGTACACATCCGATCGACCGCCAAGGTCGCGTCTTTTCAGGTCTCCGCATCGTGCATCACGCACCACGCAGCCCGATCGCCATGGATGTGCGCGGTACTTTCGCGGCAACTCTTGCCCAACTCCTCATTCGGCCATGACCAGTGCTCTTGTCCGCGCGTGCTTGCTTTTGACCTTGTTCTCCCTTGCGAGCAGCGCATATGCAACACGTTATCACGTGAATGCGAACGCGACCGGCTCCGCAACCGGGTTGAGTTGGACGAACGCCTTCACTGACCTGCAGGTAGCGCTGTCCATGGTGATCCCCGGGGACGAGATCTGGGTGGCTGCGGGGCAATACCGTCCCACCACGGGCACCAGCCGTACCAGTTCGTTCCAGTTGCGCAATGGCGTGGATCTGTACGGCGGCTTCGTCGGGACGGAGACCCTCCTTGAGGAGCGTGACCTCGAGGCGAACATCACTGTGCTGAACGGCGACATCGGCGAGCCGGGAACGACCACGGACAATTCATACCGGGTGGTCACGGCGAACAACATCAACACGCACATCGTGCTCGACGGTTTCCGGATCATGAACGGGTACAGCGCGGCGGGCAACGGTTACAACGGTGGCGGGCTGAACGTGCAGAACGCGTTGGGCGGCAACGTGCACGTGCGCAATTGCCTGTTCGTCAACAACTATTCCGGGTCATACGGCGGGGGCATCTACCTCGCTGCAGCGGTCGTGACCCTCGAGGATTGCACGTTCAACAACAACTCCGCAGGAACCGGCGGCGATGGGGGAGCCATCTACAACGGCAACAACAATGGTGGCTACTCGATCCTTGGGATACGTGGATGCCGGTTCATCAACAACACGGCCAGGCGGGGCGCATGCATCTTCGGCGGGCTCGACTTCGATTCGCTGCTCATTGATCGGTGCATGTTCACCAACAACACCTCGGAACTGAGCATCGTGGAGTTCGATGGGTTCAACGCGGCCCGGCTCAGCAACACGTACATCATCGGCAACACGGTGAACGGCAGCACCTCCAACGTGTTCAGGGTGCAGACCACGGCCCCCGACGAAGCGATGACGATCAACAACTGCACGATCGCGCAGAACTTCAACCTGGCCTCGTCGGTGCAACAGGAGATCATCCGGGTCTACGGCACTCAACACCGGATCGAGAACAGCATCCTGGCAGGGAACACCGCCTACGACGGGCGACAGGTGAGCACCGGCATGGTGATCACGAATTCGATCGTTCCGGGTGGGCACCCGAATGGCACGGGGATCCTCGATATGGACCCGTTGTTCGCGCAGCCATCGTTCGCATCGGGCACCAATTTCGATGCCACCTCGTTCGATTACACCCTGCTTCCGGCCTCGCCCGGCATCAACGCCGGCGCGAATGACCTGGTCCCGGTGGACCAGCTTCTGGACCTGGCGGGGAACGTGCGCATCCAAGGGGGTACCGTGGACATGGGATGTTACGAATCGGACCTCAGCACCGGTGTTCCCCCGAGCCCGGCACCTGCGGCCACCTGGTACTTTGATGTTCAACAGCAGGCGCTGCGGTACACGGGCACACAGGACATGTCAGGGCGGGTACTGCGGATCATCGATGCGAACGGTGGACAGGTGGCCACCATTCCCGTAGCCCTGAACACGGTCCAGGTATCATTATCACCGGGGATGTATCTGGCCATCACCGGCAAGACGGACGCGTTCCGGTTCGTGGTTCCCTGAGCGGAGCGAAGGCGAGGCCCGGCGGAACGGGCATCAGGCCGCCGTGGGCAGCTCTTCGTCGTGCGTGAAGGGGATGGGGACGGTGCGGCTGCGCAGGAAGGCGATCAGTTCATCTTTCCTGCCGGTGAAGTGCCCACCGGCGTCCACGAAGTGGTCGGCCAGCGTATCGTACCTGTCACGAAGCAGCAGGGTGAACACGTCGACGTAATTCAGGCCCGTGAAGACGACCGCCTTCTGCCTGCCGAACTCGGCCAGGTTCTCCAGGAAGAACTTCGGGTGCTCGGTCCAGTGCATGGTGGGATCGATGTGGTGGCTGATGTGGTAGCCGTCGTTCCAACAGCGGTGATTGAACTTCGTATTGATGCAGGTGATGCTGTTGGTGAAATGATTGCCCGGATCCTGCGGGTCGATGAAGGTGTGCTGGGTCCAGTTGCCGGCCATGGCCACCAAGCGGAAGGCGAGGAAGGGGATGATGAAGGCCACGATGGTGGCGGGTGCGTTCACGAAGCACATCACTGTGCAGAAGACCACGAAGAGGATCTCGCCCCGGATGGCCTGCCAAGCCAGTTTCTTCCTGTTGTGCCCGAACAGGTAGAACGACAGTGTGAAGATACCGGTGAACAGGAAGCGGAAGTAATACCGGAGGAAATCGCGCCCCGAATCGCGTCGGTAGGGCATGGTACTGCTCTCGTCCGGCTCCAGGTTGTTCTCCACATGGTGCATGCCCACGTGGTGTGCGCGGTAGGTCTCGGGGCTCTGTCCGAACAGCGGGGCAAGCACCCACGGATAGTAGTGGTTCAACAGACCGTACTCCTTCTTGAAGAACGCCCGGTGCGTGGTGCAGTGGAGCATGAGCCCGAAGGGGCCTTTGAGCGTGATGTTGTTGATCCAGAGGTACACCAGCGCGATGGCCCACCAGATCCAACCGGTGACAAACGGCATGTACAGCAGCACGGCCATGGGGATCAGCAGGAGCGAGACGCGCAGCCCGAGGTACACGAAGGGCAGATCGCGCGGATCGCGGATGAGGCGCAGGAAGAAGCGGTCCAAGGCGCTGTGCCGGGTGGCCGGATCGTACACCGGATCGGTGATGACAGGTGGGATGGTCATGAGGCGCAATATCGGGTTTCGCGATGAGGTCGGGCCTGACATCCACTCGGCTCCGTTACCTGGTCAACATCCATTTCCGCAAGCGGGACAGGAAAACCCACGAACGTTGTGGGCCAAGGAAACACCATGGCCGGTGGGATGCATGCGACCAGGTCGCCCTATTTTCGCGGTCCCAACACCGCTTCGCATGAAATTCGGCGTCGTCGTCTTCCCCGGCAGCAATTGTGATGAGGACATGGTGCACGTGCTGGAGCACGGCATGGGCCAGCGTGTGGAACGCCTCTGGCACAAGGAGCACGACCTGAAGGGCTGCGACATGATCGTGCTACCCGGGGGCTTCAGCTACGGCGATTACCTGCGGAGCGGTGCCATTGCGCGGTTCTCCCCCATCATGCGGGAAGTAAGTGCCTTCGCGCAGAAAGGAGGTCTGGTGCTCGGGGTGTGCAACGGCTTCCAGGTGCTCTGCGAAGCCGGATTGCTGCCCGGTGCGTTATTGCACAACGAGGGCCAGCAGTTCATCTGCCGCAACGTCTTCATCCGGGCACAGACGCGGAATACGCCACTTACCAGCGCGGTGAACGATGGGCCGCTGAACATCCCGATCGCGCATGGCGAAGGCCGTTATTACGCTGACGCTGCCACCATCAAGGCGTTGAACGACAATGACCAGGTGCTGTTCCGCTATTGCGATGCCGAAGGCCGCCTGCGCGACGATGCCAACCCCAACGGCAGCGTGGAGAACATCGCGGGTGTTTGCAATGCGGGCCGCAACGTGTTCGGCATGATGCCCCATCCGGAGCGGGCCGCCGATGAGCGCCTGGGCAATACCGACGGTAAGGCATTATTCCGGTCGCTGCTGCAAGGGGTCCCGGCGTAACCGGGGTTATGGCATCTCCTCGGTCGCGAGCCTGAACAACGCGTGGATCCCCTTCACCTTGGCGGGATCAACCTGGATCATCGGGCTTGTGGCAGCAATGCCTTTCCACCCCGCGAACACCCTGCCCGGTGCGGGGATGGCCGTGAGTTGCACGGGTGCCCCGGCGAATGCGGTGAACGTGCGTTCATCGCGGGTGAGCGGCAGGGTGCTGATCAGCACCTCACCGGCGTCCGGTGGTGAAACGCGCACCGTGACCTCCCGGGCGCGGTGCCGGGTGTATCGCTCCAACTGGCCGATGAGGTGCTCCGGGCGTGCGCTGATGTGCGCACGAAGTGCTGCGATACTCTCCTTCGGGGATGGTATTCCCGTTGCATCCCGCCAGCGTATGTGATCGGCCCGCATGGGCTCCGCGTTCGCCGCGAAGAGCGAATCGGCCAGGCGGATGGCGCGGTCCGGCGCCAATGACGTGGCCATCCATGCCGAGAGGCGCGCCAACAGGTGCGGTCCCAGTTCCTCATGGCGCAGCAACCAGGGCAGGTAGGGCGATTCCGGGGCGATGGCCGAACACATGCGCTCCACGGTGCCCTCGTCCGGCGGCGACCAAAGATCCACGTCAAACAGGATCCAGCGCCAGCGCCCGCCCCGTTCGCGCGGCCGCCAGCACCGCGTGTTCAGGTCGTGGTCGGCACGTCCGGTCCAGAGATCGAAACAGGCCAGGTCAAGCAGACTCGTCTCGTCCATCAGTCCATCCAGTTCCTCCAGCGGGGCGCCGCGTTCGAGCAGGTTCAGCAACCGCGCGTGCCCGTCGTCATCCCCCTTCAACGCACGCGCGCCCGGCCCGTCGATGAGGTCAATGGCCTCCGCCCCGCTCAAGCTGCGCAGCCAGTCGCTGTTCTTGGCCGGCATGGCGCGGTAGAGCCCGTGGTACGCGCCATTGAGCCAGAGGGGCATTGGCGAACCGGGCTGCACGTCCACTTCGGCATCACGGGCCACCGATTCGATGAAGAGGTGCCGGAGGAACGCATGCGGGGAGGCGTCCGCACGCAGGATCATTTCCCCGTCGCCGAACAGCTTGAAACTCTTCTTGGCCAGCCCGCGCGTACCGCTGCCATGCACGGCGATGCGCACCGCCTCATGGCGCACGCTGTCGTTGGTATGCCACTCGACCAGGGCATCGCGCCGCCAATCGATACCTGTTCGGGCATAGTTGGCATGTTCGGGAGCCAGGATACCACGCCGAGGATCATTCAAGCTGTCGGGGTCGACGACAATGGCCACGAATGGTCCATGGCCTTCCGAGGGGAAGGTGAATGATACCGGTGCGGACGGCAATGCATCCTCACCGAAGGCACGCAGGGTGATCACGCAGGGCGGTGCGATCGTCAGGGTGCCGACAAGCTCGGGTGAGCGGGTGTCAGGAGTGCGCCCGTCCGTGGTCCATCGGATCGTTCCGTTTTCTGGTGCAGCGCAGGTGAGTACTCCATCCGTGATGACGGGTTCCGGCGCCGGCAGCCAGCGAGTTGCTCCCTGGGAGCGCTGGTTGGATCCGCCCGGGGTTGGTGCAGTGAAGAAGCCCCACTCCGCACCACCGTCAGTCAAACGGCCAAGGGAGACCCCCGCAGGCAACGAACGCCAACTGTAGAAATCCCGCACAGTGCGGCGATCGGGATCGATCAGCAGCAAACTCCCTCCCTCCCGGGGCAGTTTGAGATCCAGATGATCGGGCCCCCTGTCCGGCTGGCGGTCGCACCAGAGCACCGAGAAACTCTTGGCGGCGATGGTCAGCGGTGCGGTGATGCGATGCGTACGCCCGGTGCTCACCAGCGTGAAGCCTTGAAGGTCCACGGCTTTGGGGCCTGGATTGTACACTTCGATCCAATCCGGAAGTGCCCCGCCTCCGGGCACCACTTCGTTGATGAGGGGGCCTTGGGCGCGCACCCCGGCAACGGCCAGGAACCAGACGACTGTGAACAAGAGCCCGCGCATCGGGGCAAAATTGGACGATCGGCTCGGCCCGTCGCCCTACTTTCGCCGCAAAGCGAACAAGTCCACCTTCCGCATGAGACACATCTCCACCGCGATCCTCCTCGTCGCGCTGTCCACTGGCGCTTGGGCCCAGGGCATCAACAGTGTGGTCATCACGCCGCAGAACCCCACCACCTGCACGTTGATCCACATCCAGTTCAACGGCAGCATGCCGCAGCAGGCCAACCTGACGAACTTCACCTCGACGATCTCGGGGGACACGATGTACGTCACGTTCTTCGCTGCAGGTAACGGGGGTCAGAACACCTCATTCACCCAAGGCATCGATCTGATGGTGCCAGGTGCTGGCACCTGGGTGATCCAGACCGGATTCGTGTTGAATGGCAACCAGGTGGGCCTGAATACACAGACCATCAATGTGGCGGTGGGCGTTACCAGCGACCCCGGTGAGTACGGCGAATTGACCGGGCTGTGTACCGGCGGCGCGGCGATCCCCCTGCTCAGCATCCTTGGGGGCACCCCGGACCCGGGTGGTTCGTGGACCGACCCGCTGGGCCAGGTCGTACCCAACGGGCAGTTCGTCCCCGGTCAAAGCCCTGCCGGGTTCTACATCTACAACTTCGATGTGAACCCCCCATGCAATGACACGGCACAGTACATCTACGTGGACTACGTCACCCCGAGTGCGATCCCCGGGTTGAACGCCACGGTGCAGGTATGCGAGAACTGGGGCGGCACCGTCAACCTGTTCGATACGCTGGGAGGTACGCCCGACACGGGAGGTACCTGGACCGCTCCCGGCGGGGCACCACACTCGGCGGTGTACGACCCGTTGACGGACCCCTGCGGTGCATATACGTACACGGTCCCTGGTATAGCGCCGTGCCCGGCCGCCACCGCCACCATCACCATCCAGTGCGTCTCACAGCCCAATGCGGGATCGGTATCAGCGGCCAATGACACGATCAACCGCTGTTACAACGACACGTCCGAAGTGCTCTCCCAATTCGTTACCGGGGAGCAGAACACCGGCACCTGGTACAACGGTGCCGGTTTCGCGGCGGGTCCGTACAATGCCCATATCAACATCGCCGCGAACGGGCCCGGAACATACGTGTACGTGGTGCCCGGCGGAGTGTGCCCCAACGATTCCACCTTCATCCATGTGGTGCTCTGGGGCGATTCGATCGTCGGTTGTACCGTCGGGATGGATGAGCCTGTGGATGGTTTCAGCCGCTTCGAACTGATGCCCAACCCGGCACAGGACCAGGTGACCATTGAGTTGGAACGCGACCGGGATACCGGACCGGCATGGATCGAGATCGTTGGCGTGGACGGCAAGTTGCTGCGCCGCGCATCACTGACCTTCAACGGGCTGTTCGCACGTACCACCTTGGGTGTGGGCGATCTGCCCCGCGGAGCCTGCATCGTTCGGGTGATGGGTGACCAAGGCGCGTTGGCCCGCAGGCTGATGCTGCGCTGATCGCGGCCGTTCGCCAAGGGAAAGCCCCGACCCGCGTTCCGGGGCCGGGGCTTTCTTTTGGGATCCAGTTCAACCGGTACGGGCGGCGACTCACCCCACCACCACCCGGCCGGTGCGTTTGGAGAAATCCATCTTCACCGCGGTCAGTTTCCTGATCCGGTCCAGGATGATCGGCATGTCGTCCTCCGCGCAATCCTTCAACTGCTGCATCAACTCCCCGATCATCCGGTCCACGCGGCGTTCTTTCAGGATATCCAGGCCCTCCAGCAGGGAATCGAGCAATTGATCGTGCTCCCGTGCGACATGGATGCGGTGTCGTGTCCTCCAATTCGGACTCAATACATGCTTTTCGGTAAGCAGGTCTATGGATACCGATCGCCAGGCCTCATCGGCATGGTTGGCGTACAGGGCACCTGTCACCTGTTCGCCCAGGTTGCACCGTTTGCGGTAGTCGAGGTAGATGGCATGCAGCAGCTGGTCGTCGAATCCCAGGTCATCCTTGGCCAGTTCGTCGAACATGAACTGGCCCACGGTGAGTTCGGCATCCACCACGCTGCCGTCCTCGTACTGCAAGGGAACAAGGACTTTTTCATGGCCGTAGTTCAGCAGGATGCGCATCAGATCGCGTTCCTGCGGGCGCGTTCCCGGGTCCTCCACCTCGGGCTGGGGTGGTGCGATCGCGGGCGGGAGGACCTCCTCAACCAAAGGCGCGTTGCCGCCGAGCTTCTTGCGGTGGTTGCGCCGCAGCACCTTGTTCAGCTCGCTCACCAGGGCCTGTTCGGCCAGCTCAAGCATGGCCGCGCACTGCTTCACATAGAGCGAGCGCAGCACGTGGTCACCGATGAGGGCGAGGCTTTCCACCAGTTCGTGTATGGCCGCGGCCTTGCGCACGGGATCGCCCCCGGTCTCGCGCATGAGCATGTCGGCCTTGAAGACGAGGAAGTCGCGTGCGTTCGCGGCGATGAAGGCCTCCACCTCGCCGCTGCTGCGGGTGCGCGCGAAGCTGTCGGGGTCCTCCCCCTCGGGGAAGAGCACCACCTTGGCGCTGAGTCCTTCGGCCAGGATGATATCGATGCCCCGCATCGAGGCTTTGATCCCGGCTGGATCCCCATCGTACAGGATCGTTACCGCGGTCGCGTAGCGCTTGATCAGGCGCACCTGGTCCTGTGTGAGCGAGGTGCCGCTACTGGCCACGGCGTTGGTGATCCCCGCCTGGTGCAGGCTGATCACATCCATGTAGCCCTCCACCAGGCAGCAGGACCCCTTATCGGCGATGGCCTTGCGCGCGAATGCGATACCGTACAGCGAGCGGCTCTTGTTGTAGAGGACGCTCTCGGGGCTGTTGAAGTACTTGGGGAGCTTCTTGTCACTCCTCAACGTGCGAGCCCCGAACGCGATGGGCTGGCCGGTGAGTCCGTGGATGGGAAAAGTGACGCGGCCCTGGAAAAAATCCCAGGCAGCGCCGTCCTCGCGCAGCTTGATCCAACCGGCCTTCTCCAGCGCATCCATGGTGAAGCCGTGGGCCAGGGCGGCCTTGGCGAAGGCGGCGCCCTGTTCCGGTACGTAGCCGAGCTGGAACTGGCGGATGACCTCGTCGCGCACACCACGCTCGCGGAAATAGGCCAGACCGATGGTGCGGCCTTCCTCCGTGTTCCAGAGTTGGTCCACGCTCCAGTCCACGGCCCACTGCTGCACAACGGCAAGGCTCTCGCGCTCGCTCTGTTCCAACTGTTGTTCGGGCGACTGTTCCTCCTCCTCCAGTTCGATATTGTACCGCTTGGCGAGCCAGCGGATGGACTCAGCGAAGGAGAGATGCTCCTGTTTCTGCAGAAAGGTGATGGCATCGCCGCTCTCGCCGCAACCGAAGCACTTGTAGATGCCCAGCGATGGGCTCACATTGAAGGACGGCGTCTTCTCGTTGTGGAACGGGCACAATCCGAGGTAGCGCGGCCCTTTGCGCTTGAGGTCCAGGAATTCGCCCAGCACCTCTTCGATGCGGACCACATCCTTCACCTGCTGAACGGAGCGGGGGCTGATCACGGTTCCGGAAAAAGGGTCACGAATGTACGCGAGGGCCCGGGCAGGGGTCGGCGTGAGATGTCCACATTGCGGTTATCCACGATCCCCATGGATCTCAACCGGGAATTGTTGACGTGGATCGTGACGCAGGCGGATCCTCCTCGTCCAGAACACCTCGAACAGGGACGCTACTTCGATCCGCCGATGATCGCGCCGGTGGTGTCGTACGTGACCGTCCGGGCCATCCGGCCCTCGACATCATAGAACTTCCACTCCCCGACCGATCGGCCCTTGCGCATGGTCCCGGTGAAATAGAGCACGCCATTCGGATGGAACACCGTGGTGATGCCATGGAGGACGCCCTGGTCGTACACATTGCGGCTGTGTACACGGCCACTGGGCAGGTAGCTGGTCCATACACCGATGCGCTTCCCGTTCAAGAGTTCACCTTCCATCAGCGGTCGGCCATCGCGATCCTTGTACATGTGGTAGCCATCGCGCAAGCTGTCCTCAACGGCCAGACGCCGGAGGTTCTCGTTGTTCGCGGCGGTCCCCGCCGTATCCTGGACGATCGGCCGCTCCGAGGTGCCGCTGCCCGCGCATGCAGTGAACAACAGGACGGCGAGGATGTGCGCCGGGGCTTTCATTTCACACGCTCCACGGTAAGGTTCAGCAGGCCCTCCAGCGCACGCCGGGCATCGTTCTCCGGAAAAGCGCGCAGCACATCCAGTGCCCGGTCACGATAATTGTACATGGCTTTGGTGGCGTAGGCGATGCCCCCGCACTCCTCCACCTTGGCGATCACCTTGGCCACGGCGGCGCTGTTGCTGTTGTCGTGCTTCACTGTCCGCACCATCCAGCGACGGTCGGACGGGTCGGCATGGGCCAGGGTGAAAATGAGGGGCAGCGTCAATTTCTTCTCCTTGATGTCGATACCGGTCGGCTTGCCCGTGTTCTTGCCTGCCCCGTAATCGAAGAGGTCGTCCTTGATCTGGAAGGCGATGCCCGCGAGCTCGCCAAAGGTGTGCATACGTTCCACTTCCTCCGGTGCGGCTCCACCAGCAGCGGCACCGCTGGCACAACAAGCGGCGATGAGGCTGGCCGTCTTCTGACGGATGATCTCGAAGTACACGTCTTCCGAGAAATTCAAGCCGCGCGCCTTCTCCATCTGCAACAATTCGCCCTCGCTCATTTCGCGAACGGCCCGGCTCACCAGGCGAAGCAATTGGAACTCGCCCTTCTCCACGGCCAACAACAGGCCCCGGCTCAGCAGATAGTCGCCGACCAGTACGGCGACCTTGTTCTTCCACAAGGCGTTCACACTGAAGAAGCCACGACGCACGGGGGAGCCATCCACCACATCATCGTGAACGAGCGTGGCCGTATGGAGCAGTTCGATCAAACTGGCCGCCGTGTAGCCCGCGTCGGTGATCGGTCCGAACTGTTTGGCGCTGAGCAGGGTGAACATGGGCCGCATCTGCTTGCCTTTGCGCTGCACGATGTAGTGCATGATGCGGTCCAGCAGGGGCACTTTGCTGCGCATGGCCTCGCGGAAGCGCGTTTCGAAAGCACGCATCTCCGGTGCGATCGGAGCTTGTATCTCGTCCAGGGTACGCAATGCGAACGGGCCGAAACTACTGAGGCCGTGCAGATAGCGGCTGACCCGCATCCTCGCTCCGCATGCCATCGTCCGCTACCTTCGCAGGGCATGCCATCCAAACACACCGGGGGCCTCGTGGCGGTCCTTTTCGTCCTGCTGACCACCGGGGCCACGGCCCAGAAGAACAAACCCAGGACCAAGGTGGTCCTGTACAAGGACCGGATCGCTGCCCAGTGGGACACGGTGAATTGCGTGAAGAACGCGATCAAGATCAACCCGTTGCTCTTCCTGCGCGGGGAGATCCCCGTCTATTACGAGCGCGCACTGTCCGCCAAGCTGAGTGCCGAACTGGGTGTGGGGGTCACCTACCGCAACTACATCAACCTCACCATCGCGGGCGACCATCAGGACGCCGATGATTTCGGTGCGGGCACGAGGATCCTCAGCCACCCGAGCTTCCACGTGGGGTTACGGTACTATTTCACGGATGACCTTGAGCCACAGGGGGCGTACATGCAGGCGGAATTCGCCTACCTGAAATACGGGAAGCTCATAACGGAACAGGACAGCACCGGCCAACTCAGCGACCGCCGACGGACGGACCAGCGGACGTTCAACGACTTCCGGCTGTATTTCGGGTATCAGACATTGGGAGCGTCCAGCAACTGGCTGTTCGACTTTTACGGCGGGGTGGCGCTGCGACTGCGGGACATGACCATCGTGAACGAGAAGCTCAACGTGGCGGCACGGCAGTGGACCTACGACGAGGAGAGGATCAACGACATGGTGCCCGCGATCTTCCTCGGGATGAAAATGGGGCTCGGCTGGTAGGAAGACCCCCCGCGGCCCCGTCGTCAACGCCGAACATGGACCTCTACTCGCGCAAACAACGGTGGAAGTTGGCACTGGCGATGGTGGCACTGGCCATCGTGGGCGCCGGCCTCTGGTACAGCGGCCGCATGGTGGAGCGCGTGCGGGAGGAGGAACGCCACAAGGTGACCCTGTGGGCCGAGGCCGTGAGGAACCGCGCGCAATTGGTGAACTATACCGATTCACTGTTCCGGACATTGCGCGATGAGGAGCGCAAGAAGGTGGAACTCTGGGCCGATGCATCGGCGCGGCTGGTGAGCAGTGCTCCCGGAGAGCACCTGGGTTTCTACCTGAAGGTGGCGCAGAACAACACCACCATACCGGTCATCATTACCGATGGGCTGGGCCACGTGCGCAGCAGCCGCAACATCCCCGTACGCATCGAGGTCGACAGCACCTTGCTCGCGGCGGAGATCCGCGCGATGGACTCAGCGCATGCGCCCATCACCATCCCGCTGGCCGGTGCCGGACAGCAATTGCTGCACTACAAGGATTCGCGTCTGGTCTCCGACCTGGAGGATGTGATGACCGACCTGATCCGCAGTTTCATAAGCGAAACGGTGATGGGGGCTGCCGATGCCCCGGTGATCCTGACGGACAGCAGCCGGACCCGTGTGGTGGAGCACCACGACGTGGATGCGCATGTGCTCACGGACAATGTGCTGCTGCGCGCGCGGATCGAGGAGATGTCCCAGGCCAATACGCCGATCGAGGTAACACTGGCCGGGCTGGGGCGTCACCACATATACTACGACGAGAGCCGGATCGTTACGCAGTTGCGCTACTACCCGTACGTGATGTTCGGGATCATCGGCCTGTTCCTGCTGGTGAGCTACGCGTTGTTCAGCCTGTTCCGCAACGCGGAGCAGAGCCAGGTATGGGTGGGCATGGCCAAGGAGACGGCCCATCAGTTGGGCACGCCGCTCAGCTCGCTGATGGGGTGGATCGAAGTGCTGGGGTCGAGCGGTACCGACCCGGGTGCGGTGAACGAGATGCGGAAGGACGTTGACCGGCTGGAGGTGATCACGGAGCGGTTCAGCAAGATCGGCTCCGCGCCGGAGCCGGTGCCCGAGAAATTGTACCATGTGCTTCGCGCGACCATCCTGTACCTCCGCCCCCGGATGCCGGCACGCGCGCGCATCGAAGTACTCCCCCCGGCGGACGCGGAGATGACCGTGCCGCTCAACCGGGCCCTGTTCAGCTGGGTCATCGAGAACCTGATCCGGAACGCGGTGGACGCGATGGAAGGAACGGGGTCGATCACCTTGGAGATCCTGCCCGAAGGCCATGAGGTCCACATCGACGTGACGGATACGGGCAAGGGCATCCCGTCCTCGCAACAACGCACGGTGTTCCAGCCCGGCTTCACCACCAAGAAGCGTGGTTGGGGACTGGGACTATCGCTCAGCAAGCGGATCATTGAGCGCTACCACGGCGGCAAGATCTTCGTGAAGCGCAGCGCACCGGGCAAGGGGACCACGTTCCGGATCACGTTGAAGCGCTGAGCCCGGGTCGTTCAGTCCCGGGTCTCCTCCCCTGCGCGCACCAGCGCCGCCTTCTTCTCCCCCACCTCGCGCACCACCTCCTCGTACGGCGCTTCGGCGATGCCCTTCATGCTGCCGAAACGCACCAGGAGCTTCTTCGCCGTCTCCGGCCCGATGCCGGGGATATCCTCAAGCGCTGTGCGAACGATGCGCTTGCCCCGTCGCGCGCGGTGATGCGTGATGCCGAACCGGTGCGCCTCGTCGCGCATCAGCTGGATGGTGCGCAAGGTGCTGCTGCGCTTGTCGATGTGCAGGGGAACGGGATCATCGGGGAAGTACAATTCCTCCAGGCGTTTCGCGATGCCCACCAGCGCCACCCTGCCACGCAGGCCCAGCCGGTCGAACACGTTCACGGCGGCGTGCAACTGGCCTTTGCCTCCGTCCACCACCACGAGTTGCGGCAGGGGATCGCCCTGGGTGAGCAGACGTGAATAGCGGCGTTCCAGCGCCTCCTCCATGCTGACGAAGTCATCGGGACCCTCCACCGTTCGTATATTGAAATGCCGGTAGTCTTTCCTGCTGGGCTTGCCATCCTTGAACACCACGCATGCGCTCACCGGATCGGTACCCTGGGTGTTGCTGTTGTCGAAGCACTCGATGTGGCGGGGAAGCTCCGCCAGGTGGAGGTCCTGCTTCATCTGTTCCAGCAGGCGGTCGGTCGCGGCCTGCGGATCGGTGAGGCGCTCCTGTTTCTGCTTCTCCAGGAAGTGGAAACGCGCGTTGCGTTCGCACATCTCCAGCAATTTCCTGCGGTCACCCCGCTGTGGCACGGTGAAGGTGAGTCCGGGCACCTCGATGCCGGGCTCGAAAGGGACAACGGCCTCAGGCGCCGTGCTCCGGTACCGCTGACGCAGCTCGGCGATGGCGAGTTGCAGCAGATCCTGCTCGCTTTCCTCCAGCCGACGCTTGAGTTCGATGGTGATGCCGTGAACGACGGCCCCTTCCACCACGCGCAAGTAGTTCACACAAAGGACCGCGGTATCACCGGCGATGCCGAACACGTCCACATCGCCGATGTCCATGTTCACCACCACGCTCTTCGCATGGTAGCGTTCAAGGCGTTCCATCTTGACGCGCAACTCCTCGGCCTCCTCGAACTCCAGCGCCTCCGCGTGGTGGAGCATCTGTGCTTTCATGCCGCGCATGAGCCCACTCATACGGCCTTTCACCAATTGGCGCACCTCGGCCATGTCCGCGTTGTACTCCTCCTCGGATCGCAATCCCTCGCAGGGGGCTTTGCAGTTGCCGATGTGGTACTCGAGACAGCGCTTGAACTTCCCCTTCGCGATGTTGGCCGGGGACAGGTCGTAGTTGCAGGTGCGCAACTTGTACAGGCCATGCACCAGCCTGAGCATCGTGTTCATGCCCAAGCCCGATGCGAAGGGGCCGTAGTACTCACTACCGTCCTCCACCGGGTTGCGCATGCCCTCCACGCGGGGGAAATGCTCATTGCGAATACGGATCAGCGGGTAGCTCTTGTCGTCGCGCAACAGGATATTGTAGCGGGGCTGATGTTCCTTGATGAGCGTGTTCTCCAGCAGCAGGGCTTCGAACTCGCTGGGCACCACGATGGTGCGCAGGTCGGCGATGTGGCGCACGAGAACCGCGGTCTTGCCGCGCACATCCTTGCCGAAGTAGCTGGCCACCCGGTCGCGCAGGCTTTTCGCCTTGCCCACATAGATGATCTTGCCCGCATCATCAAGGAACAGGTACACGCCGGGCTCGGTGGGCAGCAGGCGGGCCTTCTCACGGACTTCGGGGAAGTTCATGGGGCAAAGGTCAGCATGCAAGGGCAACAACCACGGGTGGACGGGACTGGACCCCTGCGCGAAGCGAACGGGCGGTTCCCGCACCGTCAAGAATGCCCGACGCGGCACATGATGGATCGTCTGGAACGATGGACGATGCGACCCGGGGACCCTGATCGCATGCGCACATCCCCGTACATAGGACCATTGTACGGGGCAGCAACCCGGTCCAGAGACGGAGCATTACCGGTCAGGGTCGTTCATGGATCAAGTGGAGCAACCGATGAGGATGTCATTGGGCCACTGAGATCATCCGGCAGCTACCTTGCCCGCATGCAATTCACCGCCGCCCAGATCGCTCAACTTCTTCAAGGTACCGTTGAAGGGGATGCCAACGCCACCGTAGCGCGCCTCTCGAAGATCGAAGAGGGCGGGCCCGGATCACTCTCTTTCCTGGCCAACCCGGCATACACGCAACACGTGTACACCACCACGGCCAGCGTGGTGATCATCGGGAAGGACTTCGCGCTCACCGCGCCGGTGAAGACAACGCTCGTGCGCGTGGCCGATGCACAGGGTGCGTTCGCCAAGGTGCTGGAGATGTACAACACCATCAAACTCGACAAGAAAGGCGTGTCCCCGCAGGCGGTCGTCGCTCCCACCGCGAAACTCGGCGCAGACTGTTACGTGGGCGCCCTGGCCTTCATCGGCGAGAACGTACGCATCGGCAACAACGTGCGGATCTACCCGCAGTGCTACGTGGGCGACAACGTGACGATCGCCGACAACACCACGCTGTTCGCCAATGTGACCATCTATTCCGACTGTGTGGTGGGCGCGCGGTGCATCATCCACAGCGGCACGGTGATCGGCAGCGACGGGTTCCGCTTCGCCACGGGTCCCGATGGTGGAGCGAAGATCCCGCAGATCGGCAATGTGGTGCTCGAGGACGACGTGGAGATCGGCGCCAATTGTGCGATCGACCGGGCCACGCTGGGCTCGACCATCCTCCGCAAAGGCGTGAAGTTCGACAACCTGATCCACATCGCGCACAACGTGGAGGTGGGCGAGAACACGTACTACGCGGCGGGCGGTGTGGTCGCCGGGTCCACGAAGATCGGGAAGAACTGCATGTTCAGTGGGCAGGTGGGCATCATCGGCCATTTGAAGATCGCCGACGGCACCATCATCGCGGCGCAGAGCGGCATCAGCAAGGACACCAAAGCAGGCGAGGCCTACATGGGATCACCCGCATGGGAAGCCAGCAAATACCGGAAAAGCTACATCCACTTCCGCAACCTGGAGAAGCTGGTGGAGCGGGTGGAGAAATTGGAGAAGGCCGCCCGGCAGGCTCAATAGACCAGCAACCGCGGCTCGGTCATCTCCTCCATCGCATAACGCAGACCCTCGCGCCCCAGGCCACTGTCCTTTACGCCACCATAGGGCATGGGATCGATCCTGAAGCCGGGCACGTTGTTGATGATGATGCCACCGACCTCCAGTTCATCGTGCGCGCGTTTCATGTGGGCGATGTTGTTGGTGAACACACCGGCTTGCAGGCCGTAGGCGGAATCGTTCACCGCAGCGAGCGCCTCACCGAAGTCGGCCACCTCTTCCAGCACGGCCACCGGCCCGAACACCTCGGCGCAGTTCACCTTCATGGTGTTCTTGGTGCCGGTCAGCAACGTGGCCGCGTACACGTTGTGCGCGGCATCGATCACTTTCCCGCCCGCGAGCACCTTGGCCCCTCCTTTCACGGCCTCGTCCACCCAGCTGCTGATGCGCTCGAAATGCCCCTTGTCGATGATCGGGCCGACGCTCACGCCAGCATCCCCTGGATCCCCTGATCCCAGTAGCTCGAATTCCTTCACCAGCAGGTCGCGGAACCGACTGAACACGCTCTTGAGCGCGTAGATGCGTTGTGTGCTGATGCAGGTCTGCCCTGCGTAGAGGTTGGCCCCCATGGCCACCGACTTGGCGATGGCGACGAGGTCGGTGCCCTCATCCACGATCACACTCGCGTTGCCGCCCAGCTCCAGTGCCACTTTCTTCTTGCCGCAAATGCTCTTGAGGTGCCAGCCCACCTTGTCGCTCCCCGTGAAACTGAGCATGGCCACGCGCTCATCGCGTACCAGCTTCTCGGCCACGGGCACGCCGCACATCAGCACGTTGAACGCGCCCTTGGGCCACCCGATGCGTTCCATGAAACCTCCGAGGACGAGTGCGCAGAGCGGTGCCTGGGGGGCGGGTTTCAGCACCACGGGGCAGCCCACGGCCATGGCGGGCGCCACCTTGTGCAGCACCAGGTTCAGCGGGAAGTTGAACGGCGTGATCGCGGCGACCACGCCGACCGGAAAACGCTTGGTGATCGCGGTACGGCCCGTGCCCGCACCGTGGTCCATGGGCACCACCTCACCCCCGAAGCGCAGGGCCTCAGCCGCTGCGGTACGCACCGTGGTGATGCACCGCGCGATCTCCGTTTTCGCGTAGCCAATGGGCTTGCCACCCTCCTGCACGATGAGTTGTGCGAGTTCGTCCCCGTGTTCAGCGATCAGCGTTGCGAGCCCTTCCAGTTTCGCACTGCGCTCCCCCGCGCTCATCTTGCGCAAGACCTCCCGGCTGGCATAAGCGGCTGCGATCGCCTCTTCCATCTGCGCCTCGGTAGCGTTCGGCAGTCGTGCCAGTACGGTGCCGTGGTACTTGTCCACCACGGTGTTGAAACTGCCGTCACCGGCGGAGGACCAGGTACCGTTGATCAGGTTGTGGGGGCGGAAGAGTCTCGGGGCGGTGAGGGTGTCGGTCATGGCTCGGATCACCGCCCATGATGTGGCAATGATGCGGCGAAAGTACCGGCTCCGGAACAAGAACTCTTCATTCTCGGCCGAATGGCCGGTCGAAGGCCGCCCCCGATCACCTCGAATGCATCTCTGCCTGTTGGGGATCCCTTCGCAAGCATCCTCCGGTCCCGTGGCCGCCCATGCTTCACCAAGAACGGTCCCGTATGAACCGTCCTGCATTCTTCATTTTGCCATGCTTGGGCAAAACAGTCTCGAAGGCCATCCTGAACAAGGATCCGAACGGGCGCTCCGTTGACCAAAAACCACAAGGCCGTGACGATATTGACCGCACACTGCGGCATGGGCCGTCCGGAGCAGGGTGCCACATGACCAGGGGAGGCATGTACCGACGGACAGGTAAGGCATCAGGTCTGCCCACCAGGCACCCGGTCACGCGCAAAAAAACAGGTGCCCGGAAGGCAGGTGATCGCGATATGGTCAATATGTTGTAATCTTGGGTACCAACTCCCTCTCCCATGAAACAACTGTTCAAGTACCTCGGCATCCTCCTGCTCGTTGCGATCGCAGGGATCGTGATCGCGATCACCTACATCACCCAAGCCCTGCCGGACATCCCCGTACAGGCCGACCTGAAGGTGGAGATCACACCCGAGCGTGTGGCGCGCGGCGAGTACCTGGCCAACAGTGTGTGCGTGTGCATGGACTGCCATAGCACACGCGACTGGAACAGCTTCAGCGGTCCGTTGGTGCCCGGCACGTTGGGCAAGGGCGGCGAGCGGTTCGACCAGAGCATGAACTTCCCCGGAGTGTTCTATGCGCGCAACCTCACCCCATTCGGCCTGAAGGACTGGACCGATGGCGAGATCTACCGCGCCATCACCAGCGGTGTAAGCAAGGATGGCCATCCCTTCTTTCCGGTAATGCCCTATCCGAACTACAACAAGCTGGCCACGGAGGATGTACACAGCATCATCGCTTACCTGCGCAGCCTGCCGCCGATAGAGAGTGCCCCCGGGGCCAGCAAGGCCGACTTCCCCTTGAACATCATCATGCACACCATACCTGAAGAAGCGCATCCCGCCAAACGCCCGGACCCATCGAACAGTGTTGCTTACGGTGCTTATATGGCGAACGCGAGCGGATGTATCGTTTGCCATACCAGGCACGAAAAGGGAAGTCCGGTGGGTGAGCCAGGAGCGGGCGGCTTTGATTTCAAATTCCCCACGGGATCCATCGTGCGTTCGGCCAACATCACGCCGCATGCGGATGGAATTGGATCATGGGACAAGGCCACGTTCATCTCGCGATTCAAACAATATGCGGACAGCAGTTACGTGCCACCTACCGTGGACTGGAAAGCCAACGACTTCCAGACCGTGATGCCATGGACGATGTACTGCCACTTGACGGAACAGGACCTTGGTGCCATCTACGACTACCTCCATACCCTGCCGCCCGTGGCGGGCAAAGTGGAGAAGTGGAGCGAGCCGGGCTCGTAACACCTATTGCGGAAAGGCCTTCCGCACCGCCGCGATCGATCCCTTGAACAAGGTCTTCAGCACCTTCAGGTCAATGTCGGCGAGGCGCTTGATGTACACGCAGCCCTTGGTGGCCCTGTGCTTGCCCAGCTTGGAGAGGAGCTCCGGGCCCACCACCTCCTGATACAGGTAGATCACCAGTTCCGGTTTGCGCGGGCTGAACGCGAGCAAGGGTGCATCGCCCTCGTGGCCGCTGGCATACTTGTAATGATAGGTGCCATAACCGATGATCGAAGGCCCGTACATGTACGGCTCCTCGCCGGTGAGCTCGTGCATCACGTTCATCAACGCGCGGCAATCATCGCGCACCTCATCCTTCGGCTGCTTGTCGATGAAGGCAGCCACGCTGGCGGTGGTGGCTTTGGTCTTGTTGGGTTTGGGCATACGCGAAGGTCAGTCGGCTCGTCGGATATTTGTGCAACCATGGGCACCCTGGCCGACATCCTCGCCGTGTTGCGCCACGAACGTGCCCGCCTTTTCGTCAAGTACGGCCTGAAGAGCATGGCCGTGTTCGGCTCCGCCACGCGCGATGATTTTCCGGCCGGACAGTGATGTGGACATCATGGTGGAGTTCGAGCGGCCGATCGGGATGGAGTTCTTCGACCTTGAGCAGGACCTTGCCGACATCGTGTCGCGAAAGGTGGATCTGGTTATGCGGGGCGCGGTGAAGCCGCATTACATGGAGTTCATCCAGAAGGATCTGCGGTATGTCTGAGCGCAGCGACAAGGTGCGGCTCGTGGATATGCGCGAAGTCGCAGGAGCGGGTTGAACAAGATAGATGCGGGTACCGAACGAAGGTATCGACGCTGGCGGTGGTGGCGTGGGTCTTGTTGGGCTTGGTTGCCATGCAGGTACAGTATTGTCCGCGAACTACTTCCCCTTTTTACGCTTCTTTGTTGGCGCAGCGGATAACCGCACCTGCTTCCTAGCTCCCTGGGTGAGCGACCGGTAGTTCTCGCTCGTCACCACCTTGCGTCCGCTCTTCGTTTCCAGGTCCTTGCGAGCCTTGCCTGCGACCTCGCCACCGGCACGGGCGGCCTTCTTGTTCTCGGGGAAGCCTTGGGCATCACGGTTGCGGGCGATCTCGGTGGTGGCCGCTTCGCCGAGCATGGAGAAGATCAGCTCCAGGTCGGTCATGTGGTCACGGAGGTTCTCGCGCTTCAGTTGCTTGAACCTGGCGTACTCGCTCGGCGTAAGTCCGAAGGTGGCCTCGCTGATCTCGGCGGTGAGGATCGAATACTCGCGTTGCTCCCTCACACCGCGCTTCTTCCACTCATCGGTCAGCTCGTCGCGGATGGCGATGGAGCGCATGCGCTTCTCGATCCAATCGTCGCTATAGCCCTTGGCCCTGTAGATGGCCCGCGTGCGCTTGCTGGCCAGCTCGGGATCCTCGATCTCCTGCACCCGTTCATACCCGACTTTCGCCAGCCAGCGCTTGAAGGGCTCGGCCTTGGGGCTCGGGATGGACTGGATGATGCGGAAGAGCCCTTCGGTGTTCGCGCAGTTGAGCTTTTGCGCGCCACCACTGGTGGGAACGATAAGGGGGTGTACAATTTGTACCCACCCTTTGGCGAGTTCCGGATCACGCTGCCGCAGCTTGTGGACGTACTGGGTGACATCGGCTGAATCCGTGAGGGCCGCTACCACATCGGCGATAACGAACCACCACTCGTTGTTGTGCAAGGTGCGCCGTACCTCTTTGCGTTGGAAGATGGCAATGCGCGTATCGGAAGAATCGATCTTGGCCATGAGCGTGCTCCGGCGTTGACGGCAAATACGTCAAAGGCGGGGTGAACAAGATAAATGCGGTTACCGAACGAAGGCATCGACGCTGGCGGTGATGGCGCGGGTCTTGTTGGGTTTGGGCACCGGCCTTCAGGGTTGGATCGTACGACCGCTTTCGGAATGTATTCTCGACCTCAACTCACCATAGAGGCACAGCGTACGCTGTTACTTCGTTCGCCCGGCATTCCGGTATTGTGATCTGAATTCTCCGTGTCCTCTGTGCCTCTGTGGTGAAAAAACGCGGGCATTCATCAGAACTGCTTGTCCAACTCCACGTAATCCACCCTAGACATGTAGGGGAAATAGGGCAGGCCCCCGATCAGCTCCTTGGTACGATCCCCATCCACGCCGTTGAAGATGAGGAAAGCCCCGGTGCGGTTCGTGGTGATGTAGAAGCTCTCGAGGATCCCCTCGGCCTTCCACTTCTCGATGAAGGCCCTTTCAGCCCGCTGTAGTTCTTGATCGGCACGGATGGTGGACATGCCTTCGGGCGAAAGGGTGATGGATACGAGGATGTGTTTCATGGGTATGGAATGTGATGCAATGGTAGCAAGCACGTGGGAGGTCAGCCGGAATGAGGCCCTCCATGCTGGCGGCTGAGGCTCGGGTCTTGTTGAGTTTGGTGGACACGGGTCGAAGTTCATTACGACACGCTGATCGAACCACCACGGAGCAAGTCGAACAGCCTGCCGTTCAAATAGAAATTGGTGCGACCCACTTTCACGAATTGCAAGAGGCCCATGCCCACCAGCACGTTCAAGTAGCGCGTCGCCGTGATCCGCGTCACATCCATATCCCGCATCATGAAGTCGATCCTGGTGTAAGGATGGCGGAACAGGTTGTTCAAAAGATCCTGGCTGTATAGTCTCGGTTGCTCGTTGCGCAGACGCTGTTTGAACGCCTGCATCAACGTCTTGATCCCCTTGATCAATGCGATGGTCTGTTGTGAAGTGCGGGCGACGGCTTCCAGCATATAAAGGATCCACGGCTCCCAGTTGCCATCCACGCGTACTTGCTGCAACAAGCGATAGTAGTCCGCTTTGTTCTGGATGATATGGCGGCTCATGTACAGGATCGGCAGTTCGAGCAGATCGTGCCGAACCAGGTAAAGGATGTTGAGGATGCGGCCCGTGCGCCCGTTGCCGTCATAGAACGGGTGGATGCTCTCGAACTGGTGGTGCGCGATGGCCATCTTCACCAAAGGGTCTGCGGTCATCAGTGCATCGTCGTTCAGGAACTTCTCCAGGTTGTTCATCAGTTCCAGGACGGTCGCATGGTCCTGCGGAGGCGTGTACACCACTTCCTGGGTGCGCTCGTTCTTCAGCACCGTGCCCGGCAGCTTCCGAAGACCGGCCGTGTTATCCTCCAACTTCGCCTGCACCCGCAGGATCGTGTTCAGTCCGATTCCGCCCGACCTGCGCACCTCTTCGAAGCCGAGCTTCAAGGCCTCAGCATAACGGTGCACCTCCTTGGCCGCAGGTGTGGTAAAGGTCCTAGCGAGGTAATCGCTTCGGTACACCTCGTCGTCGGTGGTGATGATGTTCTCGATGGCCGAACTGTCCTTGGCCTCTTGCAGGGAGAGGGTATCCACCAGGATCCGCTCGTTCGGTATGGTACCAGCAACTCCCTTCAACTCAGCCAGATAACGGTGTGCCTCGGCGGCCTTCCGCAGCACGGCCGGGGTCTCCACCGCCTGGGCCGGAGGTAGTTGAGCTATGGTATAGGAAGGGATGCTCATCTATACAGGTCCATGCAAATATGTAAAGAATGTCGCGTCTTCCTATACATATTGTTAGAATATGTATAGTTCGTTTGAAAAGCCACAAACGACCCGGCCGAGGCCGGTCAGCGCTCGTAAAGCCAAGCAGCTTTCGCCGCCTTCCACCCTCCTACTTTCGCACTTCATCTTTCCCCAATCGCCTACGCCGAGGCTTCGGCGGATCACCATGCGCTACCCCCCCCTTTCCGCCGCCACCTACCGCGAACACCGCGCCCGCTACCGCCAAGCCATGGAGAAAGGCGGCCTCGCCATCTTCCACAGCAACGACATCATGCCCACCAGCGCCGATGGCACCATGCCGTTCAAGCAGGCCAGCGACATCTTTTACCTCAGCGGCATCGACCAGGAGGAGACGATCCTGCTGCTCTTCCCCGATGCGATGGACCCGAAGGACCGCGAGATCCTCTTCGTGCGCGAGACCAGCGAACTGATCGCGATCTGGGAGGGCGCCAAGTTCAGCCAGAAAGAAGCGAGCGAGTTGAGCGGTATTCCCACCGTGCTGTGGACGAGCAGCTACGAGGCCACGATCAAGCGGCTGGTGCCGCAGTGCGAGCATCTGTACCTGAACAGCAACGAGCACCTGCGCCAGGGCAACGAGGTGGAGACGCGTGAGGAGCGCAAGAACAAGGAGCTGCGTGCACAATTCCCGTTGCACAGCGTGAAGCGCAGTGCGCCGATCATGCACCGCATCCGCAGCCGCAAGACGAAGGAGGAGGTGGCGCAGATCCAGCGTGCGATCAACATCACGGGCAAGGCCTTTGAGCGGGTGTGCGGTTTCGTGAAGCCCGGCGTGAAGGAATATGAGATCGAGGCGGAGATCACCCACGAGTTCATCCGCAACGGCTCACGCGGTCACGCTTACACGCCGATCATCGGTAGCGGATACAACGCCTGTGTGCTGCACTACATCACCAACGACATGGTGTGCAACGATGGCGAGGTGATCCTGATGGACTTCGGCTGCGAGTACGGCGGCTACGCCAGCGACCTCACGCGAAGTATCCCCGTGAATGGCCGTTTCACCAAACGCCAGAAGGACGTGTACAACGCCGTGCATCGCGTGCAGCAGGAGGCCACCCAACTGCTGCGCCCCGGCACGCTGCTCGCCGACTACCACAAGGAGGTTGGCAGGATCATGGAGAGCGAATTGATCGGCCTGGGCCTGTTGGATAAGAACGACGTGGCCAAACAGGATC
Source organism: Bacteroidota bacterium (assembly GCA_018267155.1). Classification (GTDB taxonomy): domain Bacteria; phylum Bacteroidota; class Bacteroidia; order Flavobacteriales_F; family PHOS-HE28; genus PHOS-HE28. Next base: position 25,615 of record JAFDZE010000080.1, on the reverse strand, counting down.
CCGAAAAACCGCTCTATAAAAAATACTTCATGCACGGCACCAGCCACTTCCTGGGCCTGGATGTGCATGATGTGGGCCTGTGGAACGAGATGATCCAGCCGGACATGGTGTTCACCGTGGAGCCGGGCATCTACATCCGCGAGGAGAAGCTGGGCATCCGCCTGGAGAACAACATCCTGGTGACACGCGACAAGCCGATCGACCTGTTCAAGGACATCCCTGTGGAGGCCGATGCGGTGGAGGAGATGATGGCGAGCAAGGGGAAGAAGGTGATGGCCTAAGTCCCTTGGTACCACCATGGGCGAACACGGCCCTGAGCCTTGCGGCACGAATTACGATGCGTGGCCATCCGACCAGCGCATGCCACACGTGCTATTCCTTCACGACACGCGCCACCTGATCGCCGATCCGAACGAGGTAGATCCCCTTCGGCAATGTGCTGACATCGAGCAGGCCTTCGTTCATGTCCTCGGGCGCGAAGGGCATCCGTTCACCCGCTGCGTTGTACACCTCCACCGGGTCGGTTGAGCCTTGTAGCAGGCCCGCGATCCGCACCTGGTCCACGGCCGGGTTCGGGTACACGTGTATCGGCCCGTCAGCGCCGATGGTCACACTGCGCACCTCCGTGAAGGTGGACGTCCCATCCAGATCCACTTGTTTCAAGCGGTAGTAATTCGGGCCGGGATAGGGCGTGGGGTCGTTGAACTCGTACGCGATGGTGGTGGTGGAATTCCCATTGCCGTCCACCGACCCGATGGTCTCGTAAGTGACGCCCGACCTGCTGCGCTGCACTTCGAAGAACGCGTTGTCCCGCTCGCTGGCCGTTGACCAGAGGAGTTGCACCGCATCCGGGTCGGCCGGTAGCGCATGGAAATACAGCAACTCGATGGGAAGCGGCGTGCTGTTGGCCACGGAGGCGAGCGTGATGTAGCGTGTGGAGTTCGTTGGAACGAGTGTCGTGGAGATGCCCGTGACCGTCACGATACCGCCGGAATAGGTGAATGTGAGTCCTTCCGGGTTGCCATTGACACTGGCGTTGGTGAAGTTGCCGTCATCGTCAACCAACAGGCGCAGGTCGCCCGGTACGATCGGCGATGTGTTGAGCTTGAATGCCAGGCTGAAGGTCCCGGTGTATGCGGTATTCGTCACCTTCCACTCCCGGGCAATGCGGCTGATCAGCCCGGCACCACCGGGGATCTCGCCTGAGGTCGCGACACTCGAGCGCATGGCCGCACCATTGTGCCCGATCACCAGCGATTGACGATCGCCCGCCATGGTGGCCGCGTTGCCGACGTTGGTAGCGGACAGGGTGCCGATGTAAATGCGAGCGCTATCATCCTGCTGGCGCGATTGTTTCTGGTAAAGGCCCTGGCCGTCATCCCGGATCACGCCGATGATGTCTTGCGTGTAGCCACCGCTCAGGGCGAAGATGTTCGTTCCTGCCGTGTTGAAGTAGTCGTGGCTGGTCAACGTGACCGAGTACTTCAACGCGAGGTAGGTCTCGATGCGCTGGTGGACCACCTGGCTCACGGGCCCCGTGTACAGGATGAACTCCATGGCATCGCCCCCGAAGGGCTCATCAAGCGCATCGGTCGTGACCAGTTCGTTATCGCCGATCTGGGTGATGTTGTTGTTCACCGCAATGGGCGTATGGGTCGTCCGCGCCGCATCGGGAGTGCCATTGCAAAAGGCCTGGATCTTGTTCGAGCTGGCCGGAGAGCCTCCGTAAATACCGGTATTATCCGATTTCACGGCGATGATGTTCGTATGCGCGACCGGTAGAACACTGCTCGTGCTGGTGGTGATCCTGTTGGTGGTGGATGTCACATCGCAATCAAAGTCCGATGATCCGCTCCAGTTCATGGACAGGGATACCCGGTTGAAGCCGTTGTTCCCACCGGAATTGAACAGCCAGTCGAAGTTGTTCGCGTTGTTGTCGTAGTACACCGCATACAGATTCAACTGGTTGTACGTGGTCCCGCTGACGAGCACCCCGGGGGAGCCACCGCTACCGGTGCGTTGCAGGTAGTGGTCCGAGAAGCGGATCGAAGGGTTGTAGTTGCAGAAGACCGAGCCCGAGCCATCGTACCAGGTGGGGCGCTGACCGCTGGTGGCCTGGGTCAGGGTCAAGGCATTTCCCGACTGGTCATTCCACTGCCGCACCGTCTGACCGTTGGTACACAGATTGACCCCTGAGTTCCTGTATGCGTTCGCATTGGCCTTGTACCAGGCGCGCAGGTTGGTCGCGTGGCCGCCCGGACTTTGGGCGTGCATCGAAAAGATGAGCAGTACGGAAGGGGTCAGAACAACCGTTCTGTAACAATTGCGCATGGTCAGGGCGTGGATAATGGCGGCGGTTCAACGGGGGAGCCCCTCACTTGGTTCCGGGGATCACGGGCCGATCACCCGCACGGTCATCTTCGGGCCCATACCACAACATTTCGGGAGAGGCTCCCGGCATGTCCCACTGACCAGCTTGCAGGGGGCGCCAACGACGGGGAAGAAAGCAGCGCAGGGTGCTCGTAGAGCCGATTCAAATGCCGGCAACACACACCACGAACTCCCCCTTCGGCTCCTTCGCGGAGAAATGGGCGAGCAATTCGCCCAAGGTGCCACGCACGCCCTCCTCGTGCAACTTGGTCAACTCGCGGGAAATACTGGCCGGTCGATCGGCACCGAACGTTGCGCACAGGTCGGCGAGGGTGCGTGCGATGCGGTGCGGACTCTCGTAGAGGATCATCGTCCGCGTCTCGGTCCTCAACTCATCCAATCGCGTCCGCCTTCCCTTTTTCACCGGTAGAAATCCCTCGAAGACGAACCGGTCGCAGGGCAAGCCGCTGTTCACCAGTGCGGGAACGAAGGCCGTGGGGCCCGGCAGTGTTTCCACCGCGATGCCCTCGCGCACACAGGCCCGCACCAGCAGGAAGCCCGGGTCGCTGATGGCCGGTGTGCCCGCATCGCTCACGAGGGCCAGCTGGGCTCCATGGCGCAATCGGGCGAGGATGTTCTCCAGCACATGGTGCTCGTTGTGCGCATGGAAGGCGATGAGTGGCTTGCTGATGGCCAGGTGCTGCAACAAGCGGCCACTGGTGCGCGTGTCTTCCGCGACCACGGCATCCGCTCCCTTGAGCACGGTGATGGCGCGAAGGGTGATGTCCTCCAGGTTGCCGATGGGCGTGGGGACGAGGACGAGCTTGCCCGCGGGCATCAGATGGTCTTCAGGGCCTCCAACAGCAGCCGGTACAGGTCGTCGAACTCCGTGAGCGGTAGCGTTTCCGGCCGGTCGTCCACATCATGGTATGCGCTGATACCGCCCATGGTGTAGATAAAAACCGCCGGCACGCCCTTCTCCACGAAGGGGCAGTGGTCGCTGTTGCAGGCGGGGCCGCGCGGTTTCACATTGGTGAGCAGACCCTGTTCGGCGTTGATGGCCGTGATGCGGTCGAAGAACTTCTGCTGGGCTGTCGCATTCACCACGGTGATGCCCTCGTCACCGGTGCCGTTGAGGTCCAGGTTCACCATCATCTTGATCCGCGACAGGTCGATGGGCCGATCGGTGACGCACCAGCGGCTGCCTTGCAGACCGGCCTCCTCCCCGGCGAAGGTGATGAAGAGCACGTTCCGTTTCAGCGGATGCTTCGCGATCTCCTCGGCCAGGCACAACAGCATGCTCACGCCACTGGCGTTGTCATTCGCGCCGGGAAAAAGCACGTCCGGGCCCATGTGCCCGAGGTGATCGTAGTGGGCTGAAACGATGATCCAATCCTTGCTGCCGCCCTTGGCCTCCACCACGCCGAACACATTGCGCGCCGCATGGCGCGGGTTGAAGGTGTTGCGTACATCCAGTGTGAGGGTGCGTGCCGTATCGGGCACCAGGTCCGCCTTCACCTCGATGATGGCATTGCGCCGCTGCTCGCCCGCCACACTCCAGGTGAGCTTGCGGGACGACTTGCGGATGATGGGCGCGATGCGCGAGACCTCCTGTTCAATCGTCGCGTACAGGGCCAGTGTATCGCGGTTGGTGGTGGATGGGAATTCCAAGCAGGCCGCATGACTGGCCAGTACACCCATGGTGAGGGCCTTGCGCTCGGGCATGAGCAGGTCGGCGAGCGCAACGTGTGTGATACCGAACTCACCGGAAGAGAGCCCACTGGCCGGGTCCACCAGGAAATCGACACCGGGAACAAGCGCACGACCATCAATGGCCGCCCGCACCGTATCGGGGAAGGTGTTCACGGGGAAGGTGAACGGCTCGAACCGTTGGTCGTTCAACTTGCCCAGCCCCAGTCGATCGAACTGTGCCGCGATCCAGTCCGCGGCGATCCGGTCGCCTTCGAGCACGTAACCGCGGCCGTGCATGGTCGGCCCGGCCAGAACGTTCACATAGGCCCGGGCCTTTTCCTTCACGGAAGCTGGCGATTGAGCGCTGGCCCCCAGCAGGAGGCCCATGGTCAGGAGCGAAGCGATGGATCGGAGCATGTCCAAGGTGTGCAGGGTTCGTACCGGGATCACTTGAAGCGGCGTTCCACAAGGTCGTTGAACGCTTGGATGGCATCCGCGGCCGGTGGTCGGGTGGCCTTGGCCGTGATCTCGTTGGCGATGAAGGTGCGTGCCTCGTCCAGCGAGCCCATCGCATTGAGGGCGTTCACGGCCTGCTCGTACCTGTCGCGGTGCCCACCGAACAGCTCGGCAACGAACCAGAACTTCTGGCTCAGGGCGATCGCCTTGTGCAGATCGGCAACGGGTGCGCGTTCGAGCTTGTCGCCCAAGGTTGATCCTTGTGTTTCGGTATGACCCGGCCCGGTGCGCTCCGGTTTCCGTGGTGGTTGCGAGGTGCCTCGTACGCGTTGGGGCGGTTCGGCCTTCGGCGTTGGGTGCGGCGGCACGGTCGGAGTGGCGGGGGTCTCGGATTCCGCGATCGCATCGATCAATGAGGTCTGCCGCGGGGGTACTTCGGCAGGTCGGGTTTCCAGCCGCAACGGCGGCATCTCCGACGTGGCCACGATCCCGCCGCCCGGGGAAGCCGCTGCCACCTCAGGTGCGGCAGGCGATACGGCACGAGCTCCCTCCCGCGCCTTGTGACGCAGTACGATGAGACGCTCATACAGGGCCTGCGCGTCGGCACAAGCCGCCTCCAACCCGTCCCGATCGAGACGACCGCCGTCCAGCTCCTGCAACGCCCGCGACAGGTTCTCCACAAGGCCGTGCATGCGGCCAGCCGGTGTGTTCTCGCTCATCTGCCGGACGAAACTACTCCCAGGGTACACCCCTCGCACCCCTCCTTGGACCCTCCTATCGACAACCCACCGTGAACGACGCGGTTCCGGCAGTGGGGGCCGGGCTATTTTCGCCCACCACCCGACCACCGCCGATGTTCCTCGAACGCGCTGCCAGCCGCGCCCAACGCAAGGGCTGGATCGAGGTGGTCTGCGGCAGCATGTTCAGCGGCAAGACCGAGGAACTCATCCGGCGCATGCGTCGGGCCGAGTTCGCCCGACAGCGCGTGGAGATCTTCAAGCCCGGCGTGGACACCCGTTACGATGCGCAGGATGTGGTGAGCCACGATCGCAACAGCATCCGCAGCACACCCGTGCCCAACAGCAGCAACCTCCTCCTGCTCGCGGGCGATATCGAGGTGGTGGGCATCGACGAGGCCCAGTTCTTCGATGCCGGTCTTCCGCAAGTGTGCGAGCAACTCGCCTCCCAAGGTGTTCGCGTGATCGCTGCGGGGCTCGACATGGATTTCCTCGGTCGTCCTTTCGGCCCCATGCCGCAGCTGATGGCCATGGCTGAGTATGTCACCAAGGTCCACGCCATCTGCATGCGCTGCGGCGAGCTGGCCACTTTCAGCCACCGGACCTCCACAAGTCGCGAACTGGTGGTGCTCGGCGAGACCGACCAGTACGAGCCGCTGTGCCGCACCTGCTTCTTCGCGGCCCGTGCTGAAATGGAGCCCGGGACATGAGCGCCTGGAGCTACTCGCTTTTGAGGATCGCCGAGGCGGTGGGCGGCCGCCTCCTGGGGGATGGTGCGCGCATGGTGGAGAGCGTGTCGATCGACTCACGCGGGAGCTGTTCCGCCACCAGCCTGTTCATCGCCCTGCGCGGACCAAGACACGATGGCCATGATCACATCGCCGGGCTCGCGCTCCAGGGGTTACGGGCCTTCATGGTGGAAGAGGGGCGGGCGGCCGCATTCGCGCGGTCCGACCTGATCGTGGTCCCGGACACGCTGCTGGCCCTGCAGCGTTTCGCGGCATGGCACCGTGCGCATTTCAACCTTCCCGTCGTCGGCATCACCGGTAGCAATGGGAAAACGGTAGTGAAAGAATGGCTCTGGCAGATGCTGCGTTCCGAGGAACTTATCGTCCGCAGCCCGGGCAGCTGGAACAGCCAGGTCGGCGTGCCCCTGAGCGTGCTGGAGATGGGCCCCGCGCACACGCTCGGCCTCTTCGAAGCGGGCATCAGCACCGCCGGCGAGATGGATCGTTTGCGCCCGGTGATCCGGCCCACGATCGGTGTGCTCACCAACATCGGTGCGGCCCATGGCGACGGCTTCACGGATGACCATGAGAAGTGCGCTGAAAAGCTCCGCTTGTTCAAGGATGCGCATGCGGTGGTGCTCGGAACGGACAATACCGTGGTGCGCAGCGTTGCGCAAGCCGTGCTGCGGCCAGAGGTCCTGCGGGACTGGTCGCATGAGCGCGATGCCTTCGTGCGCGTGCTGAACGAGGTGGAACGCGGGGAAGCAACGGCGATCACCCTGTTGCACGCGGGGAAGCGGCACGAATACCTCGTCCCGTTCACCGACGCCGCCAGCCGGGAGAACGCGCTCACCTGCATCACATTATTGCTGCAGCTTGGCCGTGACCCTCATTGGATCAACGAGGCCTTGCCCCAGCTAAGCCCCGTTGACATGCGCATGCGTTCGGTGGAAGGCGCGCAGGGAAGTACGCTCATCGACGACAGCTACAGCAACGACCCCACCTCGTTGCGTATCGCCTTGGACCACTTGGCGCACATGGCGCACGGCCGTCGGCGCGTGGTGGTACTGAGCGACATGTTGGGATCGGGCCTTCCGGCTGATCTGTTGTACCAACGCGTGGCGCATGACCTGTCCGCGGCGAAAGTGGACCACGTGATCGGCGTGGGGCCGTCGATCTCCGCACATCGGCATCATTTCCCGCCGGGCTCGCACTTCCATGTGGACGCCGATGCCCTGCTGCGCAACGAGGAACCGAAGGCGCTCATGGGCGCCGTGGTGCTGGTGAAAGGCGCACGCGACTTCCGCCTGGAGCGCGTGGTCCGCCGCTGGCAGCAGCACTCGCACGGCACCGAACTGGAGGTGGACCTCGGCGCGATACGCCACAACTTGAACCACTACCGCGCGATCGTTGGGCCCGATATACGCCTGATGGCCATGGTGAAAGCGGCCGGATACGGCTGCGGGGCGTTGGAATTGGCCCGGTTGTTCGACCACGAGCGCATCCACTACCTGGGCGTAGCCTACGCGGATGAGGGGGTTGAATTGCGTCGGCACGGCATCACCGTGCCCATCCTGGTGATGAATCCCGAGCCGATACCGCTGGAAACGCTCCAACGGTTCCATCTGGAGCCCGAGGTATACGACGAGCGTTCGCTGGCCGCGGTCCTGGAACATGCGGCGTCTTCGGGCAGCAGCACAACGATCCACATCAAACTGGACACGGGCATGCACCGGCTCGGGTTCACGGCAGCGGACATGCCCTGGTTGCTGGAACAACTCCGCGATAAGCGCATGCCGCACGTGGCGTCCATCCTCAGCCATCTCGCCGCCAGCGAGGATCCCGCACAGGACGACTTCACGCGCGGGCAGATCGCCGCCTTCAGCAGCATGGCCACTCGCATCGGCGAAGTGCTCGGGTATCGCCCGCTGTGGCACATCGCGAACAGCGGCGCGGTGTCGCGCTTCCCGGAGGCCCGGCTCGACATGGTGCGGCTGGGCATCGGCCTGCACGGCGTCGGTGTGGACGAGCGCGAGACGCGCCAATTGATGCCGGTTGCAACCCTGCGCACCGTTATCGCACAACTGCGGACCGTGGCGCCCGGTGAAAGCGTGAGCTACGGCAGGCGCTTCATCGCCCAGCGGGAAACACGCATCGCCACCCTGCCCATTGGCTACGCGGACGGCTTGGCCCGCAGGCTCGGCAACGCTGTGGGCAAGGTGTGGATCAACGACAAAGCCGCACCGTTCGTCGGTACTATTTGCATGGACATGTGCATGGTGGATGTCACCGATATTCCCGTGGACATCGATGATGAGGTGATCGTTTTCGGACCAGAGCATCCCGTGCAGAAATACGCCCGAGACCTTGGTACCATTCACTACGAGGCACTCACAAGCATCAGCCCGCGCGTTCGAAGGGTGTACGTGCAAGGGTGAATGCCCGATAGCACGCGGTTCGTCAGAAATACGCCCGTACCTGCACCCCTCCCACATGGGTGATGGGCACGCCCAGGCTGTGTCTGCCGTTGTACGTGAGGTCAAGTTGCAGGTGATCGCTCAGGCGGCGCTGGATGATGAGGGCCCAGGTGCCGTTCAGACCGGGCTTCAGGCCGGTGAGCATTTCGTTCCCCAAGGCCGAATTGACCGCTCCCCCGTAGGTGATGTCCACCAGATCCCCGTTCACCTGAACCGACCCTTTTCCCGAGGTATTCCAGCGCATCTCCAAGCCCATGCTGCTGATCACCGCCTTCTCGCCCCCTCCTTCCGCATCGTTGTGTTTTTCAGTATATTTACCTTGAGCGGACATGCGGATGGAGGTGTTCGGCTGCCAGGTGAGCTTGGGGCGTGCTGCCCGCTGGGCGATGGTCCAGTTCCGGCCCCCGAGCAGGTCGCTCCGGCTGGTGTTGCGGCCGCTCTCGGCCTCCAGTTCGATCGTCCACCGCGTGGTGGCGTTCACGCGCAGGTGGAGGATGTCGGCATCCCGCGTGCGGGTCTCCGAGCCGTTCAACAGCAGGCTCTTGTTGCGATCGCTCTGGCGGCTGTGGTCAATGCTCCATTTGCGGCCGCTGCGATCGTAGTACACCGTGTTGCGGAAGGATGCGTTGAAGGCGGTGAGTGTGGTATCCAGCGGGTCTTGCCGGAAAGGGTTCAACGCACTGCCGATATCACCGGTCCCGGTCTTCCGATCAGTGCGCCAGCTGGCCATATCGCTCCACTTGGCCACGAAACCCTTGAAGCCCTTGTTCCCGGCCCACACCGCTCCGGGGCGCAGGTTCATCGAGGTGCTGAGCTGGTTGCTGAACACGCGCACATAGCGGTTGGTCTGGGTGTACGCGCGGATGTGATCGGCCTCGTAACCGAAGTTCGCCACCTCGAACTCGTTCAGCTCTTTGATACCGTTCCCGTTGTAATCGATCCAGATGTACGTTCCCTGTCCGGCCGGTACTTGTACATAGATGAACTCGCGTTGTTGCTCCAGGCCGCTGCCCAGTTCGTAGAACAGGTTGAATGTCAAGGCGCCTTTCAAGGTGGTGAGGTCCTGTTCCACACGGGCGAGCCAGGTGTCCTCCGGCCGGGCCGGGGTGATCAAGCTGTCGAGGATCCTCAACTGCCGGTACGTGAACGTGAGTCCGGTGCGGCGTCGTGGGTCCTTCTTCAGGGCGAACGACGCCGTGTACGCGGTGGCGATGGTGCTGCGCGCGAGCTTGTCCCCCTTCAACGCCTGTTCATAGCGCTGGCCACCGCTCACGCGGAATGCGGTGCGTCCGGTATCAGTGCTTTGCACGAAGGCCTCCCAATCGAGGAACTGGTAGCTGCCCGAGAGCAGGGCCCCGGAGCTGTCGTTGCGGAACCGGTTGAACTCATGCTCGTCCAGGAGGCCCACAGTTAGCGCCTTCATCCGGCGCCGCACCTGTGTCTTGTGGCGGATGAAGCCGCTCGACACATCGCGCGTGGACGTGCTCAGTACGCTCCCGGAGGCCAGTACATCGAACTTGCCCAGGTGCAGGTCGCTCTCCAGCACATGCCGGTTGCCGTTGTACCAGTCCGCGATGCGGAAAAGACCCGTTGAAATGCGCACCGTACCCTTCTTGCCAGCGCGCAGGCCGAGGCTCAGTTCACTCAGCACTTGATCATTGTCCTGCGGTATCAGCAGGGCGTTCCAGTTGCGCTCGAATTCCACGGGACGGAAGCGGTCCACCTGGCGGAAGGTCTTCGCGACCCACTCGTTCTCCGTGCCCACCACCAGGCGGAGCGCGGTGTCGGTCCGGCTGATAGGGATGGCGTACTCGGCCCCGGCACGCACGGCGAGTCCCTGGTCGTTCCCATCGTCCACGCTGCTGAAGGTGTTCCGGTCGTCGTTGCTCCAGGCCACGCCGCCCCACACCTTCACGCGGTCGCCGAAGCGGTGGGAGGCCCCGACCTCGGCCACCTGTTGCGCGCGTGGGGGGATGAGCACGCGCACGGGCGCATGGTCGCCACGCCGTACGATGACCCCGCTGATGATATCCGGAGCCACCCACTTGAACACCCGGCCGTTGGGCGTGAATTCTTCCTGCACGTAATCCCCGTTACCCGGCCCGACGTTGCTGAACGATACCCTGAATCGGGCATTCACGGAGTCGGTGCTGTGAACGAACACGGGGAAATACCCGAGTGAATCGCGACGGAGGTAAAGCACTTCGTCCGGGTTCCATCCCGTACTGTCGATGCCGGGTGCGGCCGCGGCCAATGGATCGTCGCCGGCCTGGGAGAGCACCAGCCGGTCGGCATCGCTCAGGGTCTGCTGCAGTGGTTGGTTCTTGTGGTCCTGTTCGGTGTAGAGATCGGCGTACAGGTCCGTACGTCCGATCGACCACGAGTTGGAGAGGCGCACCTGCGAACGGGCGTAGTTCTTGTCGCTGTACTGGAACTCCACCGTGATGCGCCTGTCCTTGGTGATGAGGCGCCTGGCCGTGAACGTCAGTTCAGCGGTATTGTAATCGATCACATAATCATTCTCCTGACCCCGGGCCATGAGTTGTCCGTTGATGAATACCCGTTCGGTGCCGCTGAGCACGATGATGAACGCTCCACCATCCGTGGCGCTGAGGCGGTACGGGCCCTGCACGCCTTCGACGCCCTGGATGACATTGCGCGCGAATTTTCCCTTGCTGATCGCAGCGCTCACCGCGAACGTTCCGCGGGCTTTCCGGCTCAGCGTGTCCAACGGGTCCTTGCCCAGCAGGGTGGAATAACCGAGCCCTTTCGACTTCTTGTAGTAGGTGAGGAAGTGGCTCTTGGGCCGTTCCAGCACGAAGTCGCCCGCGATCAATTCTTGCCGCTCGTCAAAGAGTTTGATGAACACGCGGTCGAAGTCCTGCAGTTCAGCCGTGTTGCCCCCGGCCTGAATGGGAATATTGTTGTCGGTGATGGACGCCAGCACACCGATGCGCTCGGTCAGCTTGCCGCTCAGTTCGAGATTGAGCGCACTGTTCACGCTCAGGTCCTGATTATTGCCGAACAGCACACCCCGGGAAATACTGCCGCTCTTGGTAAGGCCATGGATGCCCAACGGATCCTCCTTGCCCTCGCCGGGTACGTATTTGAAGGGATCCGTACGATCGGCCATGGCAGCGGTCCTGAGGCGGATGTCCTTGTGGTGGAAGGGTCCGGGGAGCAGGAGCGGCAACACGCGATAGCGCGCGATGAGCGTATCGATGGGTGCTCCCGGTCGGCGGAGGATCAGGCCGTGCCAGGGGTCGTTCCGGTAGAACGCGGTGTCCAGCGCGACGCTGTCCATCCACAACGTGAGTGACCCGGGAGCGATGCTCATGGAGTCGAGCCGTACGGTATCGCGATCGAGCACGATGCGCCGTTCGCGCCGGTTATCCAGTTCTTGCGCCACCGCGGGGCCGGTCATCGCCAGCACGAGGAAAACCGCCGCCGGATAGCGCCAGGTGTAGTGCATCGGGCTGGACACGGAGGGCAAGGCGGCGGAAGCGGTTGGAAAGTAACGGTTGCCACCCTGGTGGGGGATGGCTCGCGAAGGTGCGGCGTCCATCAAGACGGACATGTTGGTAACGCCGGAAATCCCGCACCGTTGCCCGAAGTGCGCCCTTCTACTTTTGGGCAGCCACCATGCGGGCCGGTCCTCTCGTTCTCTCCCTCCTCGTCCTGCTCAGTGCCTGCGACGATCGACCACAACGCACGGTAAGTGCGGAAGGCCGTTATGGGGGTGTCTTCAACCTCAATGTGTCCGGTGCCATCCGCAGCATCTTTCCGCCCACGATCACCCAGGCGTCCGAAGTGCGCATCATGGGCCAGGTGTACGAAGGGCTCGTGTCGTTCGACCCCGCCACCATGGCCACGGAGCCCTGCTTGGCCGATAGCTGGGAGGTGGACACCACGCACACGATCTGGACCTTCCACCTTCGGCAGGGCGTACGTTTCCACGACGACCCCGCCTTTACGGACGGGATAGGGCGGACACTCACGGCCGACGACGTGGTGCGCTGCTTCACGGCCATCTGCACCCAGGGTATCGGCGACGGAACGCGCTGGCTGTTCCAGGACCGTGTGGTGGGCGCCACGGAGCATTACCTCGCCAGCCGGAACGGGCAACCCTTGCCGCAGGGAGTTGAGGGCATCCGCAAGGTGGACGACTCCACTGTGCGCATCACGCTCACACATCCCGATCCGAACATCCTGCGGATCATCGCGCATCAGGGTTGCTGGATCTGGCCGCAGGAACTCACCGAAGCCTACGCCAGGGACATCAACACCCACGCCATCGGCACCGGGGCTTTTCGCTTGCGTGGGCCGCATACCGGTGGGACCATGGTGCTGGAACGGAATCCGGTTTATTGGCGCCAGGATGCCGAGGGCCGGGCACTGCCCTATCTCGACGCGGTCCGCATCACCTTTGATCCGGACCGCAATGCGGAGTTCGATCAATTCCTCAAGGGGCGGGTGACAGCGTTGTTCGAGCTGCCGGTGGACCGGTTGTCAGCGTTGAAGGATTCGGTCGATCCCGCCACCGGGGAAAAACGGTTCACATTCCTGTCGGTGCCCGGCTACGCATCACAATTCTACTGCTTCGATATACACCACCCCCCGTTCAACGATGTGCGCGTGCGCAAGGCATTCGCCTTGGCCGTTGATCGGCGAACGTTGGTGGATCAGGTGCTCGGGGGCTTGGCCTCGCCGGCGGATCACGGGATCGTGGCCCCCGGGCTCAAAAATTATCCATATAATTTGGTCCGCGGCTTCCATTTCGATCCGGATAGCGCCCGCCTGCTGCTGGCCAGTGCCGGATATCCCCAAGGACGTGGATTTCCCCCGCTTCGATTGCAGGTCAGTGCCGATGGCTTCGGTTACGTGCGCGTGGCCGAGGCGGTACTGGGCATGATCGAGCGCGAGTTGAATGTGCCCATAACGCTCAGCGTACTCCCCGCAGAGCAGCATCTGGCACTCACCGAGCACCTGAAAGCCCGCTTCTGGCGGGAAGGATGGTCGGCCGATCATCCTGATCCGGAGAACTTTCTGGCCATGCTGTACGGCAAGAACGCCGCCCAGGACACGGCCCTGGCCTCGCCACTCAACACGCTGCGCTATCATTCACGCGCGTTCGACACGCGGTTTGAACAGGCCATACACGAGCCGGACGAGAACGTCCGTTCGCGCCTGCTCGCCGAAGCCGAGAACATCGCCATGAACGATGTGCCCGCGATCCCCCTGTATCACGACCGTTCCGTGCTGCTCACTTCGCCACGGGTCATGAACCTTCGACCCAACCCGTTGGACCTCATGGACCTCGGGACCGTGTGGTTCAACCACAAGCAGGTCCCGGCACAGTAACCGGGTGGCGTTATGCCACCTGCCCGGCGACCATCTCGTAAACCAATTGCTTCGCCAGTGGCACGAATGTCTCGATGATGGGCAGGGACACGTCGCTCACGAAGGCGAACACGGCCGGATTCGGCAATCCCGGATGGTTGCGCACCAGATCGGCCTTCACTTGCTCGTACGTACAGGTGATCCCGATCGTGTGGTCGGCCACGAAACGTGTACGCAACACGCGGTGTTCCGAACCCTCGGTATCGGGCATGGGCAGGCCGAGTGAATAGGCGTAGGAACGCGCCTCACGACCATGGTGAAGGATCAGGTAACCTTCGTTCGTGTACAGCGGTAACAGGCCCACGGGTTCGAAGCGGATACCAGCGGTGAGTTGCTCGCGCAACTGGCGCCCGCGTTCCATGACGCGATCCAACTCGGGCAAGGTATTGGCGATCATGCCGTCAATGGCGCGCAGGATGTCATCCTCACGCACGGTCGCTCGCAACAGCCGACCCTTCAACAGGTCCATGCCGATGATCGGGCGCGGCATGGCCGACGCCAACTGCTCACGTTCCTGCCGCAGCGAGAGCAATTCCTCGGCACCGGCCCTGAGTTCATCCAGGTACGGGTACAATTTGCGTTCGCGATAGCGCCCGTCGATCCGATGCACGTATGCGAGCACACGATAATGGCCGGCCTCCTCATCGGCGAGCAGAGAGAACCAAGGGGCGAGGTCCCTGTTGCGCATGGGCTTGGATAACGTTGTCCGCACGGACAAGGTTCCGTTCCGGTCCGGATCAAGCGGGTGAAGTGGGCCCATGCCTACCGTTCAATGCCCGCATCGGTGGAGAGGGATACCTTCGCCGCGACAACCGGAAAGTTACATACACATGAACCCGACCTCCAAGTCCGCCACCCTGCTCATCCTCATCGCGTTGTTGACGGCCTGCGTTCCTGCCAGGAAATACGAGGAGTTGCAGAGCCGCTACAAGAGCACACAGGAGAGCGAGACCGCGGCGTTGGCCAAGGCCCAGACAGCCGAAGCGGCCATGAAGGAGCAAAGCGCCTCGGTGGAGGACCTGACCAAGCGCAAGGCGAACTTGGAGCGGGATACCACCATCCAAGGGACCAGTTTGCGCAACATGACCGTGCAATACGACAAGATCAATAAGCTGAACACCGAATTACTGGAGAAGTACAACGCATTGCTGGCCGGGGAGAGCAGCGAGAATCGCAAACTGCTCACCGACCTGGAGGCCACCCGTCTGCGCTTGCAGCGGCAGGAGGATTCGCTCAGTGCACTGGCGCGCTCACTTGGGGATCGCGAGGCGAAACTGGCCGACCTGCAGAAGGAGCTTGCCGCGAAGGACGCCGCCATGAAGAGTTTGAAGGACCGGGTGAGTGCGGCGCTCGCCGGTTTCGAGGGCAAGGGGCTCACCGTAACACAGAAGGACGGCAAGATCTACGTGAACTTGGACAACAAGCTGCTCTTCAAAAGCGGCAGTACCGTGGTGGAAAGCGAAGGGAAACAAGCGCTGGGAAGCCTCGGCAAGGCCATCGAGAACGAGAAGGACCTCGCCATCCTGGTGGAGGGACACACGGACACGGACAAGATCGCCCCGGGCAGCAGCATGAAGGACAACTGGGACCTGAGCGTGCTCCGTGCCACCAGCGTGGTGCGCATCCTGCAGGAGAGCAGCCGCATCGACCCCAAGCGGATCACCGCGGGCGGGCGTGGCGAATATGTACCTGTCGATCCGGCAGACAAGGCCAAGAACCGCCGGATCGAAGTGATCCTTGCCCCGGACCTGGCCGCGTTGTACAAGCTGGTGCAGGACTGAGCGCACTACCGCTCCTCGTCATACCAGATCTTGTAGAATTTCCGCCCCGTACGCTCGTCCACGCCGTGCTCGATGCGGCTGCGGTCGCCGTGGATGTAGATATGGAAATTCTTGTCCAATTTCAGTACGCTCTTGAACACGCGGGCCTGGCTCTTCACGGCGTGCGATGAGATGTCGAACCGGTCCTGCAAGCGAACGTCATTCTCCTGACCATAGCGCTCGCTGTACTGGTCGAAGGCGCTCATCACCTCCTTCTCGCCGAACACCTCCTGGGCGAAGTGGTCCCGGTCATACGCGGCATTCTCCTTGAAATATTGTACCGACCGGTTGAGCAGATCGATCTGCCCAGCACGGTCCACCTCATGCCTTGAGGGCAGCTCGTCGGTGATGAAGGAGCGCGTCATGGCCATCGCATCCCGTGTGCTGTTCACATGGTCCTGCTTGCGGCACAGGCCGATGAACTCGTGACGCCATGCGCTTGCGTGCTCCTCGTCATCGATGGTGAAGAGCGTAGGCGCATCGGGCGTGAACACGACCAGAACGGCCAGAACCGGCTTCAGGGTGCCCAGGCCCCGGCCCAGGCGCATCACCAAGCGGCCATCCTCGGGCTTGTTCTCCATGAAGACCTCACGGCCATCGAACTTGAGCACACCCACGGCGGCATGACGCGCGGCGCCGAGTTCGACACCGCTGAACTTCACCACGAAAAGATCCCCACCACGCAAACCATGCTGACGAAGCACCTCCTGAAGACGCTGGGCAATGCTCCGGGAGGACTCCACCAGATCACGACCCGCATGGATGCCCGCGCACAGTCCATGGAACACATCACCATCCTCTCCGTCGGCGAAGCTGAAGGTCTCTCCCATGTTGGCGAACGGCTTCAGAAAAAGTCGGCGCAGGAACTCCTGTTCCTCACCACCTTCGAGCACCGCGCTGAAATCATTCAGAATGCCAGGGGCATCGTCCGTGGCGAGCCGATGGAGCACGAATTCCTCCACGACCGCTTCCTTGCCGTTCACCATGCGTTGTGCGCCGATGCCTGATGGCGAAGGCTGCGGGGCGAAGGTCGGAAGCCAGATGCTTGGATCGGCCTGGTCGATCAGCCCGGTCCCGATCATGGATGGGCCAGTGCTATGGCCGCCCCGGAGGACTGGTCACCCGCCAGCGAACGGAGGCAACAAGGCGACCTCCTCCTCACCTGTAAGCGGCATATCCGCCTTCACCAGGCGGCGATCCACGGCTATGGCATAACTCAATCGATCCAGGCCCTCAATACGCCCGGTCAGGACACGCCTGAGTTCATCCACCGTGGTCGCCTCCACGTCCAGAAGGTTCGTGCCAGCACGTTCCGCGATCAAACCGAACAGATGGACCCGCATGGCTCAAAGATCGCTCAGCGCGTTCAAGTTGCGGAACAGATCGGCGGGCCAGCCGTATTCGCCCGGCTGAACGGCAAGCCACGCGGTATTGATCGCGGTGAGCGCTTCGGTCATTTTCAGGTTGCCATCCGCGATCCTGCCCTGGAAGCACTCGATGGTGTGCCTGTGGTAGGCCGCGGCGAGTGGTTCGATACCATCCGGGTGCCTGGGCACCACGGCATCCACCGAACCAACAAGTCCGTTCTTCAGCTGAATGAGCAGCCGGTCGTTGATGTTCGGCAGGTCGCAGGCCAGCACCAGCAAGCGCACATAGCGCGCATGGCGCAGAGCGGTGGCGATCCCCCCCAGTGGACCGAGGCCGGGCCGGTCGTCGGGCAGGACGCGGGCATGAGCCGGTGCGTATTTGAGCGGATCAGCGATCACGATGACCTCCCGGGTGTACGGGCGCAACCGGTCGATGGCACGATCCAGCAGCGTGATCCCGTCCACTTCGATCAGTGCCTTATCGCGGCCCATGCGCGAACTCTTCCCGCCCGCGAGCACCACGCCGGTCCACTGGCGGTCGTTCATCGCGGCAGGTAGTGGACCTCCACTTCGTCGTTCATGTGCCACGCGCGACGATCGGCCGGCAGATAGACGAGGGCATCGGCAGCGGTGAGGGAGCGCAACATGTGGGACCCCTCATCCACCAGGAGGCGCACACGGCCACGTTCAATACGTGCGGCACGGAACTCAGCACGACCGCCCTTCACGTCAACGGCATGTTCCAGCGGCAGTCGTTCGGTACGGGGCCATGGGTCCGGCGCCCCTTGCATGGCCCGGAGAAAAGGCAGGACATACTCCCAATAAAGGATCATTACAGCACGCGGGTTCCCGGGGAGCCCGAAAACGGGTTTCCCCTCGAGCAGTGCGATGAGCAGCGGCTTGCCCGGCTTCTGGGCCACGCCGTGGAAGACGATCCGCGCCCCCATCTTCCGCAGAACGGTTTCCACCCGATCATGGTCGCCAACGGAAACACCACCGGTGGTGATCACAACATCCGCGGCGCTGGCCTGCCTGATGGCGATCTCCAGTTCGGCGTCATCATCACCGGCCGTGAAGGCGCCTTCGTCATCGGTCTCGCACAGTTCCTTGTGCAGTGCGGCCAGGAGCATCCGATCGTTGCTGCTGTAGATCCTGCCTTCCTTGGAAGCATCGTCATCGATGAACTCGCCACCGGTGCGTACGATCGCCACCCATGGTTTGAAAATGACCTCGATCTCCTCGAGTCCGGCGGTGGCCAATAATCCGATCAGCGGGGGATCAAGCCGATCGCCGGCACGGGCCAGCAACTCGCCCTCGGTGAACTGCTCGCCACGACGTCGGATGTTGGCTCCTTTATCGGGGGCTCCATTCACCGTCCGTATCGCGTCCGCCGCGCGGACCGCATCCTCCTGCATCAGGACACGATCCGTACCATCCGGGATCCGCGCACCGGTGAAGATCCGTGCGCATTCCCCGGGCACCAGTGTCCGTTCCAACTGCTGCCCGGCGGCCACTTCCCCGACGCTGGACCAAACGGGTCCTTCACCGCACAACGCCCAACCGTCAACAGCGCTCATGTCGAAGAGCGGGTGGGGCACGCGGCTCAGCACGTCGGTGGCCAGATGGTGGTCCAAGGCCAGATCGAGTTCAAGCGGCGTGAAGGGCAGTGGCCGAACATGGCCCATCAGGATGCGCTTCGCCTCTTCGACGCTGATCATCGTTCGTTGATCGTTGTTCCGTTCATGCGTTCGGCGGCTCGAAGCTCGCCCAAGCGTTCGAAGCTTCGTCGAACAGGTCGATCCGGCCGTTCACTACGGGCCCGTGATCCAGTACTTGCCGGATGCGTAAAGCCATGCGTTTGGCGGACTCGTCGATCGTCCGCAAGGGGACATGGCGCATATCGCACCCGTCCTGATCCATGCTGATCCTTCCCGGGAACAGGTATTCGAGGGAGATGTCCTCCCCGGGTCCTTCGTCGTGCAGGACGATCACCTGGCCCTGCCCCGCATGGACCGCCCCACTCACCAGGGTGATGCCCAGGTCACCGCAAACGCGATCGATGAGCCGTCGAGCATGGGCATCGTCCGTGCAATCGGCCACGATGTCGTGTACAGCGATGATGGACTCCGCGTTCCGGTCATCCAGAAAGGTGTCATGTACTTCTACCCGTGGACCCACTGGAGCATTGCGCGCCCACGACCCCGCGACCTGCACTTTGGGCGATCCGACATCCACAGGGGCGTACAACTCCTGCCGTTCCAGGTTACGCGCCTCCACCCGGTCACCATCCACCAGGGTAACTACGCGGAAGGGCATACGGAGCAGCCTCGGCAACAGTGCCGAACCGATGGCACCGACACCGATCACGACAATGCGGATGTCCGCAGGGTCCATGTCGTTGGGCATCGCGGGGCCAAGTTACCTCGAGCCGTCGTTCCGAACGGGAACGGCCCCGGCCCGAAGAGTTCGGACCGGGGCCGTACCGTGGCCATCCGTGCTCAGCGGACCACAACGCGGCGGACCAACTGGCCCCCCGTATGCCGTACCCGCAGGCTGTACTCACCACGAGCAAGACCACCCAGATCGAGCTGGCCCGGTCCGTTCACGGTACGGTGTTGAGCGATCACCGTGCGGCCGGTCACATCCAGCAGATCCAGGTCCACTTCGCCTTGGATGGTGCCGAAGTCGATGGTCAGCGCGGCGTCTGTGGGGACGGGGTACACCGAGAAGCCCTGTGCCGTGCCGTCGTTGATCCCTTGCGGACCTACTTCCACGACAACTTCCGTACGCGCGCTTTCACACACCGCGAGCGGGCTCTGCACCTCCCAGTCGTAGAAGTAATAGTAGTACGCCAGCGCGTTGCCTCCCGTGACGTTGGTACCGGTGATGGAGCCGAGTGAGCCAAGTGCGAAGGGATAGGGGATGCTGCCGTCCTGTCCATCGCGCCAGCAGCCCGGGTTCTGGCTGGAGTAGCGCAGGCCGTAGTTGCCCGCCGCTGGTACGGTGAAGTTGAGGTCCACGCGGCTTTCCCCATCGGGGATGTTGAACGTGCCTTCCGCCACCGTGGAGTTGTCGCTCATGTCGCGCAACTGGATGGTACGCGTGCCGGCACCATCGGCATACACCTTCACGCTGTTGATCACCATCGGACCAAACGCATCGAAGAGCAGGTGGTACGCGCTGTTGCTCATGGCACCCGTGTTCGACTGGTCCGTGCGGCCCCCGTATTCGATATCGCCACCGCTGACGTTCTGATCGGCGCACCAGTAGCTGGTGGTGGCAGTGAGTGCGGGAGTGGTGAAGGCATTGCCCGAGGCGATCGCTGATCCGCCGGTTGCCACATCGTACCAGACCACATTGGAGCCGGTGGCGTTGAGGTCGGCGGTGGCGCCATAGTTGATGATGGCACCGTTGGCCGTAGGCGCATCCGGGGCATCGGCCACATCAATGTTGACCGCGGCACTGGTCCATTGCTGGCAGGCGCCGTCGATGGTAACGGTATAGCTGCCACTGGTGTTCACCACGATGCTCTGGGTCTGCTGCGCCGTGCTCCAGGTGTTGCCAATGGCGCTGCTGGAGGTGAGGGTGACGGGGCCGTCCGTCTCGCAGAAACTGAGCGGGCCATCGGCCGTGATGCTCGGGGTCTGGTCGGGGTTCTCGAGCACGTTGGCGAACGCCGTCACAGGGCAGTTGTCGCCGTTGTCGAGGGTCACGCTGTAGGTGCCGCCGCCGTTCACCAGGAAGGTGGTGCCCGTGCTGCCATCGTTCCAGGTGGCGGTATAGCCCTCGATCTCCGGGGCGTTCAGCGTGAGGCCGGCATCGCCGGGGCACCACACCAGGTCGCCGCTCTCGCTGGTAATGGCCACGTTGGGCGAGGAGCATTCGCCTTCCACCACCGTGAAGTTCTGGTCCACATGCACGTCGGTGAACGTTTGTGTGATACCGCTGGGGAAGCTGACGGTGACCGTGGGGATGGTGGTGTACTGGCCCAGGCCGAAGTGGCAGGTGAACGTGTTGGTGATGCCGTAGCTCTCACCGGCATGCACCTCGCGGATCATAGTGCCCCAAGGACCGGTGATGGTGACACGGGCGCCCACGGCGTCGCGGTTGCTCACGGTGCCTTCAAGGTCCACGTTGAAGAAGTGGTTGCCGTTGGGCGTGTTCATCCACAACTTGTCGGGGTAGTTCTCATCGCCGTCCACGTACCCGTCGCCGTAGGTGGCGTACACGTCCTCGAAGCCGTCACCGTTCAGGTCGCCGAAGGCGAAGCTGTGCATCTCCTTGCTGGCGGGGAACACGTTGTCGATGCGGGTGAAGGTGCCGTCGCCATTACCCTTGAAGTAGTAGTGGGTGCTGCCGGTGACGATATCGAGATGGGTATCGTTGTCAAGGTCGCGGAAGAGGCCTTGGAGGAAGAACCCGTCGTACTGCAGTCCGCTTCCTTCGGTCACGTTGGTGAAGTGGCCGGTGCCGTCGTTCTCGAAGAGTTGCAAGGTGGTGCTGTGGGTGGTGTGGAACACGTCTAGGTCCCCGTCGTTGTCGTAATCACCGAAGTCGGTGGTCCACACCTGCTCGTGGTTCTCCAGGCCGTACGTAGCCGCCTGATCGGTATAATTCTCATTGCCGTCGTTCACGAAGAGGCGGTCCCAGCGGCGGCAGTCGTCGGGGTTGTTCACGCCCTGGCGGCAGTGGCTGATGTGCAGGTCGATGTCGCCATCATTGTCGAAGTCGGTGACGGTGCTCCCGTAGTTGCCGCTCATGTCACCGGCTGTTCCGGTGCATTGGGTGGCCCAAGGCATGAAATTGCCGTCGTACTCGGGAACACCGCTGCCGTTGGTGATCCAGATGTTGCTTGGTCCCACATCGTTGCAGGCGAACACGTCCACGCGGCCGTCGTTGTTGAAGTCGGCCATGCTCATGGCCTGGGTGAAGATCGACGGGCCGTTGAGGTCCGACAGGGTGTACACCCCGCGCGAGGTGATGTTGAGGAAGTTGGTGACGCCCACCCCGCTGCAGATGTCCTTGTGGCCATCGTTGTTCAGGTCGGCCATGGCCCAGCCCCACTGGCTGTCGTTCTCCACCTGCCCGTAGTCGAACGTGGTGAAGCTGTGATCGGCGTTCTGGTAGAGGATGTAGACATGCTCGCTCATGTCGAGCTGAACGATGTCGTCAAGTCCGTCACCGTCCATGTCGGCCACGGCCACACAAGCGGCTCCATGGGAGGCATGGGAGAGGTTGGCGGTGGCTTCGGTGAAGACCGCTTGCGCGGAGGCCACCGCACCTAGAAGTACGGCTGCTGTACACGAGGAAAGACGTCGCATGTGGTTGTTGGGGGGTTCGTTGGGCGTAACGGTTCCTTGCAAGAGATCGCCCAAAATAGGAGGTGGCCCGATACGGGACACACGGTCGGCGCATGAAAGCGCACGATCATCGGTTTCCTACGGATGGCCCGGTCAGGTCCGGGTCTTCATGGCCGGGTCTTCGGACGACTCCGGAACCCGCTCCCAAACCGCGGTCTGTCGGCGGATGCTCTCCTCATGGATCGCGTTCATGAAGGCCCTTACGAAGCCGGGGTCCAGACCGATGCGCCCGCCCAATGCCGTCTGCCTGCGCATGATGTGGTCCCACCGCTCGGGCTGCAGGATGGCGACGTTGTGGGCGAGCTTGAATTCCCCGATGCGTTCCGCGATGTCCATCCGGCTGGCCAGCTTCTGGGCGATCTCCTCGTCCAATTGGTCGATCAGGTCCCGCAGTTCATGCAATCCCTCAAGGGCGTCGGGGCCGGGTCGGGGAGCGCGCTCCACCAGACCTTGGAGCAAAGTGCGGAGCACGGCGGGGCGGATCTGTTGTTGAGCGTCGCTGCATGCCCGTGCGGGGTCGCAATGCGTCTCGATCATCAGCCCGCTGAAGTTCAGGTCCAGCGCCTGTTGGGCGATCTCGGCCAGGCGATCCGGATGACCGGCGATGTGACTGGGGTCGCAGATCAGTTCCAACTGCGGGAAGGTGGCCTTGAGCCGGATGGGGAACTCCCACATCGGGCTGTTGCGGTACGGGGTGCGCTCGAACCAGCTGAACCCCCGGTGGACGGCGGCCAGGCGCGTGATACCGGCATCGGCCAGGCGTTCGATGGCTCCTACCCAGAGTTGAGTATCCGGGTTGATGGGGTTCTTCACGAACACGGGGATGTCCGTGCCGTGCAGCGCATCGGCGATGGCTTGCACGCTGAAGGGGTTCGGGGTGGTGCGTGCGCCGATCCACAGCATATCGATGCCCGCGGCCAGGGCCGCTTCCACATGCGCTGGCACCGCGACCTCGGTCATGGTGAGCAGACCCGTCTCTGCCTTCACGCGCTTCAACCAGGCGAGCGCCGCATCGCCGGCGCCCTCGAAGCCGCCCGGCCGGGTGCGAGGCTTCCACACGCCTGCACGGAAGACCTTCACCTGCGGGATCCCATCAGCGATCGCCCGGGCCGTTCCCAGTACCTGTTCTTCGGATTCGGCGCTGCACGGGCCGGCGATCAGGAGTGGACGGTCCAAACCGAGCCGCCAATCGGCGAATGCGAGGGTGCGGAGCGGGTTCAGCAACGGCACGTTGCAAAGATACCCCGACACCCGAACCGGGCATGTGCTGCGATCACCAACGAACAACCACCTTCCCCATGCTCCTTCCGCTTTCCAGCAGCGTGTGCGCATCGGGCAGCTGTTCCGACGCGAACTCGGAGAGCGCCATGGGTCGCAGCCATCCATCGGCATGGGCCTTGGCGATGCCGTGCAGGCACTCCTCCAGCAGGTCCGGCCGCACATCGCCCAGCCGCAGCATGTTCACCCCGATGAGGCTCTGGTGCCTCATCATCAGGAGGATCGGGATCACCACACCCATGCGCAACACGAATCGAAGCGCCCCGATCGTACCCGAACCACGTTCGGCACCACCATAGAGCACCAGACAGCCCGTGGCACCGAGCAGTGCGAGGTCCTTCTTGAAAGTGGAGCCGCCAACGGCGTTGAATACCACCTGGGGCCTCCCGTTCTTCAGGATCGTGCGTACCTGTTCGGCGTAGTCCCCCCGTGCCCGATCGATCACGTGCCGGATGCCGAGTTCATGGAGGGCTCGCACTTTGTCGGCACCGTTGGCCATGGCGATGACCTCGCCACCCTGATGCATGAGCAGCTGGACCAGCAGGTTCCCCACGCCACCGGCCGCGCTATGTACAACGGCGTGTTCCCCTTTGCGAACGGGGCGGGCGATCATGGCGAGGTACCAGGCCGTGGCGCCTTGTGTCGCGAGGGCACAGGCCGTACCGAGCGGCACGCTGTCGTCAATTGGTACCACCGCCCGGTGATCGGTAACGGCCATCTCGGCATAGCCGCCGAAGCGGGTGATGGCCACCACGCGCCTGCCCAAGAGGTGAGCTGGCACCCCATCGCCACAGTACTCAACCCGGCCCACGGCCTCGTAGCCGATGATGCAGGGGGGCGGCGGTGCTTCGCGATAGAGGCCCTTGCGGGCCATCACGTCCGCGTAGTTGAGGCCGAAGCCCTCGCTGCGGATGAGCACCTGCCCCCGTCCGGCAACGGGATCGGGGATCTCGCGCAGCGCGAATGCGCGCTCCGGCGGGCCGTGGCGTACGAGCACCCAGGCGTTCATGCGGCGAAGATGGCCCATGTCGGCTTGCGAACAGGTCGTGGACAGCACGTGTTGTCAGCAGGACAATTCAATGGAGCGTGTTCCAGGGAATGCGCTCACGCATGATGCGGGTGGTCCTACCGGCCAACGCTGGGCCACGGACAGCGGCGGGAAACGCCGCGCTCAGGTGGTGATACCCGATGCTGCGCTGGCGAACACGCAGACAAAGCCGAGCAGCGTGCCGGTGTACACTTGGGCGGGCGTGTGGTCGCTGACGATGAGCCGGGCCGTACCGAGCGCACCGGCCAGTACGAAGAGGCCGGAAAGAGCCAGTGTGACCTCACCACCATCAAGGACCATGACCGCCACCACCGCACCGATGAGCCCGCCGATGCCCGCCATGTGCGCACTGATCTTCCAATACAGGGTGATGAGGAGCACGAGCAGCAGGGTGATGAACGCCCCGATCACGATGCCCAGCGTCACCGGATGGTCGGTGATCCTACGGATCAGGTACCAGCACATGCCGTGGTAGAGGAGTCCGATGATGTACACGGGTATACGCTCGGACCGCGTAGGCAGCGTCAGGTCACTCACCAGGCCGCTGCGCCGCATGAGCAGTGTGCTGACGAGGGGGAACAGGGCGGTCATCAGGAAGACCAGGCCGAGGAAGATCAGGCCCGCCTGCGATCCGGGATCGAGGAACATGAACGGATCGATCCGGGAGCACAACACCAGGGCCCCGGTGGTCATCCAGAGCGGATGCAGGAGCATGGAGAGGGCGTTGGCGAGGAGGCGCATGTCAAACATCAAGGCTCAAGACGCGATCCATGCCTGATGTCGTTTGCGGCTTGAGCCTTGGAATTTGAAGCTTGCTCAGAGTTCCTTCCGCAGGCGAGCCACTGGAAAGTTCATCTGTTCGCGGTATTTGGCCACGGTGCG
>JAFDZE010000007.1:44243-46652 GCA_018267155.1 Bacteroidota bacterium | reverse complement strand
GGCATCGGCACCTTGCGATGCCGCGAAGCCCGACACGCCCACATGGACGTTGCGCAACCAACCGCTGTTCAGGCGATCGTGGCTCCATGCGATCCGCCCACCACCGGCCAGGCGGTGACTTTGTGTCCCGTACAGCGGGGCCAGCACCCATTCGATGCGCTGGTCGGGCACGGTGGTGTTGCGGAGCGTAATGCCCGGCATCCATCCATCGTGCGTGTTGTACCCGATGGCCGGGGTCCAGTAGATGCTGCTGCGGTCCTTGCGTTCCAGTCCGGCCAGGAATTTGAATTCGGGGAACCGGAAGCCAGCACTGTCGTTGCGTGGATCGATCTCCGGTACCATGGACCGCATCGGGTGCCGGGGCCGTCGGTCGGCCTTGCGTGCCGTCATGATCGCATCCCGGAACGTGCTGGCCAGAGCCGGGTCCTTGTCCATGCCGAATGATCGCTCCAGATCAATGGGCCGTGGATGCTTGAAGCGCCAGCTCCCGAAGTACGCCTGCATGCACGAATCGTAGCGGGCTTCGCCGAGAAGGCCCCTCAGGTTGTCGAAGGCCACGGCCGATTTCGCGTACACCGTGGTGCCGTAATCCAGTTCGCTGAACTCGTCGGACGGCGTGTCAGGTGGGGAGTCCTGGTTCCGGCGGGCGTTGAAGCGGTACATCAATTCGTTCTGCTCCCGGTAGGTGATGCCCTGGCCCATGCTCAAGCTGCCGATCGGCAGACCCTGGACATTCTTGATACGTAACCCCGGGTATCGCGCTTCCACGTAGCGCTGCTCGTAATAACTGTTGATGCCCTCGTCCATCCATGGATGATCGCGCTCGTTGCTGCCGAGGATGCCGTAGAACCAATTGTGCCCCACCTCGTGGGCGATCACCACGTCCAGCTCGAACGGGTCGCTGCTGTCGTTGATGATGGTGATCATCGGGTATTCCATGCCGCCACCCGCTGCGGTGCCGCCATCGATCGCCGTGCATGCGCTGTACGGATAGTCGCCCACCCAGGAGCTGTACAGCCGCACGCTCTCGTTCACGTAGGTGATCGCGTCCTTCCAGATGTCCGCATTCTCGGGTGTGAACATGGTCCACGTGGTCACTGTGTTCCCGGAACGTGGCAGCGTGACGGAGCCCTTGCGCACGATGAAGCGCTTGTCGGTGAACCAGGCGAAGTCGTGTACGCGATCCTGTTTGAAGTGCAGGGTCTTGGTGCGCGCGCTTGATGGTGGGGTGGCGTTCAGCCGTGCGCGCTGCTTGCGCACTTTGAACTTCTGGTCGTCCGCGTACGGCACCGTGGACAGGGAATCGAGCCAGGCCCGCTCGTGCGCGTCCTGCAGCTCGCCGGTGGCACCAACGACATAATTCGCCGGCAGGGTGATGCGCACATCAAAACTGCCGAATTCGCTGTAGAACTCCCCTTGCGTGAGGTAGGGCATCGGGTGCCATCCTTCGCTGTCGAGCACGGCCGGTTTAGGGTACCACTGCGTGATGAAGTACGCCTGCCCGGCGTGGCCCAGGCGAGAAAAGGAGGCGCTGGGGATCCGTACGCGGAAGGGCGTACTGATGGTCGTGTGCTCCCCCGGTGCGAGTGGGGACGGTAATTTGATCCAGGCGATGTCGATGTGCTCGGGGTGCGGGCCCCACTGCACCGGCACGGATGACGGTCCAACTGTGAAAGCGAGACTGTCCAAGAAGCCACGTTGCTCAGGTGTGGCATAGTGCAGTCCGAAGTTGTTCATCCGGTCCAACTGGTCGCAGAGCGCGGTGCTGCGGTCCTTGTAGGCGTTCGGCCAGAGGTGGATCCAGATGGTATCGAGGGTCTGAGGGGAGTTGTTGTGATAGTCGAACTGCTCGAAGGCGTGCAGTTCGTGTTTCGCATCGTCCAGGCGGACATCGATCCGGTAATTGACCTCCTGCTGGAAATAGGACTGGGCCCGAACGCCTTGCACGGCGAGCAGCAGCACGCACGAGGTTGCCTGCCTGATCATAGCGCGCAGGTTCGTCGATGCCATCGCACGAGGTCCGCCGTCGGATCGTGGTCCGATCTCCTGTGGTTCCACACGTCGCATCCCGGGTCCGGCAAGCTTCTACTTGAGCACTTCGGCCAGTTTCTCCTCCAGCGCCGGGCCGCGCAGGTTCTTGGCGAGCACCTTGCCATCCCGGTCCACCAGCACCGTGTACGGGATACTGCTTACACCATATTGCTGTGCCGCGGCGTTGTTCCAGAAGGCGAGGTCGCTCACGTGCTTCCACGGCAGGCCGTCCTGGGCGATCGCCCCTGTCCATGCGTTCTTGTCCTTGTCCAGGCTCACGCCGAGGATCTCGAAGCCTTTGCCTTTGAACCGCTCGTACACCCGTTTCACATTGGGGTTCTCCATGCGGCAGGGTTTGCACCAGCTGGCCCAGAAGTC
>JAFDZE010000007.1:0-44185 GCA_018267155.1 Bacteroidota bacterium | reverse complement strand
ATCAGGTTGTCCAACCGTGCCATCTGTTCCTCCTGGGCCTTCATGGCCGCCAGCTGCTGCTCCATGCGGCTTACCTGGTCGCGGAAGGCAACATAGTACTCGCTCCTGGGAATTGTTTTTCCCAGTGAATCGCGCACCTGCTGGAACAGCGCCAGGTCGTTCTGGATGTTCAGGTTCTGCACGGCGGCCAGGACGGCCGGGCTACCGGTGTGCTTCGTGACGAAATCGCGGCAGCGCGTGTAGAAATCGGTGTTCAGCCGCTCGATGCTGGCGATGGCCGCACTGTCGTTGCGGTCCGCGTTGATGCGGCCCACCAGCTCCTGCCGCTCGGTGCTGTAGGTCTTCATCTCCTTGAAGAGGTCGTGCATGAGCATGCTGTGCGCGCTGCCCGTCACGCTTTCAGGATCGCTCAAGTGGTCGGCCGCGGCCTCGAAGGCCACACTCTCCGTGGAATCCAGGATCAGGATCAGCCGGTCGTTCTCGCCCATGCTCACGGCGTAGAAGTCGAGCGGCATCACGGGTGGCCGCAGCGTGCCCTTCCCATCTCCGTCGAGTTTCACCGAATCGATGCGTGTGGGCTGGTTGGCGCTGAACTTCTCCAGATAGAGCGTTCGCCCGGCCCCGCCGGCCACGTGCGCGGTGATGCTGCGCCCGGTCGGCTGTCCCGTACCGCAGGCGGAGAACAGGATCGCGGGGAGTAGAAGGAAGAAGGTCGTTCTCATCGTGCTCATCATGTGTTGCCCTCCTGGAGGATCTTTTGTGCGAGTTCGTTCGCCTTGCGCGGGTCGGCTTTGCCCTGGGTCGCTTTCATCACTTCGCCCATGAACAGGCCGAGCAGCCCTTTGTTCCCGGCACGGAACGCATCCACTTTATCGGGATATTTCTTCATCGCCTGCCGCAGCGCGGCCTCGATGGCATCCTCCCGCGTGTCGGTGAGCAGGCCGTGGGCGGTGGCCAGTTCCTCGGCCGTGCCATCCTGAACCAGCATCAACGGGAAGAGCTTCTGGGCGGCGAGCGTGTGGCTCACCTTGCCGCTTTCGATCAGTTCCACCAACGAGGCCAATCGCACCGGACTGATCGGGAACTCCCGGATGGTGAGGCCGCGCTCGTTCACCCAACCACGTACCGGACCCATCACCTGGTTGGCCGCGGCCTTGGCGTTGCGTGTGCCTTTCAAGGTCTCCTCGTAATAGAGCGCGGTATCGCGATCGTCCGTGAGGTTGGCGGCGTCGTAGGCGCTGAGGCCCAGCGTGGACACGTACTTCTCGCGCAGCTCGCGCGGCAGCGGGGGCATGGCCCGGCGGATGGCCTCCTTCTTCGCCTCGCTCACCGTCAGTGGCTGGATGTCGGGCTCGGGGAAGTACCGGTAGTCGTGCGCCATCTCCTTGCTGCGCAACCCGATGGTGATGCCCTTGGCGGCGTCGAACGTGCGTGTCTCCATGTGGATGACGCCGCCCCCATCGATCACTTCGCTCTGCCGCTGCGCCTCATATTCGATGGCCCGCGCCACGTTGCGGAAGCTGTTCAGGTTCTTCACCTCGGTGCGCGTACCGAATTCCGGGGAACCTTTCGGGCGGATGCTGATATTGGCGTCGCACCGCAGGCTGCCCTCTTCCATGTTGCCGTCGCACACATCGAGGTAACGTACCAACCGGCGCACTTCCACGAGGTAATCGTAGGCCTCCTGCGCCGAGCGGATATCGGGTTCGCTCACGATCTCCACCAAGGGCACCCCGGCGCGGTTCAGGTCCACCAGGGTGTTGAAAGGGTCCACATCGTGTATGCTCTTGCCGGCGTCCTCCTCCATGTGGATGCGGGTGATCCGGATGTCCTTCTCCCCCGCACCGTCCGGTATGGTGATCTTCCCACCCGTGCAGATGGGCGTCTTGTCCTGCGTGATCTGGTAGCCCTTGGGCAGATCCGGGTAGAAATAGTTCTTGCGGGCATAGTACATGCGTGGTGCGATGTCGCACCCGCAGGCCAGGCCCAGCCGTATGGCCAGGTCGATCACCTTGGTGTTGGGCACTGGAAGTGTGCCGGGCAGCCCCAATGTTACCGGCCCGACCAGGGTGTTCGGACGGTCGCCGTACGCGTTGGCCTCGCTGCTGTACGCCTTGCTTTCGGTGAGCAGCTGCGCATGCACCTCCAGGCCCACCACCAATTCGTATTTCTCCTGCCAGGGCGTGCTCATTCCAAGATGTTCAGGAAAGTGGTGCTCCAGCGACGGTCGCTGTCGGTGGCTGTTATGGTAAAGATGCCGGGGGCGAAGTTGCGCGTATCCACGATGGTTCCGCCGTTGGTGGTGCCACGGATGTCCACCGGAACTTGTCGGCCAAGGGCATCGGCGATGCTGGTGATCCGTGCGCCCTTGGGAAGGTCAACGATGATGTGGCTGTTCCCGGAGCGCACACGCAGGCGTTCTTGCCCGGTGACCATCCCAGCACCGAGCGACAAGGCCTGGCTGATATCGAGCACGAAGAGGCCGTGCTGCATCTCGCTGATGAGGACATGGCCGCTGGGCAGGTAGGGGTACACGCCCCATGCCCCCTTGTAGCTGAAACTGTACGGTTCGGGGTGCATATCGTACCAGCCCAGCAGTTGCGCGTTGTGCGGGTCGGCCACGCTCCACAGCCAGTAACCGTCCTCGTACCAGGACACATGCAGTTGATCGCCCAGGAAACAGGGGTTGTGCGGTATGCTGCCGGGCCCGCGATCGGTGCCGATGGTGTCGATGAAGCTGATGTCCGTGGGGTCGCTCACGTCGAGCAGCTTCAGGTCGGTGCCATGCGTTTCGTCGGCCATCACGTAAAGTTGCCCGTTGTCGTGCCGCCATCCGCTGTGGTTGTAACCGGCCTGCGGGTATTCGGTGAGGGAGCCGAGCATCACGGGAGCCTCCACATCGGTGAAGTCGATGATGTGCATGGCGTCCACATCATGGGTGTAACAGATGTTGTTCACGGTGTACGCGTCGTGAACGCCGCCCACCTGCTCGTCCCACCAGGGTACGCTGAACTGCGGCTTCAGCAACAAGGTCGGTGCATCGGGGTCGGCCAGCGACCAGATGGCGAAGTCGCTGCTGCCGTAGTGGGTGTACAGGCGCGCGTTGGCGGTATCGATCCAAAGGGTGTGGGCCCGGCTGATGAGGGCGTCGCTGTCGTACAGCACCGGGGCGCTGTCGGGCAGGTGGCGCAGGTCGATGATCTGGAGCGTGCCCTGCCCCTCGTCCGTCACCGCGTAAAGCCTGTCCAGGTATGTTTTGTACTCGCGATGCACGATGTCGCCACCCTGGTCGTTGCCGGGGATGAATGCCACCTCGCCGGTGATGTCGTCGGGTGTCACATCGATGATGTGCGTGCCCATGGTGCTCCCGATGATGCCGTATTCTCGGCCATCGCGCGCGTAACCCCACACGGCGCTGTACGTGTTGTCATACAGGAATGATCCCGGCAGGCCGGGGTCGTCCCACTGGTATATTTTCGCCACGTTCAGGCTGTCCTGTGCGGAAGCGACACAGGTCGCAAGCCACAGGCCACAGGCGACCAGCCTGAAGCCTGTGGCCTGTGGCTTGCGGCCTGTATTCATCAGCATGCGGCCACCAGTTCCTTCATGATCGTGGTGAGGCTGGGCTCGGCCTTTTCGGCCACGCGCTGCACCATCTCGTGGGTGGTCTTCTCGATGCGACCTTCCACGCCCATGTCGGTGATCACACTCATGGCGAAGCAGGGCAGTCCCATGTGCCGAGCGGCGATCACTTCGGGCACGGTGCTCATGCCCACCGCATCGCCCCCGATGTTTCGCACGTACCGGTACTCGGCCGGGGTTTCCAATGTGGGACCCGTGAGGCCGACGTAGGTGCCCTGCCGCACGTTGATACCGTGCTTTGCGGCGATGTCCTTCGCCTTGGCGATGAGCGCATGATCGTACGGCTCGCTCATGTCGGGGAAGCGCGGTCCCAGATCATCGATGTTGCGGCCGATGAGCGGGTTGGGGAAGAGGCAGATGTGGTCGTCCAGGATCATCAGATCGCCCGTGTCGAATCCGGGGTTCACTCCACCGCAGGCGTTGCTGACAAAGAGCCTTTTGATCCCGAGGAACTTGAAGACCCGCACGGGTAGCACCACTTCGGGCATCGTCCAGCCCTCATAGTAGTGGAAGCGGCCCTGCATGGCCACCACGGGCTTGCCGCCCAGCTTGCCGAAGAGCAGTTTGCCGGGGTGCCCCTGTACGGTGCTCACGGGGAACTCGGGTATGCTCGCGTAGGCGATGCTGTGCTCCACCTCGATCTCCCGGCCCAGTCCGCTGAGCCCGGTGCCGAGAATGATGCCGGTTTCCGGTGTGAAGCCGCCGGTGATGTCCTTCAGGTGGTCAGCTATGCGCTGGATGCGTTGCAACATGGGATCGTAACAGTGCGGCGAATGCGTGGGGTTCGTTCAGGATCACGGCCTCGATGCCGATGGTGGCGATGGGGAGGTCTTCCAACGGCCCGGAGAGGAGCGCGGTGCCCAGGCGGGCCGCATCCTTTTCGGTGACGATCATGGTTTTTTCAAGGCGCGCGAAGGTAGCGAAGCGTGTAGCGATCCGTCGTTGATCCCCAGCGGTGAAGCCATGGTGATCGGGAAAGGCCATGTGCTCCACTTGGGTGAACAGGTCTCTCGCATGCGCGAGCAACGGTGCCGGGTCGGCGATACCGGTAACGAGCAGGGCAGCGGTTCCCGCACCGGTCCTCACCGTGGCCGAGGGATCATGCAACGAGCGAGGCGCGGCGTACCGCAGCCCGCTGAAGAAGAGTGGCTGTTCGCGGTGCAAGCCCAGGTGTCGCCGCCAGCGCTCCTGCTCGTCGACCGTGGGTGTACGCGGGCACTTGGTCACCACCACCGCATCGGCCTTTCGCGCACGCGACGGCAGGTCGCGCAGATCACCCGCAGGAAGAAGGTGGTCCTTGTACCACGGTTTCTTCCAAGTCGTTAGCACGATGTTCAAACCGGCGTTCAGCCGACGGTGCTGGAAGGCATCATCCAACAACACCGCCTTCACCTCGGGTGCGTCCTTGTGGATCCGTTCGATGCCCGCCACGCGGTCGGCGCATACGAACACACGAGCACCGCTGAACTTGCGCTTCAGCATGAGCGGTTCATCACCGGCGATCGCCGCGTCATCCTCGCGCTGCACCTCATGGAACGCCGTTCCACTCCGCCCGTAACCCCGGCTCAGGGTGGCCAATGGGCCGTGCTCCACCAAGGTGCGCAGGGCCAGTTCCACATGCGGCGTTTTGCCCGTGCCGCCCAGGGCGATGTTACCGAAAACGACGGTGGGCAGCGCGGGCCGCGTGCTCCGGAGCCATCCCTGGTCGTACAGCAGATGCCGCGTGCGCAGCCCCAGGCCGTATAGCCAGGCGAAGGGGATAAGCAGCAGGCGCAATGCGGACATCGGGCGCTCAAAGATGCGGGTGGGTGGCAATAGTGGGTACGCCGGACACCAGTCCGGCCGCGGTATGTACAAGGCCGGTCCGCTGTCCAGCATTCAGCGCGCCTTCCCCTAACGGCGGAACAACGCGCGGGCCACTTGCGACTGTCTGAATGAGCCCTATGAATGCCTGGCGCGGTCTCAAAGCGCTATGATCCCCGTCCGGCAAGTACGGGTCACAAGTGGTCGCGCCGGAGCGTTGGATCCTGTCTTGGGCGTGAACACTTGCGACATATTGTGGAGCACATCACAATAAAGGAGCTCATCCCCGTCCAACTGGTTCTCATGGTCCGCTCTTGCTGCCGACAGTGCGAAAACCCTACGCGCTCAGCAGCGGTACTCCGTACGCGTTGAACGCCGGATCCACCGTGAGGATGCTCATGCCCTCGTGTTTCGCTTGGGCGATGAGCATGCGGTCGAAGGGGTCGCGGTGGTGAAGGGGGAGGCCAGCGAGGTGTAGAACATGACCTTGCTCCAGTTCAAGAAGCCGCAGGTTCGACCGTTCCATGGCCCAGAAAGAAGCCTCCAGGCCATCGAGCAGTTCGAGTTTGCCGAGCGCGTGCTTGATGGCGATCTCCCACAGCGAAACGATGCTCTACCAGCATGTGTGCTCACCCGATTCGAGCATGATCCTTGTCCGTGTGCCCAACCGGGAGTCCTGGGAATGGAACCACAGGAGCGCGTGGGTGTCGAGCAGGATCCTCATTCCATGTACTCCTTGAAGTCGTCGAGTGGCGCGTCAAAGTCATCGGCGATGCGGATCTTTCCCTTCAGTAGCCCGGAGATGGGCTTCTTGCTGTACTGTTCCGCCGGTTCCTTCCGGGTGCGGTCCGGTCGGCGCATCAGGAAATCGATGAAGTCCAATACTTGGCGTCGCACATCCTCCGGAAGAGAGGACAGTTGGATGTACTGGTCATGCGTGCTCATGCCACGAAGATAAGCTGCGCCTACCGCTCCCGTCCCCGCACCTCCCTGTACCGGTTCTCCATCGTCTCGTAGTACGGTTCCAATTCGTGCGTGTACCGCTCATCCCATACGAACTGGTTCTCCCGCTTGTTGAAGTGCGCTTTGCCGATCGGCCGCTCGCAGATGCTGTAATCCACGGAGTCGATGCGCGGCATCAGTTCTACGGATATGCGGGTATCGTAGCCCCACTTGCGCTGGCGGATCCCCGGCCCGTTCAGGTCCAGGATCACGTGCTGGGGCACATGGCCGGGGGCGTTCATTTCCACACGGTACACGTGATCCAGCGGCAGGGTGAGCTTGCACTTGCCCTTCACCGAGCAGTCCGTGGAAATGGGCGTACTGCCGGGCACGGTGTCCACGGCGCTAACGGCGAAGCGCGTGGAGTCGTCGTCCTTCTCCCAACAACGCACGCTCACACGGAGGCGGAGATCCGTGCGTTGAGCCAGCACCGGACCTGCGAACAAGAGCGCCATTCCCCCAAGCCACACAAGCCGCATGCGCCGAAGATCGGGAGAAGCGGGGTATAGGCATCCTGAAGTACCTTTGACCATCGCCATGGAACATACCCTGCAGGTCATCATCGAGCACGACAAGGAGGGCTATTATGCCTTCGTTCCGGAATTGCCGGGCTGCCATACACAGGGAGACTCGCTGGATGAGGTGATGAAGAACATCAAGGAGGCCGTGGACCTGTACATGGGCACGTTGCGACCCGCTGAATTGAAGCGGTTGACCAAGAAGCGCGTGTATACCACCTCGATGCCTGTGAGCCTTGGCTAAGCAGCCGGTACTTACCGCCAAGGATGCCGAACGCCTGTTGAAGAAGGCGGGGTTCGCTTGGGTGCGCACCGCCGGTGGGCACCGGATCTACATGCGGGGGAATGAACGCATGGTGCTGCCGTGGCATGTTGGCCGCGCCCTTCACCCGAAGATCGCCCGGCAGGTATTGGACACGATCGCGGAGCCATGAAGATCAGCGACATCACCACCCTCCTCGAATCCTGGGCCCCACCTGCCCTGCAGGAGGACTACGACAACAGCGGCCTGCAGGTCGGCACCCCGGATCAGGAGGTGAGGGCCGCCCTCATCGCGCTGGATTGCACCGAGGAGGTGGTGGCTGAAGCTGTGCGCCGGGGCTGCGACCTGGTGATCGCCCACCATCCCGTCATCTTCCGGGGTATCAAAAGCCTGACGGGGCGCACGGGCGTGGAGCGCACCCTGCTCGCGGCGATCCGGCACAATGTGGCCATCTACGCCATCCACACCAACCTGGACAATGTGATCTCCGGGGTGAACGCGGAGATCGCCGCGCGCCTCGGCCTACAGGACCTGCGGGTGCTCGATCCCAAGCCGCACCAGTTGCGCAAGCTGGTGGTCTTTGTTCCACATGCCCATGCCGAGGCTGTGCGCAGCGCCCTTTTCGGTGCGGGTGCGGGCCGCATCGGGGCGTACGACGAGTGCAGCTATAACTTGACGGGCGAAGGCACTTTCCGTGGCGGCGAGGGCACCAACGCCTTCGTGGGCACCAAGGGCGAGCGACATACCGGGCCCGAAACACGCATCGAGACGGTCTTCCATGCTCCGTTGGAACGGACGGTGCTGGCCGCCATGCTCCGTGCCCACCCGTACGAGGAGGTGGCCTACGACATCTACCCGCTGGCGAACACGCATCCGGGTGTCGGTTCAGGGGCCATCGGTCGCTTGTCCGAACCCATGGACGAGGAGGCCTTCCTGGATCGGGTGAAGGAGGCCTTCGGAGTGCCGGCGCTCAAGCACACCGCCCTGCGCGGACGGCCAGTGGAGCAGGTGGCGGTCTGCGGTGGCTCCGGCGCTTTCCTTATCGGCCGCGCCCGGGCCGCCGGTGCCGACGTGTTCGTGACCGCCGACGTGAAGTACCACGAGTTCTTCGGCGCTGAGGGCCAGTTGGTTGTGGCCGACATTGGGCACTATGAAAGCGAACAGTTCACCATGCACCTGCTCCAACGTCAACTACGCGACAAACTGCCTACATTCGCAGCCCATTTGACGGAAACCGTTTCCAACCCCGTGCATGTGCGCTGAATCGTGCAGCGCGGAAGGACGGTCCCAACACCCCAAAGCGCGTTAGCATGGCCAAGACCGAGACCAAGAGCCCGGTGAAGGAGGAGAAATCCCCGAAAACGGCGAATCCCGCCACCAAGGCGGAGATCACGATCGCGGAGAAACTCGTTGAACTCTACCGCTTGCAGAGCATCGATTCGCAAACGGACCGCATCCGTACCCAGCGCGGTGAACTGCCGTTGGAGGTGCAGGACCTGGAGGATGAGGTGACCGGCCTGGAGACCCGCCTGAAGAAACTCGAGGACGAACTGGCGGAGGCCGAACAGGCCGTGTCGGACAAGACCAACTTCATCAAGGATGCCAAGGCGGCCATCAAGAAGTACGAAGGCCAGCAGGCCAAGGTGCGCAACAACCGCGAGTACGATAGCCTGAGCAAGGAGGTGGAGTTCCAGAACCTGGAGATCCAACTCGCCGAGAAGCGCATCAAGGAGGGCAAGTTCACCATCGACAGCAAGAAGAGCGTGGTGGACGAGAGCACCAAGCTGTACAAGGAGCGCAAGAAGGACCTCGACCTCAAGAAGAAGGAGCTGGACGACATCATCAGCGAGACCGAGAAGGAGGAGAAGGACCTGCAGAAGAAGAGCGACGCTGCGGCCAAGCACATTGAGGAGCGCCTGTTGAGCGCGTACAGGCGGATCCGCGGCAACGCCCGCA
This sequence comes from Bacteroidota bacterium, assembly GCA_018267155.1. GTDB lineage: Bacteria > Bacteroidota > Bacteroidia > Flavobacteriales_F > PHOS-HE28 > PHOS-HE28. The sequence continues at coordinate 35,002 of JAFDZE010000007.1, read as the reverse complement.
ACGGCCTGGCCGTGGTGCCCTTCGAGCGCGGTAGCTGCGGCGGCTGCTTCAACGCCATCCCGCCCCAGCGCCAGCTGGACATCCGCAGCCATAAAAAGATCATCGTGTGCGAGCATTGCGGCCGCATCCTCGTGGATGAGTACGTGGTGGAGCGTGTGAAAGGGGAGGGCAACTGATCCTGCCCACAAAAGATAGCGAAAGCCCCCGGTTATCCGGGGGCTTTTTCGTTGGGCCTCTTTCACGGTCCGCATCCGCGCATTCTGCTGAACTGTCACGCTGGGCCCGCCGAAGCGGTGAGCTTGCCGAACCGTCGGCGGGCTCAGCGTGACAGTTCTTGGACATCTTGAATGAGGTCTGTTGTGGCACCGCTTGGTGCCGTGGGAACAGTATGCTGAACAAGCGGCCGCGCACATGCTTCTATGCTTCCTGATCCCCGTTTTGCGGCCACAGTTGGTCCCGGCCAGGAATGGCAAAGGGCCTGCTGAATGGCAGGCCCTCTGATCGGATGTGTTGAGAACGGGTTACTTCTTCCCGATGCCCTCGTCGCTCACCGTGAGCTTCTTGCGGCCTTGTTTGCGGCGGCTCGCCAGCACGGCACGGCCGGTTGCCGACGCCATGCGCTTACGGAATCCGTGCTTGTTGACGCGCTTGCGTTTGCTGGGCTGGTAGGTGCGTTTCATGCTGCTGCTGTTCCAGAACGCTGGAACGTGGGTGTTGAGGTCAGTTTTTCCCGAAAGGGCCGCAAATGTAGCCGATCGGTCGATCCATGCAAACGGCCTTGCTATGCCCGTACCAGCCTCAACCGGTCGTGACCCAGCGCGCGCACCTCCCCGGCCTCGTCCTCCACCAGCAATCGCCCGGCGACATCCACGTCCATCAGCCGGGCGGTGAAGGGAACGCCGTCCAATTCAAAGGCCACCCAGCGCCCGCGTGCCCACAACCGGTCGGCATACGCCACAGCGATCTCATCCGACCCCGCCTGCCACCTGTTCAACCAGTGTTCCAACCGTTCGCACAACCCTCCCAGCACTACCATCCGGTCATGGTCGCGCCCGGTTTCCAAGCGCAGCCCCGTGGCATTCAAGCCTTCCGGAAAGCCGGTGCCGTTCAGGTTGATGCCGATCCCCACGATGCTGTTGCGGACCTGGCTGCCCATCAACTCACTCGCGATCAGGATGCCCGCGATCTTGCGCGAGCCGCACAGCACATCGTTCGGCCATTTGATACGCACCTCAACGGCCGATCCACCAAGTGCCCCGGTCACCATGTCATGTACGGCGAGGGCCACCGCTTTGGACAGGGTGAATTGTGCCCCGGCCTCCAAGCGCTTGTATCCGAGCACCACGCTCATCGCGAGGTCCGCACCTGCTTGGCTGTGCCAGATCCGCCCGCGCTGCCCACGCCCGGCCGTTTGCTCATGCGCCACTATGACCGCTCCATGCGCCACCTTGCCTTGCGACAACAGTTCGGCAGCGTACTTGTTGGTGCTTTCCGTGCGCTCCAGCGTGATCAATGGCACCCCGATCCGGCCCTCATGCATGTGTACACCGGGCACGTCGTCGGTACCTTCCCCCCGTTCACCCTTTCCGCCGGAACTTCGCGACCGCATCCTGCTTACTTTTGATCGGAACAAAGTAACCGAATGAAGAAAAACCCCCGCCTCGCCACTTCAAGTCACGTGGACGCCGTCGTGAACGGCATCCAAGAGGTGAAAGGGAGGGATATCGTTCACTTGGACCTGCGTGCGGTGCCCAACACCGTTTGCGACCACTTCATCATCTGCCACGGCGATTCGGACACGCAGGTGGAGGCCATCGCGGGCAGCGTGGAAAAGGTGGTGCGCGAACGCATCGGCGAGCGACCGTGGCACATCGAAGGCATGGAGAACAGGGGGTGGGTGGTGCTGGATTACATCGATGTGGTGGTCCACATCTTCCATCGGCGCTTGCGCGATCATTACGGGTTGGAGCAGCTATGGAGTGACGCCATCCGGAACACATACGAGAACGTGGCCTGAAGAAGGCATTTGAACGTGGAGAACCAGCAACAGGGGAACAAGCGCAAAGGGCCTGAAAAAGGCATCAACTTCTATTGGATCTACGGCCTGATTGGCGTATTGATCCTCTCGATGTGGTTGTTCAACATGGGCCCCAGGACCCAGCGCATCGACATGAGCGAGTACGAGCGGTTCCTGGACGCCGGCGATGTGGCCCGTATCACCATCGTTCAGAACGAGGGCGTTCAGGTGACCATCAAAGCCGACAGCCTGGCCAAAAAAGTGCATCAGGCGCGCCTCTCGCGTTCGGGCGCCGACAAGGACAAGAGCGGTCCGCACTACGATTTTTATACCGGAACATCGGACAACCTCCAGGACCAGTTGATCGCCGAGGCCAAAGCGCATCATGTTTCCGTGGACATCCGTCCGGCCAACAACATGGCGGCGGAGATCTGGCAATACCTGTTCCTGGCCGGCATGGTGGTGCTCCTGTGGGTCTTCATGATGCGCCGGATCGGTGGCCCGGGCGGCCCGGGCGGTCAGCTGTTCAACATCGGTAAGAGCCGGGCGCAGGTCTTCGAGGGGGGCAAGAGCACCAATGTCAATTTCAATGATGTGGCCGGCCTGGAAGAGGCCAAGGAGGAATTGCAGGAGATCGTCGATTTCCTCAAGAACCCCAAGCGCTACACCGATCTGGGCGCCAAGATCCCCAAAGGGGCGCTGCTCGTGGGGCCTCCCGGAACAGGAAAAACACTCCTGGCGAAGGCCGTGGCCGGGGAGGCCAATGTGCCCTTCTTCAGCCTGAGCGGTTCCGACTTCGTGGAGATGTTCGTGGGCGTTGGCGCCAGCCGCGTGCGCGACCTCTTCAAACAGGCCAAGGAGAAAGCGCCCAGTATCATTTTCATCGACGAGATCGATGCGATCGGCCGTGCGCGCGGACGCAGCGTGAGCATGGGCGCCAACGACGAGCGCGAGAACACCCTCAACCAGCTCCTCACCGAGATGGACGGCTTCGGCACCAACAGCGGCGTGATCCTGCTGGGCGCCACCAACCGCGCCGACGTGCTGGATCGTGCCCTCATGCGCCCCGGCCGCTTCGACAGGCAGATCTTCGTGGACATGCCCGACCTCAACGAGCGCGTGGCGATCCTCAAGGTACACCTCAAGCCCCTGAAGCTCGATGATGCGGTGGACGTGGAGTTCCTCGCTCGCCAGACCCCCGGCTTCTCCGGCGCCGACCTCGCCAATATCTGCAACGAGGCCGCGCTCATCGCCGCGCGCAAGAAGCGCAAGCAGGTGGAAAAGCAGGATTTCCTCGATGCGGTGGATCGCGTGGTGGGTGGCCTGGAGAAGAAGAACAAGATCATCACCACCGAGGAGAAAAAAGCCATTGCCTACCACGAGGCCGGCCACGCTACGGTGAGCTGGCTGGTGGAGCACGCGAGCCCCTTGGTGAAGGTGACCATCGTGCCGCGTGGCCGATCGCTCGGCGCCGCCTGGTACCTCCCCGATGAGCGTCACCTCACCACGGCCGAGCAGATGTACGACGAGATCGCCGCCGCCTTGGGCGGACGCGCCGCCGAGGACATCATGTTCGGGAAGGTGAGCACCGGCGCGCTCAGCGACCTGGAGAAGGTGACCAAGCAGGCTTATGCCATGGTCACCATGTACGGCCTGAACGAGCGTGTGGGCAACATCAGTTACTACGACAGTACCGGCCAGCAGGAGTACTCCTTCGGAAAGCCGTACAGCGAGAAGACCGCGCAAACCATTGATGAGGAGGTGAGCCGCATCGTGGAGGGGCAGTACGTGCGGGCCAAGCACATCCTCTCCGAGAACAAGGACAAGCTCACCGCGCTCGCCACCCAACTCCTCGAGAAAGAGGTCATCTTCAAAGAGGATCTGGAGAAGATCTTCGGCAAACGTGCCTGGGAGAAGGAGGAACAACCCATTAAACAACCCTCCCCCAACGGCAACGGGCACGCGGTGGCGCCGAAATCGGAGGTACCGACATCCGGTCCCCGACCCGAGGAACCCACGAGTGCCTGACACAGGGAACCCGAGCGCCACCGGATGAAGGAGATCGCCGTACGCGCGGCCACCGGAGCGGTGTACGTGGCCTTGGTGCTGGGTGCGGCATGGGCGGGACCGTGGACCACGCTGATGCTCTTTCTGCCGGTATGCGCCATAGCCGCTCGCGAGTGGCACGCACTGATCGCCGATGGGGATGATAATGTTCCGTCCCTTTCGGTAACGATGGTCATGGCCACGGCCGCGTTCGTCGCCACGGCCATCGTGCCCATGCTGCCGGCCTGGGGGAGCCATCATGCCGCGGCGGCGATCCTCGTCCTGCTCCTGGTATCGATCCTCGACCTGATGCGCCGTGGGGTGGGGGATCCCGCACGTGCCCTCGCGCTGTGCATCTCCACCATCGCGCTCATCGCCCTGCCGTTCGCCTCCGTCACGCATCTGGTACACATGCACTGGCATGTTTTTATCGGGTTCATGATCCTGCTGTGGACGAATGATACCGGGGCCTATCTCACGGGCCGGGCCATCGGCCGTCACAAACTCATGCCCACGGTAAGCCCCGGCAAGACCTGGGAGGGCCTCCTGGGCGGTATCGGGTCCACCTTGGGCATGGCCTGGCTGATCGCGCTGGGCTGGAAAGAACTGCCTCTGGCCCTGTGGATCGCGTCCGCCGTGGTCATCTCCGTCTCCTCCACCATCGGCGACCTGCTCGAGAGCGCGCTCAAACGGGCCAAAGGGGTGAAGGACAGTGGATCCCTGCTCCCGGGCCATGGCGGCATCCTCGACAGGTTCGATGGTTTCCTGCTGGCGGCCCCGGCCATGCTGCTGCTGGTCAAGCTGTTCGAGCGGTCCGGCCCCTGAGCCCGGATATCTTCGCCACCCCGATCATGACGCTCCATCGCGAAGGCACCCCGACCATCCTGATCACGATCGCGGTCGTCTGTTCCGGCCTGTTCACCGCATGGACATGGATGCCCGCTTGGGCCGCGTGGACCTTCACCGTGTTGTTGCTCCTGATCCTCTGCATTGTGCTCTGGTTCTTCCGTGTGCCGGCCCGCAGGATCACCGAGGACGAGAACGCGGTCATTTCGCCGTGTGATGGCAAGGTGGTGGCGATCGAGTTGGTGGAGGAAACGGAGTATTTCAAGGACCAGCGTCGGCAGGTCTCCATTTTCATGAGCCCGCTCAATGTGCATATCAACTTCGATCCGATCAGCGGCACAACGAGCTATTACAAGTACCACCCGGGCAAGTATCTGGTCGCATGGCACCCCAAGAGCAGCACCGAGAACGAGCGCAGTACCGTGGTGGTGAAACACCCGCGGCACGGCGAGATCCTGTTCAGACAGATCGCGGGAGCACTGGCCCGCCGCATCTGCACATACAGCGAAGTGGGCGGATCCGCCCGCCAGGGCAGGGAGTTCGGCTTCATCAAGTTCGGCTCCCGCGTTGATCTCTTCCTCCCGATCGATGCCACCATGAAGGTGCGCATCGGCGATGTGGTGCAGGGAGCCATTTCCGTGATCGCTGAGTTCAAACACTGATAGAGCATGCTTTTTTCCAGGATCCTTCGCTCGCGGGTGGTATGCCGATCCGACCACCGACCCTTCCGCGGTCCGTTCCGGACGACCTTGGTTCTGGGGGTCCTCTTTGGCGCAGCCTGTGTTGACCGGCCCGCTGAAGTGCCGGCCTCCAGGATAGATGCGCCGGTCGATACGCCCGTGGTCCAAGCGGAGGATCCTGATGTGCGACTTGTCCCGCTCACCGGATCGGGTCTGCGCTTCGATGGCGTCTACCGCTTCGACCTCGGCAACATCCATTACTACATGCGCTTCTTCGAGCGCGGTAGTGCCGCATTCGTCGGGGGCAGCGAAAGGAACGATGGCGAACTGGCCGACCTGCTCACCATCGACGTGCAGAGCGGATGGAACAGCATCCATAATTGCCCGGTGGAACAGCGTAACGACAGCCTGTTCATCCGGTCCGTGGGATTGAAGGGCGTGATCAATTATTCAGGGGAGGTGCGTGCCAACGGCGATTCGGTGCGTTTCCTGCGCGCGAGTGAGATCAACGGGGTCCGGCAGATCTTCCGCTACGCATTCGTTCCGGATACGATGACGACGTCGCGGCCCTGATCACCCCATCACGATCGCGCGCAGGGCATCCATCCCGCGGATCCGGTAGGTGGCCAGTGGGTCGCCCTCGTCGTCCGGGTGGAAATGCGCATGATCCATGCCCACCGTGCGTGCTCCGGCCATGTCCGCCGATACGCTGTCGCCGATCATCAGGCTCTCTCCGGGCTCCGCATCGGCGAGTTTCAGGGCTCTGCGGAAGATCCGTGGGTCCGGTTTGGCCGAGCCGGCACTTTCGCTGGTGACCACATGATCGAACAGCCCCTGGAGCCCGCTGTGCCGGATCTTGCTGGCCTGTTGGGCCTCGAAGCCGTTGGTGATGATGTGCAGGCCGAAAAGGGGCCGTAGCTCCATCAGCACCTGCAGGGTGCCGGGGAAGAGCCCGCTCATCCGGGGGGTGCGTTCAAGATACTCTTCTCCGAGTACTCGCGCCAGTCGATCATCCTTGACGCCGAAGCGCAGCAAGGTGTTCCTGAACCGTAAGACCCGCATCACCTCCTTGCCGATCCGCCCGTCCTCCATCCGTTTCCACAGATCCGCATTGATCTCCTCGTAAACCTCGATCATCGCCCCGGCATCAGGAATGCCTGCCCCGGCCATGTCCAGTTCGGAATACAGTTCCCGTAATACGGTGCGCGAGTTCGTCCTGAAGTCCCACAACGTGTGGTCCAGGTCGAAGAAGAGATGACGGTAGGTTCTCAACGCATGAAGCTCCAGACGGTACTGAGCACCACGGACCAGCCGGATACGGCGGCCAGCAGAACGGGCAGCGTGCGCCGATCGTGATGGAAGTATTTCGCGGCGATAACGGCGGTGATGGGAATGGAGAGGATCGGCGGCATGATCGCGAGCCCCGGCAGGCCCGCGTCGCGCTTCAAGCGTACGATCATCCGGTTGGTGCGGGTGAACACACGACGCGGCGGGAGACCTTTTGCGGTCCGCTCGATCGAGCGGCGCAGATATCGCTGACGGAACCACTCCAGCACACGACCTCCTGCCGCGTAAAAAACAGTCGTACCCGCGCATCCCCCCGCGGCAAGCATCAATACCGTGGCCGGAAAGCCGAAGCCGAGCCCGTAACTCAAGGGCGCGGCGAACATGAATTTCAGCACGCTCATCGCTAACACCGTCAGGATGGCGATGATCGATGGCATGCGCTCAGAGTTTGGTGCCGTAAGCCAGGTCACCGGCGTCGCCGAGCCCGGGAACGATGTACGCCTGCGCCGTCATCTCCTCATCCACCGCAGCTACCCAGATCCGTGTATTGGCGGGGAGATGGCTCTTCACGTGCTCGATACCTTCCGTGCTCGCGATCACGCTCACGATGTGCAGGGCCTTGGGTTTCCCCAGCCGGAGCAGTGCCTTGTACACCAGTGCCATGCTGCGCCCCGTGGCCAGCATCGGATCACTGATGATGAGTACACGGTCCTCCAACGAGGGGCTGCTCATGTATTCCACTTCGATGTCGAAGCCGTCCTCCCCGGTGCGGTGCTTGCGGTACGCGCTCACGAAAGCGCAATCGGCCCGGTCGAAATAGTTCAACAGTCCTTGATGCAATGGCAGGCCCGCACGCAGGATGGTGGCCAGTACGGGCTTGTCATCGGCGAGTTCCACGTGGGCGGTGCCGAGCGGGGAGACCACGTCCTGCTCCGTGTAGTCGAAGGTCTTGCTCAATTCGTACGCCATCACCTCGCCGATCCGCTCGAGGTTGCGGCGGAATCGCAACGGGTCCTTCTGGACGGACACATCCCGCAGTTCGGCGATGAAGGTGTTCACCACGGAACGTTCACTGTTCATGCGCACCACCATCGTTCAGGTCCTTAACAGGTTCAGTGGGAAGGGGAGCTTGTTCACCAAAGCTCGCAAATAAACGGCGCGTTCACCGCCAAAACCCAGATAGAAGCGCGCAAGGTCGGGGTCGTTCGTGCCGGCGAAGTCAAAGATGAGGTCCTGGCCGGCATGTTCGGCGATGACCCGGTCGATCAGGTAGTGCATCGCGTGGAGCTTGCGGCCCGCATCATTGGCCAGGCCCTTCAGGAAGATCAGGCGCCCGCCCCACCGGACGAACCAGGCCGCGCAGACCAGTTCGCCCCCCGACCGCACGCCGCAACCGAAGCCTTGACCGAGATGTTCGCACGTGGCCAGGATCCGGCGCATGGCCTCCACCTGGTCGGGTTTGATCCCCCATCGCTTGAACTGCTCCGAGCCGATGAAGAAGGCGGTGATCCCCGACACGGATATTCCGGTGGTCCATCCCTTATCGGCCTCGGCGGTCTTCTTGAGCGTGCGCCGGTGATTCTCGCTATAGCACGACCGGAGCTCATCGATCGGCTTGCGCAGGCTGAAGGAGATGTTCTGCTGTTCCGGTAAGGACGGGCCGCTTGTTCCCGGGCAGAGGTAGATGTCCGCGAACCGGATGTGGGGTGGCAGCGCGGCCACGAAACGCGCTGTGTCTCCGGGTCGTGGTTCCGGTGCGAACGGACCGAGCTGCTGGAGCAGGAAAGGTTGGTAGGCGTACGTGATGCCCCATTTTCGGCGCCAGGGCAGTGCCATCTGCATGCCGGTCTCCTCGTCCATGAGCGCATCCCAGCCGGGTGCGGCGGCGTGGAGTGTTGTACTCAGCCCGTACCAGAGCTTGTTCGCGCAGCGCTCGAGCCGGGCGTCCCACGCGTCCATGTCGATCCCGCTATGCCGTACATAACGGATCATGCCTTGGCGTACATTACAAGTTCGCGCATGGCTTCGGGGCCGCCTTTGAATTCCTCGTGCCCACTGAGGAACCGGTCGTGCCACACGCTCACGAACGTCCCGTTCACTTCCCGTACCGCATCGCACACCTGTTCCATCGCGCTTATCGACTTCAGCAGTCCATCACCGGTCCGGTTCGCCAGTGCGCTGTCCATCACGGCGAAGGGATGGAGCATCAACGTGGTCTCCTCATCCCGTTCCACGTCGTACCAGGGGAAAGGCGTACACGTGCCGGCCCGGAACCCGGACCGGTCGCTGAAGCCCATGGAGTGGTCCTCCTGGATCCCGGTCGCGATGAGCGCACGGAAGGTGTCCGGCATGCGCCAACGTAAAAAATGCTGCCTGGAAATGTGGATCGGCGCACCGCTTGCCCGCTCCAGGAGCCCACGTTCGTGCAGGATGAGTCGTTCTTCGCGACTGCTCGCGTACGAGGGATGCAGCCCCAGTTCGGAGAACCCCACCAGTTGTTTGAGCAGGGCGGCGAACGCCGCATGATCGATGCGCGCAGCATGGTCGTATCGCCCTTCGCCCCGGGTGAGCACGAAGCTGATCATGCGGTCCACCTTGTCGCGTACTTCGGAAAGCCGATCGACGAATGACGCGTATGGATCAGGGGCGTTGCCCGTGCGCACTTTCCAACGTTCGAGCAACCGGCCTGGCGTACCGCCGATCAGGTCTTTGAGCGAAGCCCCCATGGCCCGCTGCCATGACCGGCCCGTGTACTTCAAGCCGTTGTCCATGTCCACGGTGAGCACATGGCTGTACCTGCGCTGAGGTTGGGGAAGCGAAGGGAATGCCGTCCGGAGTTCGCTCGCGAGGTTCAATGCCCACCGGTCAGCGATGGGGAACCCGTGCGCATCGCGTTCCACGAGTGTGAGCTCATCTGCCCGGATCCGCCCGTGCTCATCGAGGTGAGTGATCGCATACTCCTCTTCAAGCGCGATGAGGTGGAAGATCGCGGCGAAAACATCGTGCCCTGAGCTGACCGGAAAGAGCACAAGGTCGCGGCCGTTGCCGCTGATGGTCGGTCGTGGACCGGCAGGTCCTGGATCGGCCAGCCAGCCACAAGCGGGAACGTGATAGGCCCCTTTCTCCGGGGTGGGGCCATAGAGCAGTTTCGGGCCTGCCACCGACCGGAGTTCCTCACGCGACGTGACCAGTACGAATGGCCAGCCCAACATGCGCTCGAACACGTGGCGCACCACGTATCGGGCTCGAGGCGATGCGGGTTCAAGCAGTACGTGCAGCATGGGCGGTGCGCTCCCGGCGCGTGCGGATGCCGAACGTACGAAGCAGGCTTCTGGTATGATCCCTCAACCACCAGGACCATCGGAACTGGTGGATCCGGCGTGCGTGGTTCGTCCGGATGTCGTGTTCGACCATTGCGTGGACCCAGGGCAGTTCCAACCGGATCGCGCGTGGACCGCCCAGGTCGATGTGCGCCAATGCGCCATCGTGCTCCGCCATGTGTTCGAGCTGGCTGAAGTCCATGTGGTGGCCGGGCTTCTTCGCGTAGAGCGAGAAGTCCCGTTCGGTCGTTCTGCCTTCGGCGTCGGTGTATCGGATGCGAAGGGGACGGTGGCGACGGTACGGCACACCCGTGGTCTCCTCGGTAAAGTGCGCGAAGGTGAGCGCATCATTCAGCGGGAGATCGATGACGATCAGGGAGGCCTTGTGCGCGAGCAGGAAGGCGAAGGGGGATCGCGGACCGAAGCTGCTCCGCTCCGCAGTGTGGATCAATTCTTCCGTTCCCGTGCCGCACACCGCGAATGAATGCAACGGGTGCGGTGTCCGGAGGAAGCGTGGATGGTCGATGGCCGCATTCGCCAGTGCCCCGCTGATGGAACGCGTGCGCCGGACATCGAACGCAGCGCCATCGTCCAGGTCATAATTATATGTGGGAACGAGCAGTGTTCCATCCGGTCCTGTCGCATCGGCGAACGCATCAAGCAGGTCAGCGGCGCGGAAACGCTTGCCAGACCGTCGTGTGTTCCAGGCCATACGTGTCAGGTCGGCCATCAACAGGATCGTTTCCCCGGACCTGATGCCCAGGCGTACCGGCCAGGTGCTGATATCGTTCGTGCCGGTGTTCAATGCTTGCGCATTTGCAACAGTTCCGGCGCATAGCCGAGCGACCGCCAGAACGCGAGCCCGGCCTCGTTGCGATGGACCACCTGCAGTTCAATGCTCATCACCCTTCTGGTGCGCAGCCATTCATGCAGCGAAGCGGCGAGAGCCCGTGCGATGCCCGAACGCCGATGTGCAGGGGTGACGTACAGGTGCGTGACATGCCCGATACGCCCGCCTCCCAAGTGTTCCGGCGCGAGCTTCACGGCGGCGTGCGCGAATCCGATGACCTCCCCATCCCATTCCGCCACGGCGATCCGTCCGAAGCGCTCGAGTCCTCCGATCACACCATCAAGCCAGGTGCGGCCACCATCGGGGGCCAGGCGTTGGCCCATGCCCTGTTCCGCCATTTCCGCATGCATCGTTCCGAAGAGGGCCGGAACCTTGGCGAGAGCCGGGTCATCGGCGCGTTGAACAGCCCGTACGGTGAAGTTGCTCATGCGTCGACGAACATGGAGATGACACCTGCCACCGTGGTGGCCTTCCTGTGCCCCAGTGCGCGCTCAAGATCGACATGTTTTCCGGTAGCACCTTCCAGGTCGGTGATCAGATCGACGAAGCCCAAAGAGTCCAGAATACCGCTGCGTACCAGGTCCAGGTCGTCCGTGAGGTCGTCCGGTGTGAGGCCGAGCCGGGACAGTCGTTCGGTCAATCGGTCCTTCAGTGCTTCGCGCACCGCGGTATCAGCCATGTTGAGCAATGGTGATCAATTGTTGACGGTCGATCTTGCCGTGGGCGGTGAGCGGCAACCGCTCCTGGTACAGGATACGCTCGGGTACCATGTATGCGGGAAGATTCGAACGGCAATGGGCGAGAAGTGCGGCGATGTCGGTCGGCACGTCGATAAAAGTAACCAGGCGTACCGCACCGGCTTCTTCCACGGGCACGGTGACCGCCTGCCCCCCATTCAGCAACGGTCTGAGCAGTTCATCCACCTCCGCTGGTTCCACCCGATGCCCGGCCAGCTTCAGTTGGTGGTCGATGCGACCCAGGTAATGCAGCGTGCCGTCGGGGTCCATGCGCACCCGGTCGCCTGTCCGGTACCAACGCTCTCCCGTTCCGGAGATATCGACGAAACGTTCCGCGGTCGCCTCCGGCCGACCCACGTACCCCTGGCTGATCTGCGGGCCCGACACGCACAGCTCCTCCTCGTTGATGATCATTTGGTGGCCGGGGAAAACCTTGCCGATGGGGACAAGTCCAGGTCGATCAAGTTGCTTCCGTTCCACTTCGTATGAGGTGATCGCGATCGTGGCTTCGGTGGGCCCGTACAGATTGACCAAGCGCGCGCAGGGTGCGGCAACGGCGAATGCCCGAGCGAGGTCGAACGACAGGCCCTCCCCACAGAAGAATGCCAGTCTGATCAACGGGAAGGCGTCCGGCTTCAAGCCACGCATGCGGACCATGAGCGCTGGTAGCGATGGAACGGAGAACCAGACAGTGATGTGCTCCTCACGGACGAACGCGGAACTTCGCAAGGCACTCTCATCCGATGGAACGCACAGGCATGCACCGGATCCCCAGCACACGAACAGGTCATGAACGCTCAGGTCGAACGTGAGCGCGAAGAACTGCGTGAAGCGATCCCGTTCGTTGAAGTCATAGGTGGTGAGCACATGGGCGAGATAGGCGGAGACATTGGCCCGCGATACGCTGACGCCTTTGGGTCCGCCCGTGCTTCCGCTGGTGAAAAGTATGTACGCTTCGGTACCGTCACGATACACGGGCGCCCTCTCCGGTGCATGCGGCCCCGGGATGTTCAACCGGATGGTGGCCGGATGCGAGGGTATATCGCCGATGACGAAGCGTGCACCGGAGGTGGTGATCATCTGCTTCCAACGCGCGGCGGGTCCATCGGGGTGAAGAGGTACGTACGAGCAGCCCGCCTTCAGGATGCCCAGAATGGCCGCATAGGTCGTTGCGCTCTTCTGTGCGAGGATCGCGATGCGTTCGTTGGTGGCGCCGGCGTCGATCAACGCGTTCGCGATCGCATCACTCCAGTGGTCGAGCTTGGCGTAGCTCCAGGAAGCCCCTGCGAGGCGTAAGGCATCGTGCCCGGGCCAGCGTGCTGCCGAGGTGCGGAAGATCCCGATCGGGTCGTGGGCGTTCGTCATCTGCTGGGAACGACCTCAGTAACGAGGCAGGTGTCCATCCGCGCAAAGCAACGCGTCCGCGAAGTACTTGGTGCCCCAGTTCGGAAAGGCGAAGTTCTCATACCGCCCCCACAACGGATAGGAGCCGGTCAAGGCACCGTGGGCTGCGCCAGGGCCCAGAAGGTTGACCTGTTGCATCGCCATGAGGAGCTCGGTCATGCGCCGGAGGCCATCCGCATAGCGCTCCTCGCCGGTGATGCGGTGGAGCCAGGCCCAGCAGATGGCCAGTTGTGCGCATCCGGTGGTGATCAGGCTTTCGCTGCCCCGCCATTGCCCATCGTACCGGCCATTCAACCAACCGTCCTGCACGAAGCGGCCCAGGAAGACGTTCGCGGTGCGCGTTGCACGGTCCATCATCACGTCATGCCGGACGTGCGCGGCGCATTCGATCAGCCCGTCGATGGTGTAGGCGATCGTATGCGTGATGGGCCGGTCGTTGTGCTTCGTGGTATTGTCGGCGTTGCTGAACCAGCCGTTGGCCCACTGTTGCGCCAGCACCCACTCCAGGTTCATCATGGCCGCCTTCTTGTACCGTTCCTCACCGGTGATGCGGTGGAGCCGCAGGATGGGTGCGCTCACGTAGGTGTCGTACACACGGGCGCTGCCCAGGAAATTCTCCTTGCGCCAGGCTCCGTCCCGCGATTGGGAACCGAGGATCCATTCCCCGGCACGCGTGCAAGCCGACAAGAACTCCGCCCGTCCGGTCGCATCATGCACGGCGAGCAGCCCGCGGATCACTTGTGCGGTATTGAAGACCACCGGGTCCCGGCCCTCACCGATGCGGCCCCCCTGCCAGCCGCCGTCCGCATGCTGGATGGAGAGCAACCAGTCCGCCGCTTGGATCGCTCGGGTACGTGGCTCGTCCCATTGCAGATGATCCGCCGCCGCGAGGAGCGTCGGGATGATGTAGCCTGTGGTTTCCGGATAGGACGGGCTCCAGCCGTGTACGAGGTGATAGCTGCCCATGCCCTTGTCCGGACCCTGGTCCTGGGCGCGGATCAGATAGCCGACGGCTGCGCGCAGTGCTTCCTTCCGGTCCGCTGGATGCGGCACAGGCCTCGTGTGGTGCGCCATCAGCAGTCGCCGCCGGACCGGGTCGCCCAGGCAGGCGCCGAAGCCAACGGTATAATTGATCAGGGAGCGGATCACCAGGTCCGGAGGAGTTCGTCGCAGATCCGTTCAGCGGCATGGCCATCGCCGAACAACGAGGCCACTTCCGGGATCCCGTTCTGCAGGAAGTTCTCGAAGCCCACGGTAATGCGCTCCGGATCCGCATCGGCCAGAACGGCCTGCCCTTCGCGCACGAGTTCCACCCATTCGGTCTCGGGCCGTAGCACCACCCCGGGTTTCCCGAAGAAATAGGCCTCTTTCTGCACACCACCGCTGTCGGTGATCACCAGGCGCGCGTTGCTTTCCAGGGCGATCATGTCCAGGAAGCCGGCCGGAGGAACGATCAGGAACCGCGGGCTCTGGTCCAGTGAGTCCTTCACATCGGGAGCGAGCAGGGCGTCCATCATTTTCCGGGTACGCGGATGCACGGGCAGTACGATGTCCAGCCCATGGCGTTCGTGCAACAGGAGCAGGGTGCGGAAGATGCTGTTGAGCCGAGCGGGGTCATCGGTATTATTATCGCGGTGAACGGTGGCCAGGGCGAATCCTCCCGGCATGAGCCCATGGTCCCGCAGAATGGGCGAACGCTCCTTCGCGATGGCCGCGAAGTGCAGGCTGTTGTCGTACATCACATCGCCGCACTGTACCACGTGCGGCCTGTCGGCGGTGGGCGGGGCATCGTTCGTTGTGGAGAAGCCCTCGTTGCGAAGGTTCGCCACCGCGGTATCGGTGGGACAGAAGAGCCAGGTGGAGCAATGGTCGCACACGATGCGATTCACCTCCTCGGGCATGCGCTTGTTGAATGAGCGGAGCCCGGCCTCCACGTGTGCCACGGGCACATGCAGTTTGGCCGCGGCCACGGCCCCGGCCAGGGTGCTATTGGTGTCGCCGTAGAGCAGCACCACGTCATGCTCCTTGCGCACAAGGACCTGTTCAATGCCCTCGATCATGCGGGCGGTCATGGCGCCATGCGCGCCGCTACCGGTGTTCAGGTTGATATCGGCCGGAGGTATGCCCAGTTCGTCGAAGAACACCTGGCTCATGTTGGCATCGTAGTGTTGGCCGGTGTGCAGCAGCGTTTCCACGATGCGCCCTCGGGCATGCGACGCGATGGCCCTGCTGATCGCGGCGGCCTTGATGATCTGCGGGCGCGCACCGATGATGGTGAGTACCCTCAATGGTGATGGCATGTACGTGGCGATCGCGTGTTTTCGTGGATTTGTTGTTGTGGTGTCCTATCCGAGCTGTCCGTTGTCGGCAAAGCTGAAATAGCCCGTGGCTGCAATGATCAGGTGGTCCTGCACAACGATGTCCAGATACCGGCCGCCCTCGACCAGTTTTTTCGTCAGAGTGATGTCCTCGCCACTCGGGCGCAGCTGGCCGGAAGGATGATTGTGGCACAGGATCACCGAACTGGCCCCTCCCTCCAGGGCTTTACGAAAGATCCACTTAGGGTCGGCCACGGTGCCGTGCAGGCCTCCCTCGCTCACCTTCACACGGTCCAACAGACGATTGCCGCGGTCCAACAGGAGGAGCCAGAACTGCTCCTGTGGCAGGTCGGCCACCCACGGGCGCAGCACTTCGTAGGCCTCGCGGCTGGCGGCGATCAGGGGGCGCTGTTCCACCGTGGCGTTGCGGCGTCGCTGACCGAGTTCCAGTGCGGCCACGATGCTCAAGGCCTTGGCCTCGCCCATGCCTTTCAGCTTTTTCAATTCGGTCACACTCAGGGAGGCCAGCTTGTGCAGGTCGTTCCCGGCCTTACTCAGGATCAGGCGGGCCAGGTCCAGCGCGCTGTTCTTCGGCGTGCCGCTGCGGATCAGGATGGCCACCAGCTCCGCATCGCTCAGGGCCTTGGGGCCGTTCGCGAGCAGGCGCTCCCGGGGGCGGTCCGCCTCGGACCACTCGGGGATGCTCAGTTTCAGCGGGATATCGTTCTCCATCCTGGGCGGGCTCAAATTAGAACAGGCCCCGGGTTGGGCCTATCTTCGCCAGCATGAAACGCGATACCGTGATCAGGGCGGTCAAGGAATTTCCTTCAGATGTGGATCTGGACGAGCTGTTCGAACGTTTGCTTTTCATCCGGCGGGTGGAGGCCGGGCTCGCCGCCGCTGATCTGGGCCGGAAGGTCTCCCAAGCCAAAGTTGAGTCGCATTTCAAGCGCAAATGGCGCAAGTAGATTGGTCGCTTCCTGCATTGGAAGACCTGGACTCCATCCACGACTATATCGCCCGGGATTCTCGCTTTCATGCCAGGCGTGCCGTAGAGCGGATCATTGAGCGGACCAAAGGGCTGGAGAAGTTCCCGGCGCGCGGAAGGATCGTGGCGGAGTTCTGTGATCCGCATATCCGGGAATTGAAGGAGGGCAGTTATCGTATCGTGTACAGGCTGCTGCGTGAGGAGGTGGTAGTAGTTTGCGTGTGGCACTCCGCACGTCGGATGTTGCCAGTGAAGCGGTTCGAGTGACCAACGGTCCGGGTGGCGACAAATAGAACAGGCCCCCGATCGGGAGCCTATCCGTGAAATGCGGGTGCCGAGGTCCTACTTCAGTTTGGCCACGTGCTTGCGCAAGCTGCTCTTCAGATTGGCCGCCTTGTTCTTGTGGATCACGTTCTTCTTGGCCAGCTTGTCCAGCATGCTTTCCGCCACGGGCAGCAGCTTTTCGGCCTCCTTCTTGGCGGTGGTGGCCCGCAGGTCGCGCACGGCGTTGCGGGTGGTCTTGTGCTGGTAGCGGTTGCGCTCGTTGCGGGTCTCGGTCTGGCGGACGCGCTTGAGGGCGCTTTTGTGGTTGGCCATGCTATGAACGCCGAAGCCCGGCGGAGGCGTTGTCTTACAGAAAGGGGCGCGAATATAGTGCTGCCTGACCTATCCACAATGATGGTCCACGAAAAAGCCCCGGGTCATGGGGCTCATCCATGGGGTCCGGTCCGGTTCAGTAGGCCCGTTCGTCCTTGCCCAGCATGTTGGTCACCGTTTTCACGATGATCTTCAGGTCGAGCTTGAAGGACCAGTTCTCCAGGTACCACACGTCCAGGTCCACGCGCTTTTCCATCAGTTCGGGGGTGCGGGTCTCGCCGCGGAAGCCGTTCACCTGGGCCCAGCCGGTGATGCCCGGGCGTACGAAGTGGCGCACCATGTACTTGTCGATGATGTCCCGGAACTGGTCGTTCAGCTTCAGGGGGTGCGGGCGCGGGCCTACCACGCTCATCTGGCCGAGCAACACATTGAGGAATTGCGGCATCTCGTCCAGGTTGCTCTTGCGCAGGAAGGCGCCAACCTTGGTCACGCGCGGGTCGTTCTTGGTGGCCTGTTTGCTGTCCGCCTCCTTGTTCACCCGCATGCTGCGGAATTTGTAGCAACTGAACTTCTTCTTGCCCTCGCCCAAGCGGGTCTGTTTGAAGAAGACAGGACCCGGGCTGCTGAGCTTCACGGCCAAGGCGAGGAGCGGAATGAGCCAGCTGAGTACGAAGACGATCACGCCCAGGGAGAAAACGATGTCGAAGGTGCGCTTCAAGGCACGGTTCCAGCGCTTGTCCAGCGGCTCGTTCCGCAATTTGCTCACCGGCACACTGCCATGGAACTCCAGGTTCTTGGCCTGTACCACCGGTATGAAGCTGTCCACACTGGGGATCACCCGGAACCGGATGGTGTTGCGCTCGCAATACTCCAGCAATTCGGTGATCGCTTCCTTCTGGCTGCCGGGCAGGGCACAGTACACGATGTCGATCCGGTTCTGCACGGCAAAGATCTTCGCCGCTTCGAGGTCACCCAAGCGCTGCGGACCCAACAAGCCCTCCACCGGCCGGTCGTTGAACAGCCCACGGAAGCGGTATCCACGCACGGTCTGATCCTGGCAGTAGCGGAAGATCTCCTCGGCTGCTGGGCCATCCCCCACGATGATGAGATCCTTTACCGTGGTCAGCGGTTCCAGGGTAAGCACCTGGTTGATGCCACTGCGGACCGACAGGAAGGAGCGCTGGCCGGAGCGCAACACCGTGGCCAGATCCTGATTGCCTTCAGGCCGGGCACTGCGTCGCTCGCCAAGCAGGCCAGTGGAACGTTTGTGCGGACGAGGGGGTAGTGGATGCTCCACGCGAAGTTCTGAGGATTGCGGCCCGGCTGAACGAGTGCGTCAAATGTAGATGGCCATCCAGGGGGATGTCAACTTTGTCGATAAGAATCTGCGCTTCGTCGATTGGTCGGGTTAGCTTGAAGTTTTCAGACGATGGATCAGGTCATGGTCACACCGACTGGCGTTTTCGGGATTCTCCGGTGAGCGATAACCACAGGAAGGTCGTATTGGTCACGAGGTAGCGCTTCCAAAGTCGCCCGGGTTCCAAGGCGAGCCGGTAAACCCATTCGAGCGAGAGGTCCCGCATCCACTTCGGGGCCCGGCTGTCCACCCCAGCGTACAGCAGGAAAGCCCCGCCCATGCCCAGCATGATCGCGTTGACCTTGCCCTTCATGGCGGCCATCCACTTTTCCTGTTTGGGGCAGCCCAGCGAAACGAGGACGATGTGCGCTGCGCTGGCGTTGATGCGCTCGGCCGCATCCTCCATTTCGGCATTGCTGAGCGGGCGGTACGGTGGCGATTCGATCCCGCTGATGCGCAGCGTGGGCCAGTCCTTGGCGGCACGCGCAACAATGAGGTCCAGCACCTCCTGTTTACCGCCATACAGGTAGATGCCCAGCCCTTGCGCAGCAGCTTCGGCCATCAGGGCGGGCATGATGTCGTTGCCGGCAACACGCTCCTGCCCCAACTGGTGCCGCCGGTTGAGCTGGTTGAGCATGGGCATGCCGTCGGCCGTTGCGAAGTCGGCACCGTTCACCACGGCCGCGAAGGCGGGATCGTTGTGCGCCTCCACGCACATGTGGGCGTTCACGCAACAGACATACGCCGATCGCCTCGCCGCACCGTATTCCGCGAACAGCTTGATGTGCTGCGCGAACGATCCTGTGGACAGGCCCACCCCGAGCACGTGTTTCTTGGGAAGCGGCGTGGTCATGTGGTGTGTCCCGGTCGCAGGCGCGGGTCTATCAAGTCAGGTGCCACGAAGCGCTCACTGCCGTCCTCGTACCAGCGGATGGTCTCGTCAACGCCCTGTTCCAGCGTGTACGGTGCTTCGCCCAGCGCGGCGATGGTGCGGTCCATGGGCGTGATGTAGTCGCTCGTCATGCTCCGGTACCGGCCGCTGGTGATCGGGAACGGGAGCCGCAGGGCGGTGAGCACATCGCCGCACAAGGCGATCGCACGCACCACCGGACCGGGGATGTAGCGTACCGGTTTTCCGGTGAGGCGCCGCGATACGGCTTCAACCCACACCCGCAGATCGATCGGTTGGTCGCCCACGTAGAACACCCGACCGTTCATGTCCTCCTTGGGCAGCGTGAGCATGCGGTCGATCTGCCAGACCACGTTGCCCACATACCCGTATGATCGGATGGTTTTGCGCCCGCCCGGGTGGAAGTACATCCCTTTGCGCATCACCTTGAACATCACATCGCGGTACCGTAGACTGTACGGTCCCCAGATCGTTGTGGGACGGATGATCGTCCAAGCGCACGTGAGTCCGGCGGCCCGAGTGGCCAACTCGCAGCGGCGCTTCGTTTCGCCGTACAACGTGAACGGCTTGAAGTCCTGATCGTTCTTGGGCTGGTAACCCGCTTCGCACACGAACTGGGTGCTGGTAACGATGAGCCGCTCGATGGAAGGTGTGGCCTTCACCACGCGCAGCACGTTCTCCGTGCCGGTATGGTTCTGCTCGTACGCCCTGATATCGTCCTGGATGTCGGTATCGGTCCGTGCCGCGAGATGGATCACATGCGTGGGCTTGAACTGCTGGAAGATGTCCCGCATGCGACCCTCATCCAGGATGTCGCATTCTTTCCAGTACGTCCGGTGCACGGGGTCCAGGGGCGGATTCCAGTCCAGGTTGAGCACCTCGGCCCCTTGTGCCAGGAAATGCGCCACCGTGTTGGTGCCGATGAATCCGGATCCTCCCGTGATGAGCAGCCGCGCGTTCGCTATCATTCCTTTTCGATGGTATTCGCGCACCGGGCGAGCGCATCCTCCATGTTCCGGTGGAACCGTTCCAACGTGAATCGTTCTTCAAAGATGCGTCGCCCTTCAAGGCCCATGCGTTGCCGCAGGGCGGGGTCGTGCGCGAGGCGCAGCAGCCGGTCGGCCGTGGCGGCCGGGTCGCGCACGGCCACGGTGTATCCGTTCACACCGTCCTGGGCCACGGATGGGATGCCCCGCCAGATGGTGGTGACCACGGGCTTGGCGAACATCATGGCCTCCACCAGCACGAGCCCGAAGCTCTCCGCTTCGAACCAGCTCGGGAAGCAGAAGATGTCGCATCCGGCGAAGACGGTCCACTTCTCCTCGTCGCGCTTGACGCCATGGAACATGACGCGATCGCGCACGCCGTTGGCCATGACCGCATCCTCGATCTCGCGCTTGAAGTCGTCATCGCCCCACTTGCCCATGAGTTCCAACCGTGCGTCCACGCCCTGCTGCACGATGCGCACAAATGCGTCCAGCAGCACGCGCACGCCCTTGCTGGGGATGAGCACACCGCAAAAGAGGATGACCAGAGGCTCCCCCGGGCCGCGCTCCCGTTCCGGAACTCGACCACGCATATCGGGCAGGCCGTTCGGTACCACGACGTCGTGGACCGCACCAAGGGCTTTGCCATCCTCGGGGTTCTGTGGTGCGGTACGGATGGCCAACGCAGGCTTCCGATAAGCCATCCGGAAGAACGGGCGCAGCGGTTCGGGCAGTTGCGGTGCGAAACCGGACACGCCGCCCGCGTGGAAGTGGAAGACCGTTCGGCGGAACATCCAGCGCACGGCATTCAACAAGATGATGTCGCGCAGCACGGGCACCTTGTTCGGCCCGCTGGGTGGATAATAGAGTACCGGGGTGCGGTAGCGAAGGCGCGCGATCCAGATCCGCACGATGGTCGTGAGCAGGATCCACACTTTGCGGAGGGCGAATTTGCCCACACTTTCCATGTCCTCGGAAAATGCCAGTCGCACATGGAACAGTCGCACCCGATCATAGGTGCCGCGCAGCATGGCATCGATCATCACCGACTGCCCACCGAATGGTGGCGGGGTCTGACCAACGACGAGAACGCGCAGCGGGGTTGCGGGCATCCGGCGAAACTATCCGGGGTCCTTACGGGAATGCGATGATGGGGTGGCGACTCTTCACAAGCCGTGGTTGGAACAGCGGATCACCAGTAGCAGGCGCCCTCCACCACACTGGCGTGCTCCGGACGTTCATTGTCGCCCGGCCGTGTCCAGTGCTCGTTGCGTAGCGGATGGTTCTCCCAACGCGCACCATAGATACCGAAAAGCAGTTGCGTGGCCCCGCCGATATGCACCGCCTTACGGCCCATGCGCTTGGCGTGCGCCGCCAGGGGAAATCCGTACGCGCCACAGCCGATGATGGCCACGTCCCAATCCATGCCGCTCATGCGGTCCTCCATGTAGCCCAGCGCCTCGAACCAGTCCTTGAAGGAGGTGGGATTGCCGGCCACGGTCTGCACGGCACGGATGGTCTTCAGTTCGAAAGGAGGCAGTACGCGAGGGTCCTTGAACAGCTTCTCCCGCTTCTGGAACTGGCTCAGGATGGTGCGCTCGAACGGATGCACCACCAGTACGGTCTTCCCTTCCAATACTTCACTCCAGGGATTGTTGTAAAGGAATGGTTCAAGGTTGGGCAGCTCCACTTTCACGGCATGGGCGAGTTCCTTGGCGAAGAAGGTCTCCTCGCGCCGCCATGTGCCCAGAATGTCCACCAGTTCCATGTCCGCCACCATGCGCGCCCCGAAGCGTTGCTCCACATCGGGCCGTGGAGGGAATACCCCGCTGAGCATGTACAGGAATCGGGTGTGCTCCGGGTCGTGCCCGTAGCCCGGTAGTGCACCGGTGATGTAGCGGATGTGGTTGAGCAGGGAGGGCTTGGGGTCGGCAAGGTGGCCGAGGTATCCCAGCAGGGAGAGCAGTTCGGTACTGCCGAAGCGGCAGATCATACTGGGCTTCTTGGCCAGCAACTCCTGACGGATGCGGTCGCAGCCCTCCTGGCCACGGAATTGGGCCAGGTCGTACGAGAAACCGAATCGGCTTTTACCGGGAAACAAGCGCGAATACGCGCTACGGGCCTTGTCCAGAAGATGGATCGTGCGTTGACTGGGCAGCATCGGGGGGCTTGGTACGGTGCCGGACCGGTTGAAGTTCGTTGGTGTGAGGGCCGGTTCTCCAGGCCGCGAAATTACCTGCGCCGAAAGTGCTCACCGACGGATCGGGGCTTTCGTCGAAATGGGACCGGGCCTGGTCGAAAATGCCGAACGGCTTCCCACTCGTCGTGGTTGAAAGCGCAAAACCGACTGGATCATGATGCGTCCTGTACCAAAGCGCGACCTTCTCGGATACGTGTGTGCACTTTTCCTGGTGGCCCTTTTCGCTCCTGCGGCGGAGGCTACGGTGTATTACGTCTCTCCCACCGGCAACGACACCAATAACGGTACATCCCAGGCCTCTGCTTGGCGCACGATCGACCGGGTGAACCAGAGCGCGTACACCATCCAGCCAGGCGACCAGATCCTGTTCCAACGCGGCGGCCATTACCGTGGTGGCATCATCTGGGGCACCTCGGGGGCGGCTGGCGCCCCGATCACATACGGCGCCTACGGTACCGGCGCCGATCCGATCATCGATGGCGCTCGCCTGGTGACGGGCTGGACCCCGTACCAAGGGAACATCTGGCGTGCACAAGTCGGAACCGAGGTGAGCCAGGTGTATGTGGGCGGTAACCGGTCGATACTGGCCCGCACCCCCAACACGGGTTGGTTCCGGAACGACCAAGGCAGCGGCAACACGATGCACAGCAACGACCTCACCCAATCCAACGGTTTCTGGACCGGGGCGCGCTGCATCCTGCGCTGCACGGCAAGCAGTTACGATACACTGAGGGTCGCGGCCTTCAACAACGGTACGCTCACCTTCAGCACCCAGCCCACCAATACCAACATGGCGGGCGATGACTGGGGCTTTTATCTGGACAAGCGGCTCGATCTGCTGGATGCGTCCAACGAATGGTATTATGAACCCTCCACAGGATACCTGTACCTGCAAGCTCCCGGTAATGCCGACCCCAATGGCCTTGCAGTGGAGGCCTGTACGGAATGGGCCGGCCTGCTCTGTTCCTACCAGCGGCACCACATGGTGGCCGAGAACCTCGTCTTCCGGCATCACCGCAACGCCGGTGTACGCGTGGATGACGCCAGTTTCGTCACCATCAGGAACTGCGTGATCGAGGATACATACCATGGTATTCGTAGCTATGGTCACGATAACCTGTTCGAGCACAACACCATCAGCCGCACACTGGCCACGGGCTGCCTGATGATCGACAACAATTCGGTCTTCCAATGGAATGATCTGGAGGACATCGCGACCATCCCCGGTGAGGGGGAGACCCAGTGGGGCTACTTCGGTATCCGGGGTATCGGCCAGAACAACGTGATCCGTGGCAATCGCCTGGAGAACATCGGCTACATCGGCATCACCGCCAACGGGAACCACCTGATCGAGAAGAACACCATCCATCACTACCTGACGACGTTGAACGATGGTGGGGCCATCGCATTCGACCATTCGGACGGACTCATCGTGCAGGACAATATCATGTACGATGCCGTTTGCGGTCTTGATGGCTCTTCCACCGTGTTGCCGCATTACCAGGAAATGGGCCTGGGCATCTACTTCGGCAACACGAGCAACGTGAATACCACCGTACAACGGAACACCATAGCCAACCTGTCCGGGGTGGGCATCAATGTGGATCACAACATGAACACGCACGGCCATCAGGTGCGCGACAACGTCATCTTCAACTGCGGCATCGGCATGTCCATCAGCGACTATTCCAACAGCAATGGCCCCGGTGCGCAATTCCCGTACTATGTGGCCAACTATGATGACCAGTACTCCAACAATGTGATCTACGGCCTTCGCAAGGACCAGTACGCGCTGCGGTTCTACAACTGCTACAGTGCGCAGCCCACCGATTTCGGCACCTTCACGAACAATCGCTACTTCAATCCCTACAACGAGATGGCCATCTTCCTGTTCAGCTTCCAGGCGGGGCAGCACTGGTTCAGCCTGGAGCATTGGCAGGCCGCCCGGAACGAGGAGGCGGGCACCTCGCGCAGTCCGCTCCGCCTGAGCGAGTGGACCACGGTGAACGAACTGTCCGGCGAGCTCATCCCGAGCGGTTCATTCAACGGTTCCTCGAACGGATGGGCCAACGCTGTGTGGCCGAACAATGCCCAAGTGACCCACGACGTCACGCACCTGGACCAAGGCTGCCTGAAGGTGTACATCCCCGACAATTCGGTCTACGGCGAATGTTCGGTACGCGGTCCCGAATGGTTCCCGATAGAGAACGGGCCGGACGATTGGTACCGGCTGGACCTCAGCCTGCAAGGCGACCAGGAGGGGTACCTCAAATGTGCCATCAAGGGTGAATCACAGTCGGGGAATCCCTACACCCGCTATGATCGGTTGCTGCCATTCGGCCCTGGCCGACGGGACAGGAGCATCTATTTCCAGGTATCCGCCTCCGAACAGGCCCAGCTCCTGTTGACCAACAAATGGACGTTGCCGCAGTACTATATCGACAACATCCATCTGCACAAGGTGCAGGTGCAGGCCAATGATCCCCTCGAGAAGCAGATGCTCCTGCTCAACGATGGTGCCAGTGAGCAGACCTTTGAGCTGGATGGATGCTGGAGCGACGTGAACGGCCAGTACTGGTCCGGTAGTATTTCGCTGCCCGGTTTCGGTTCGAAAGTGCTCGTGCGTGAGAGCGATGACCTGTGCGATATGAGCACTGGTGTTGAGGATGCGCCCATTCAGGTCGGTTCGGCCGGGATCTATCCCAATCCGGTGGCTCCGGGCGCGAGGATCAATTTCTCAGCCCCTGCTGAAGGCCCGCTCCAGTTCGTTGGCGCCAATGGACAGGAACTTGCCTCGGTGGTGCTACCTCCGGGAACCATGGGCATGGACCTGCCCAAGGTACTGGGCCGAGGGGTCTACGCACTGCGCATGTCGGGTCGCCCCGTTGAACGGGTGGTGGTGGAATGACCCCCGCAGGCGAGGAGATCCGAAGGCCTGGTGCGGAACATGCACCGGGCCTTCGCGTTCTCGTGAGGAACCGGTCAGGGTCTGGGGATGATGCGCGCGGGGTTGCCCACCGCCACGTGCTTCGAGGGCACATCCTTCAGCACTACGGCACCTGCGCCGATGGCCACATCATCGCCGATGGTGATGGGCCCGATGATGACCGCGTTCGCGCCGATGTCCACCCGGTCACCGAAGATGGGCGGACGACTGAAGGTGCCGTCCTTCAATTTGCGGTTGCCGATGGTGGTACTGTTGCGAACAATGCATCCGGAGCCGAACACGGTACCGTCGTTGATGATGAGGGCCTGGCCATGGTCGATCCGGAATCCCGGCCCCAGTCGTGTCTTCCAAGGCAGTTCAATGCACAGGATCCATTCCACCAGGACCCGGTAGAGTACGAACAGTGGTATGAAAAGGATGAAAGTGATCGTGCTGCGCCGCAACAAGTGCATCAGTCGGAAGAACGTCATCACCAACAACCCCTTGGGATTGTTCCGGTTGGCACGGACGTCCTGGAAAATATGGAAGGGGCTGGCCATCATTTTCGGCGCAGTAAAGGTGCCACGAACTGGTTGAACCACAACTTGGCCTGTGCGGGAACGTGCAGGGCCGTTCGCACGACGCGGCCCAGGAAACGATCCCACGCGCTGAACCCCAGATCGTGACCGATGGCATCCCCTTCGCGCAGGCCCTTGGCCAAGGGAACAGCCCCACTGGCGCCCCCCGCGCTGAAATGGGCCAGTACGGCGGGGACCCGGAGGAACATGTGCGGGCCTTCCAACCAGGCGCGCAGTGTCCAGTGATGATCGCCGCTCACACGGAACGTGGTGTTGAACGGTCGGCCGGTATAAAAGGAGCGCCGAACGAAGAAGCCCGGGTGATTCAGCGTCATTTCCCAGTACTTGAGCAGGAAGCCGCTCACCTTCGGGTGCTTCACCTTGCTGGTGCCATTGGGGTAATGGATCAGGATGTCGCCATGCACGATATTGATCCCTTGCCGTTCCCCGGCCGCCGTCATGGCCGTTGCGACCGCATCATCGGGATACCAGTCGTCCGCATTGATCAGGCCGACCCAATCGCCGGTACACAGCGCGACACCTTTGTTCATCGCGTCGTAGATCCCCTTGTCCGGGGAACTTTGCCACAGATCGATCCTGTCCTCGTAGCGGCGCAGGATATCGAGTGTCCCATCGGTGCTGCCGCCGTCCACGATGATGTACTCGATGCGCGGCCATGTCTGGGACAGCACACTCAGGATGGTCCGCTCGATGGTGGTCGCGCCGTTGTACACCACGGTGACGATGCTCACCAGGGGGTGATCCCCGGTGGGTGGCCCGATGCCCCGGTCCCGACGACCGCCCTGCCTGATATTCATGAGAGATACCGGCCGTCCAGGTCGGTCCGTTTTCCGGTGATCGCGGAGGCTTTGATCGAAAATGGGGCCATGATCATCAATAGCAGCATGAAGCCGAGGTAGTAGCCATAACCCGTTATGTCGATCTGCCAGACGAACAACAGGTACAGCAGCCCACCGTACAAGGGGGCCATCGCCGTGTTCCGGCGGTAATGGTCGTAACAATGCTTCATCGCCTGCCAGTAAAGCCAGTACATGAGCAGGACCCCCACGATACCCTGGTTCACGAAGAATTCCAGAAAAGCGCTGTGCATGTGCAGGTTGTACGAGGCGTCCGCTCCCCAGAGCTTGGCCACATATTCGAGCAGGTGCAGGCGGTATTGCCCGTTGTAGCCGTTGCCGAGCAGCAGACCACGGCCATCGGTGGTGGCCCAGTCCCATGCCGACTCCCAGATGTACGTGCGACCGTTGTACGTGGTCACGTCCTTCTTGTCCACACGGGAGAGCAGGGCGGTGAAGAAGGGCAACGAGAGGACCTCGTAGATCAGCAGCGCGAAGCTGACCATGATGGGCATGGTGAACAACGAGGTCCAGTACAATCCGCGTACGGCCCTCACCGCGCGAACGAGTACCAGCACGGTCATCACGAAGAAGACCATGAAGGAGAGGCGGCTGTTCACGCTCATGATGATCGCCAAATTCAACAGATAGAAGGCCAACATGAGGGCGAAACGAACGGGACGGCGGGCAACGTCGCGCATGTAGAAGAGCAGCACCAGGTTCACGAAGGCCAGCAAGTGGGCTGCTTCGTAAATGCCGAGCACGAAGGGGAAACTCGCCCGCCCCTCGAAACTGTGCAGTTTGTTGTGAAGCCCGGCCCCCATGCCCAGCAGGTTGATGCCGATGAGCGCGAAGAGGCACTTCATCAGCATGGAGGACCAGTCAAAGCCGTCCACATCACGGTTGTACACCTGTACGATCACCGCGGCCAGGTATGGTACGGTGCATTGAAGGATGATGGCCACGGCGTTCGCCGGTATGAGCACCGGGCTGCGGTAATGCAGGCCCATGAGCACCGACGCGTCGAATGAGAGGATCACCGCGCAGCACAACCAGAAAAGCGGCCCCACATGCACCGCGAACCTCCTCCGGTACAGCAGGTCCACCAGGTGGAAAAGGATGATCGCGGTGAAGGGCGAACTGGCGAACAACAGACCGAGGCTCCATCCCATCGCGGGATCGAACATGAGATACGTACCGATGCCGTAAACCGGGAAACCCGCCACGAAGAGGGCGTTCACCAGTTTTCGTTTGGAGAGCACGGCTCGGGATCCAGGGTTCAGTGCAGACCCAGCTTGCGCTGCAGCTTGCCGAGGAAGGGGGTTACCGCCTTGTCCACTTCAGCGGGCAGCAGGCTCTTGATCAGGTCCTTGAACTTGCGCAGGCGGCTGGGTTCGATGTACTTCGAGAAATAGGCCAGATCGCGATCCCTGTCCACGAGGAAAAATTTCGGGTGTTTCAGCGGGAATCCCATCGCCTGGCGGCCATCCTTGTTCCGGGGGTCCAGCCCGCTCAGCGTGTTGGTCCCGTCGTTCCCGAAGCCGATGTTGCGGATCAGGTTCACGTTCGGGATGATGTTCATCGCACCGTTGATCGTGCGGCTGTAATCGAACTGGAAGTCCCAGCCCACGATATGGCCGCTCCATGAGCTCTCGAAGATCGCGTTGGCCTCGATCCGTTCATTGTTGGAGAGGCAGTGGTCGTCCAGGAGACCGCTCTTCCGCAGCTCAGGCCAGTCCTTCATGTCCAGGTCGTACCGTTCCCATGTACGGCGCCAACTGGCCCATCCCCAGTACGCGCCGTATCCGTGCGCGGTGTAGTAGTACGAATCGTCGTTCGCGGGCATCCATTCGTCCATCAGGTTGTTCCCGATGATCGCCCAGATCCGTTGGTCGTGCCGGTGGTGTTCCAACAGGTCCTCCGCGAAGCGGAACCATGTGGGGTGCGGCAGGCAGTCGTCCTCCAGGATGATCCCCTCCTCCTCCTGGTCGAAGAACCACTTCATCGCGTTCCACGGACCGTACTTCACGCCCTTGTTCACCTCGTTGAACAGGGTCTTCAATTCGCAGGGCCAGTCCACCAGCCCGGCCAGCTCACGGATGCGGGCAACTTGGGCGGCTTCTTCGGGCTTGCCGGGGCGAGGCGCGTCCACAGCGAAGTAAAGCCGTGGCGGGCGGGCCTCACGGATCGCCTGGAACACCGCCGTGCTCTCTTCCACTCGCCGGAAGGCGATGAAGAGCACCGCGGTGCGCATCGTGTACGGCTGCTCGCTCATGATGTGCGGTGGAGCCCGAAGGTATTGGTGATGTTGTTGCGGTGGTACACCGTGAAATGCCTGATCATCGACACCGCGTTGCGCGCAACGGTTCCCGGGTCCGCGAACTCGTCCACGAACCGGTACAGGAAGAGTTGCATGCGGTCGCGATAGCGGATGCTCACGTCCTGGCCGAAGTTGCCGAAGCGGTCTCGCGGCAGGATCTCGATGAGGCCCGCTGCATGCGCCGTGGGCAGCAGCATGTTGCTGCCGTGCACGCCCACCACGATGTGGCTCCGGGCATAGGCACGGCACCATTGCAATTCGGTCCCCGTGTCCATGCGCATGGTACGCAGGTCCTCGGCAAGGCCCTCGAAGCCGCCCGATGGCGCCAGACCCACTACCGTGAATGAGGCATCGGGCAGGGCCCGCTTCACCCGGCGCATCACGCTGCGCATCATGGCCGATTGCCGATAGGTGAACCAGCGCCCCAGACTGTTCCTCAGCCCCAGGGCACCGATCGCCCGGTAGCACAACTTGCCCAGGGTCGTGCGGAACCAGAGCCGGTCCGTGCGGGCCACGAAGGTGATGTGCGGAGCGGTGGATACATACTGGTCGAGCGGGAACGGCTCCACGCCGGTGAAGCGGCTGATATCAACGCCCGCCATGTTCGGATGCCCCCAACCCCGCGCCAGGTCCACCTCCTTGTACCGCGGCAACTGCTCCTGCACGAAGCGATCGATCGCGGGGTGCCAGGCGCGGGCCTGCGAGAGTTTCTGGTCCACCACCCAGGTCTCGGCCACGCCCTTCGGCACCAGCCATTCGAACATCCGTGGCACGATCACCACCAGGCCCCGGTCCTTGTAATGGTCCAGATAGTGCTGCGCGTTGTACAGCTTCAACAGCACATGGCCGTACAAATGGTCCAGCGTATTGAGTACGATGATCCGGTCATGCTCCCGGTACACCTTGCGTTCGGTACGCGGACCGGGATCGGTCGGGACGGCGTACTCCGGATAGGTGATCCACGGTTCGGCGTTCCAGTGCAGGATGCGTCTCTCCTCCGTGGTGAAGGCCAGTGGCAGGTCCACTTGGAAACCGACGGGCAGGTCGCGGAAGAAACGTGTGCCACAGGAACCGCATGCGTATTCGCCGAGTATCTGGATCCCGATGAACACGTCGCGCACGGGCGCGGGCCCCGGTGCACCGCAGTGCTCGCAGTTGAAGTTGTTGAAAAGGGCGGGACGCAATGGCACCAGATCCCTGTTGACCAGTACGGGCCCCGGTCCGTGATCGGCGTCGATGCGCCATGTCCGTTCGCTGGTCCGGTTCATCGCTCGATCATGCGGTGGCATGCCGCACACGCCAGAAGGTGGCTATGGCGTGCATGGTCCATTTGAAGTTGGGCCGGGCCTCGCGGTAGAACAAGTCCAGCAGGAAGTTGCTGATGAGGAAACTGATGATCATGGCCCAGATGGCCCCCTTGGCGTGCAAGCCCGGTATCAACAAGAGGTTGAGCACGATGTTGCACACGGCACCGACGATCGCCGTGATCATCGAGTAGCGGAACAGTCCCTCGTTGGTGATGAAAGCGGTTTTCGCCACGCCCATGTTGGTGAAGAACAGGCGGATGGCGAAGAGGGCGAGCAGCTGCCCCGCCTCGTTGAATTCCTCCCCGTAGAACCATGTCATGAACGGCGGGGCGAGGAAGTAAAGGGGAATGGCGGTCACCAGGAAGAGCAGGAACATCAGCCGGTATTGATCGGTGACGCGCCGCTCGAAAAGTGCCCGGTCCTGCATGTGGGCCCGGGTGATCGCCGGGGCGAGACTGGCCGCCACGATACTGGGCAGGAAGCCGAGCGATTCGATCATTTTGAGCGCGGCCGAGTATTGGCCCACCTCGGCATCGGCACCGCCTTCGCCCAACTGGTCGCGCAGCACGTCGCCGATGATCACCTGGTCGATCTTGGCTTGCACGTACAAAGCGATGCCGAACACGATCAACGGCCAGGATTGGCGCAGCAGGTCGATGGCCAGTACGCGATCGAACCGCCATGCCCGCCAGTTGAGCCCCTGGTTCCTGTATGCCAGGAGGTAACTGCCGGAGGTGGTCGCCATTTCAACGATGTACGACAGGGCCAGAGGGATCATGGCGTCCTGCGGTGTCTCCACCACCAGGATCACACCGATCCGGAACAGGGCGTTGATGATCGATTGCGCGATGTTCACCTTGGCCACGATGCGGCCCTGCGTCCGCGAGTGGAAGAAGGGCTCGATCACCGAGAGCGGCTTGAGGAATTCGGCGCTCGCGATGAGCGCCACCAACAGTACCTTGAAGGCGGGCATGCCTTTGAGCAGTGCGATGGCCAGCACAGTGATGAACAGCACCACCGACCCGCCCAGCTTCAGTACCGCGGCCGACCCCAGCAGGGTATCCCTGCGCTCAGGATGCCGCACCAGGTCGCGTGTGATGATGTCCTCCATGCCCATGGAGGTGAGGGCGAAGAACATGCCCACGAAAGCACTCGCATAGTTGAGCTCGCCGAAGAGTTCGGGGCCCAGGAAGCGGACGACGAAGAAACTGGTCGCTAGGACGGAGACCAGCCGCACAACACGGTCAACGAACAGCCACGATGTGTTGCGGAAGTAGCGTTGGAAGCCTTCGGATCGGAGCATCCCGCCGACCGGGCTACTTGGTATAGTAGCCATATCCCTCCCCGTATCCGTCACCTGCCTTCACGTCGTTGAGTATCATATTCGCATGCGGCAGTTTGCCGTCGTGGTACAATTCGTTCACGTTGCGCAACATGGGGCGGCGCGTGTGGCCCTGGCGTACCACGTACAGGATGACATCCACATGACCCATGATGATCTTGAACTCGCTCACCAGTCCCATGGGCGAGGCGTCCACCACGATATGATCGTACCGTTCACGGGCTTTTGCGAAGAGTTCGGCCATGCGCGGGGATTCCACCAGTTCCAGCGGGTTCGGCGGGATGGGCCCGGCGGTGATCACATCCAGCCCCTGTATGCCGCTGCGCCGGATGGCCTGTTCCACGGTGCATTCCCCGATCAGCAAGGTGCTCAGGCCCGGACCATCGGGCAACTCGAGGTACTCGTGTACGCGCGGACGGCGCATGTCGGCATCGATCAGCAAGGTGCGTTTGCCGCTGAGGGTGATCACCGTGGCCAGGTTGATCGAGCAGAAGGTCTTGCCTTCCCCACTGGTGCTGCTGGTCATGCCCACCACCTGCCGCGGGGCATTGGCGTTCAGATATTGCAGGTTGATGCGGGCGGTGCGGAAACTCTCCGCCAGCAGGCTTTTCGGTTCGTCCGGGGTGATGCGCTTGCGCTTGCTGCTCGGAATGGTGGCCAGGATAGGGATCGCGGTCAATCGCTTCAGTTCGTCCAGCCCACCGATCTTGTCGTTCACGAGGTCCATCAGCATGAGCAGCAGCAAGGGGATGATGAAGCCGATGGCGAAGGCCCCGCCCAGTACCACCTTCTTGTCAGGCGCAATGGGGGAGGGTGGGTCCGGGCGCGCACTGTCCACCACGCTTTTGTCCACCTGGTCGCTGTTCACCGCGATCTGCGCCTCGTAGGATTTCTCCATCAGGTAGTTGTGTATGCCCTCGGTGAGTTCGTAGCTCTTGGTCGCGATCCGGCGCTGGGCATCCTGCTGGGGGAGCACGTAGAGCTTGCCTTGGAGCACGCTGATGCGCGACTGCAAGGCGCCGAGTTCGCTCTGGGTCTGATGCACCAGGGCTTGTGCGCTCTGCACGATCTGGTCCCGCTCGGTCTGCACGGTGCGGCGCAGGGCGATGATGGGTGCGGTGGCGATCTTCACATTGAGTTCATTCGTCCGGAGCTGCTGCACATCCTGGTTGTACTTGTCGATCAGGTTGTTCAGGCTGGGCGCGTCCAGACCGGTGGCCGCAATGGTGCTCGCCTGCCCGGCCATATCGCCGCTCATGGTGGCCACCAACGCGTTCAGGTTGCTGAGTTTGCTGCGTATGCGCCCTTCCTCATCCTGCAGTCGGAACAACTCCTGGTTGATCGCACCGCTCTGCGAGGCGGCATCGCCCATGCTGCCCCCTGACTGGGCGATCTGCAACTGGGTCTGGGCCTGGCGAAGTCGTTGGTCGCTCTGCGCCAGTGTGGCGTCGATGAATTCGATGGTGGCCTTGCCCTTCTGGGTGTTCTTGTCCTGTTCGCTCTGGATGTACGTGGCCATCAGCATGTCCAGGAAACGTTCCTGCTTGCTGATCACCTCGCCCCCGGTGGTCAGGATCACGATGTTGCTCTCATCGCTCATGGGGGACACCTCCGTGATGCCCTGCCATTGGCGCAGCTGCTCATCCATCGGGTTCAGGAAGAAAAAGTACTCGCTCCCGGCCTTCATGGCGCGCCCGGGCAGCAATTCAATATTGAACGAAAGGTATTTGCTCTTGAAAGGCTGGCCCAGTGCGACCAGCTCATCGATCTCCACCTTGGGCAGGAAGCCATCGTCGACCTTCTCGGTGCGCAGATCGTACAGGTGCACGTTCTTGCCCGCGGCCGATACCCTCCAGGTGCCGGCCAGCGTATCCACCTTCACATGCACGGCCAGGCCGCATATCTGGAGCGAGCTGGTGTCCATGTGGACCACGTACGGGGCCGTTCCGTACTCCTCCTTCGTCAAGAAATTCTCCTTCACGAAATAGCCGATGGTGAAGTCGAGTTTCCTGAGCGTGGCGGTCATGTTGCTCACCGAACGGATCATGGTGATCTCATCCTCCAGCTCCGCATCGGTCTTCAGGTAGCTCGCACCGCGCAAGAATTCCTCCTTCTGCCCGCCGAAGCTCGACCTCCGCCCTTCGCTCATGCGCAGCACGGCCTTCACACGGTACGACTTGGGCGTGGTCTTGATGTACGCCACGCCCGCCGCCAGGGCAATGGCGATGCTGATGGCGAACAGCCACCACTTGCCGACCATCCGTGCGAAGATCGCCTTCAGATCGATGGTATCCTGCGGTCCGGAATGGCTCATTACTTGTTCGAGTTCTGCACCACAGTGACCACGATCGCCGCGGCGCTGATGGCCGAGAAGAGGATGCCGAGAAGCTCCAGGTTCATGCGCTGCGGTCGTGCTTTCAGGCTGGGCACGTATACCACGTCGTTGGGCAGGAGGTAGTAATATTCGCTGCTGGCGACGTCCGCACGGCTCAGGTCGACGTACACCGCCTGGGTGCCCTGGTCGCTCTGGCGCATCAGGGTAACGTGGTGCTTGTCGGCGTACTCCTGCGGCCCACCCGCCCGCGCCAGTGCGTCCAATAGCGTGATCTGGTTGTTGTAGATGAGGTAGCTGCCGGGTGCGTTCACCGAGCCGAGCACGCTCACGCGGAAACTCACCAGTTTGAGGATCACGGTGGCGTTGGTGAAGATGTCGTTGATCCTGCGCTGCACCAGTTCCTCGGCTTCACTCAAGGTGAGGCCCTGCACCTTGAGCTTGCCCACACTGGGCAGTTGCACATGCCCGGTCTTGTCCACGCTGAACCCGTTGACGTATATGGCCGCGTCGCTCAAGGCGTTGTTGTTGTTCTGGTCGATGTTGAACAGCCGTCCGGTGGCGTCGTCCAGCCCCAGTACACGGATGCTGAGTACATCGTTCACCTGGACACGGTATTGGAACCGTGAGTTGGGGAACAGCTTGGCCGTGTTGCTCAATGCCGGATCCTGCAGGTAGTTGACGCTGCGGCGGCCCACACAGGAACTCAGGGTGGCCACGACGACAATGGCCAGGAACGGGGTGATGAACTTCATGCGGCTATGGTCGAGGGTGGTCCCGAACGGCTTTGAACGTGC
>JAFDZE010000079.1 GCA_018267155.1 Bacteroidota bacterium | reverse complement strand
CCTGCTGCCCGAACTGGAGGAGCGTCGGTTCGAGTACCGTGCCAAGGAGATCGCCGATGGCGACGTGAAGCTCTTCATCTTCAAACCCTGAATGACCGGATCACCGCTCGGAGGCCAGGTGGCGAGGACCACTTCCCACAAGGTGGTGATCCCGTTCTACGCGTACGCGGCCGCATCCTTCCTGGCGGCCACCATCCTCCTCCTGTTCTCGGCCGATGCGTTCACCGGACACTGGTTCCAGCCGCACTTCCTGGCGATCACGCACCTGATGGCCCTGGGTTGGGCCACCATGATCATCCTCGGTGCCGGCCACCAGCTGGTGCCGGTGCTCATCGAGAACGACCTGTACAGCAACACGCTGGCTCACGTCTCCTTCCTCCTCACCGGCACCGGTATCCCATTTCTGGTGTATGGTTTCCATGTGTTCGACCTGGGCTGGCCCGCGCAGGTTGGCGGATCGCTGGTGCTGGGTGGCCTGCTGGCCTTCATTTCCAACATCGCCA
Source organism: Bacteroidota bacterium (assembly GCA_018267155.1). Lineage (GTDB taxonomy): Bacteria > Bacteroidota > Bacteroidia > Flavobacteriales_F > PHOS-HE28 > PHOS-HE28. Next base: position 15,902 of record JAFDZE010000079.1, on the reverse strand, counting down.
TCAGCATCTCCAGGAGCAAACGCGAGAACGTGCATGCCGTCTTCGTGTTCACGGCCACCATCTGGCTGCTGCTCACCGTGTCCCTCGGGTTGGCCCTGCTGTTCAACTTCACCACCTCCCTGCTCCCGCGCGACTCGCTCCACTACCTGAGCTTGCACGCGCACCTGGGCGTGGTGGGCTGGTTCCTGCTGCTGGTGCTGGGCGTGGGCTCGCGGCTCATCCCCATGTTCCTCATTTCCAAGTACAATGAACCACGTGTGCTTTGGGCGGTGTTCGTCCTGGTGAACGTGGCGCTCGTGCTCTACGGAGGCTTCTTCCTGTACGGCTTCGCCCCTGCGCTCAACCTCATTCCCGCTGCGCTGGTGCTGGCCGGGCTGCTGCTCTTCGTGAACTACTGCCGCAAGGCCTACATCGAGCGGATCCGCAAGAAGGTGGACGACCAGATGAGGACCTCGTTGCTGGCCGTTGCCCTGTTGCTCCTGCCCACGCTGGTGCTCATCGTGCTGATCGCCGCGCTCATGTTCACCACCGGTGCACAGACCAACGTGGTGCTGCTCTACGGCTTCACCATCTTCTTCGGCTGGCTCACCGCCATCATCCTGGGCATGACCTTCAAGACCCTGCCTTTCATCGTGTGGAAAAAGGTGTACCGCCACCGCGCCGCCCTGGGCAAGATGCCCAGCCCCAAGGACATCTTCAGTCATCCGGTGTACAAGGCCATGGCCGCGACGTACCTGGTCGGCTTCGTACTGTTCGGCTGCGGTATCCTGCGCGGAGAAACGCTGCTGCTCAGGGTCGGCGCGGCCGTGCTTCTGGTGTCGGCATTCCTGTACAACTGGAACGTGATCAAATTGCTGTTGCACGAACCCTTCAAAAAATGAACGGACCGGACGAACGCGATGAGCTCATCAACAAGGCCATCGAAGGATTGAGAACCGTGGACGACCCCGAAGTGGGCCTCAACGTGGTGGACCTCGGCCTGATCTATGAACTGGAGCTGGACATGGAGGCGAAAAAGGTGACGTGCCTGATGACCTTCACGACCGAATTCTGCCCCATGGGCGAATCCATCCAGTCCAATGTGACCGGATCCCTGAGGATGACCCTGCCGGATTTCACCCCCGAGGTGACGGTCACCTTCGACCCACCGTGGAAGCAGGACATGATCTCCGACGCGGGACGCGAATTCCTCGGCGGCTACTGACCATGCTCAGCCTCACCTGCAAAGCCTCCATCAAGGCCGTGGTCTTCCTCGGCTCCAAACTCGCTTCCGGTGAGCGCAGCAGCCTGAAGGAAGTGGCGGCCTATACCGGCGAGAATGAGCACACCGTGGGCAAGTTGCTGCAGCGATTGGTCAAGTCAGGTATCATTCAGAGTGCCAAAGGCCCCAGGGGCGGCTTCTTCCTCACGGCCGAACAGGCCGGCCAGCGGGTGATGCGCATCGTGGAAGCCATCGACGGCGCCCAAGTGTTCAAGCAATGCGGCCTGGGCCTGAGCCAGTGCAGCGATACGCACCCCTGCCCTTTCCACGAGGACTACAAGCCCATCCGCGAAGGGTTCAAGCAACTCTGCCAGAGCCGCCGCGTGCGGGACCTGTACGAGGAGGTGAACAGCGGGCTTGCGCATCTGGTGGGTTGATGTGTTGAGGCCGCATCGGAACCGTACCGTCGCATCCGGCATGGCCGCGATGTGAATACCCAGGCAGCGTTCCAAGGCCACGGTGCGTCCTTGACCTGTAGCGCACATCCGTGTTCTGGCACATGGATGTGTGGTGTCGCGGATATTGACGACATTCGACGTGTATTGAACGGTCCACCTCTCGCCCATGAGAACACCGCCACCCCCATCCCTGCTCCTCGCCACGTTGCTTGTGGTCGGCACCGCGATCGTGTCCGAGGCACAGCCCTACTGGACGCGCCACATCGGCAGCCTCGGGAATGACCTGATCAATGATGTGAAGGTGGATGCGGACGGCTACCTCTACGTCACCGGCGAGTTCAGTGGCTCGGCCGACTTCGAGAATGAAACACTCAGCTCCGTGGGCGGGCTGGACTTCTTCGTGGCCAAATTGGATGATGAGGGGAATGTGATCTGGTGGAAGCGCGGTGGCGGGTACGGCCTGGATCGCGGGATCAAACTGGCCTTGGGGCCGAACAATACCCTGGCCGTCGTGGGCGAATTCATGGGAGAGGCCACTTTCCAAGGGGTCACCCTCACGAGCAACGACTACACGGCCGACATGTTCACCCTGCGGATGGACCGCACCACCGGTGCGCAACAGTGGATCAAGCAGGGCGGCGGAAGCATGGGGGCCGATCGACCGTACGGCGTCACCATCGCGCCGAACGGGCAGGTCACCGTGGCCGGCGAATTCCAAGGCACCGCTTCCTGGGACGGGTTCACGCTCACCAGCATCCCGGACCCCGAAACACTGATCCCCACCATGGACATCGTGGTGGTGAGCTATGATGCCACCGGAACGGCACTCTGGGTGCAGCAGGGTGCGGCGGACCATACCGATCGCGCCATCGACGTGGTGAACGACCCGCAGGGCAACCTGTACGTCACCGGCCAGTTCAGCGACACGATCACCTTCGACACCGAGCACCTCAACGCGATGTACAACGCGACCTTCCTGCTGAAGCTGGACGCGGCGGGCAACGAGCTCTGGTTCCGGCGTTGCGGCGGCGCGGTCTTCGATCACGTGCGCGACATGCTCTACACCCCCGGTGGCGAACTGCTCCTGGTGGGCGACCTCCAGGGCAACATGATCTTCCTGGATGATGAACCGGACGTGATCAGCGGTGAACAGGACTTCAATTACTACCTGCTTCGCGTGAGCACGGACGGCCAGCTCATCGCCAGTGGCCAGATCGGTTCCGGCAACGGACTGAGTGCGCGCGGCATCGACCTGCGCGAGGACACCATCGCCGTGGTCGGCCAGTTCAACTGCCAGTTCACCTCCATGGCCACCTTCTACGGCGGCCCTGGCCTGTTCATGGCGGCTGGCAGCGAGGACATCTTCCTGAACAAGCACCGCTTCAGCGACCTCGGCTTCGTGGCGGCGCGGCACTACGGCGGGCCGGGCAGCAAACTCGCCGGGCAGGTGGCCATACTTCCCGACGGTGATCCGGTGATGTGCGGGTCCTTCACGAACAAGATCGCGTTCGGCGCACCGTACCCGTTGCCCTGGAGCAGTGATGACTTCCAGGGCGCATCCAACTACGCAGCCTATCCATTCATCTCCGGGATGTGTCCCAATGCGGACTCGATCGGATATCGAGCGCAGGATGCACGAGGCCTGAAGGACGGGTTGCTCGCCCGCTCCTGGGTGGAGGACTCGGTCTCGTACAACTGGTGGATCCCAGCGGACGGTGCGTGCGAGGGGCTGCCATTCTGGGACATGTGTATCGGCTCGGACTGGCAGCCCGGTGATCCCTGCCCGGACACCTTGGAGCGATGTGCGGAAGCGCACATCTATGCCAGACTGCCGTTCATTCCTACGCTTCAATATGCCGATGGAACGATCGGGCCCTTGGTCGATCTGCTGTGGAACAACGGGGACACCTCCCTGGTCACTGAGGTTCAAAGCACGGGGTGGTACAGCATCCAGGTGAACGCGAGCAACGGATGCTGGTCCTGGCACGACTCCATCTACGTGATCATCAACCCCATGCCGCCGGATCCGCTCATCAGTGATGATGTGGTGGTGAACACCGATGACGGCACGCCCGCCTGGATCACGCTCTGCGACCCCGACAGTGCACTGATCTGGTGCTCCAATGTCGATACGTCCACCACCTGGTTCTGGGTCCATACGTTCAACGACTTCGGTGAACCGGACACGCTGTACAACGACACCCTGATGGCCGATACCTCCGGCTACTGTTCGTTCCACATGATCACCGATGCCGGTTGCGAGCGGATCTCTGACCTGTACGTGTTCGATCTTGCGCCCATACCGCTTGATGACTATGATCTGGTGGCCTCCATCACATTCCCGCAGGACACCGCCGGGATCGATTCGGTGTGGCTTTGCCAGGGGATCCCACTGGCCGCGATCTACCACCTGGAGTGGTTCCTCAATGGCGTTCCCTCCAACCCGCCGAATGAATTGAATATCGACCATCGACTGAATGGAGGTCCGTGGTCGGACTTCGGCAGTATCACGGGTTGGTATGAAAGCGTGCCCAACCCTGTTCCGGGCTGGAACTTCTTCGATGTGGACCTCCTGGTGATGAACGATCCCTGTGGATCCGATACGCTGTTGTTCAGCTTCAGCGATTCCATCTGGGTCGGTATCTGGCCCGCGATACCCGTGAATATCGATATCTCCGGTCCTTCGACCATGTGTGTCGGCGACTCGGTCCTGCTGACAGCCACCTGCGCGAACTGCACCGTTTACAACTGGTCCGGCCCTGGCATGAACGCGGGCGATACCACGATCACCGCATGGGCGAGCTCGGATGGGTACTTCACCGTTCATGGTCATGCCCTGGATACGAACGGCTGCTCCTATTACGACCAAGCGAACCATGTGATCATCTACCCCCCTGGGCCACTACTCCTTACCGACCCTGCCAACGGCATCATCTGCCCGGACGACAGTGCGCACATCTGGACGAACACCATCGGCACCGATCAGATCTGGTACACCCCCTATGGACCGGTCCCGAACAACAGCCCGGATATCTGGAGTTCCATTGCGGGCGAATACTACCTCACCATGATCGATCAGCAGGGCTGCTTCATCACCAGCGATCCCGTGCTGCTCACCGGATACGGCACGCCCTACCTGAACATCACGCCGGACAACGTGTTGTGCCTGTCCGACGATGAAGTGACGATCCAGGTGGTGACGACCGTACCCTCGTCCATCTCCTGGGCCGCGCCGTTCAGCGGCACGAGCCTCACCCAGGTGGCCACGCAGCCCGGCACCTACTCGGTGGTGGCCACGGCCTGTGGCATCTCCACGCCCTTGAGTGTGACCGTGGTGGGCAGTGACGTTGAAGCCGTGGTACAGGATCCAGGCCCGTACTTCATCTGCCCCGGCGACACAGTAGTGCTGGAAGCCGTGCCGGGGGCCGCCATTTACGCGTGGCTGCCGGGATATATCTACTCGGACGAACTCCCGGTGACCCAACCCGGCGAATACGTGCTGCAGGCCATCGACGGGAACGGCTGCGTGGACGAGAGCACACCCGTTGTGGTGGACTGGTATGATTTTCCACAGCCGCTCTCCGCGCAAGGCGACAGCATCTGCCCTGGCGCGGATGCCACCCTCACCGCCTCGGGCACGGGAACCATCACCTGGTTCAGTGATCCGTTGGGACTGGACACGGTTTTCTCCGGATCGCCCTTCGTGTTGAGTGGACTCGTCGCGGATACCGTGTTCTACGCACAACAGAGCGATGGCACCTGCACCGGCGTCATCCTGCCCGCCCCGGTCGTGCTGATGCAGATCGGAACGGAGATCACCTTCAGCGGACCTGCTGAAGCGTGCCCGGGAAGCAGTGTCACCTTCACAGCCTCTACAGGGAACGCCACTCAGTACGCGTGGACAACACCCGATGGGACCGCCCAAGGCGCAGTGCTCACCATCGATCCCGTAACACTCGCGGACGGAGGCGTGTACAGTTGCACAGCCACGGCACAAGGCTGCGGAAGCGTGGCCGGTTCATTCACCTTCACCGTGATCCCCAGCGTGCCGTTGGACCTGGGTCCGGATGTCAGTTTGTGCAACGGCGATACGGCCGTGTTCACCCTTGACCCATCGTACAGCAACGTGGTGTGGAACGGTGCGCCAGGCGGGTACTCATACATCACCTGGCTCGAAGGCAGTGTGATCGTGCAGGCCGTGGACTCCACCGGTTGCCCGGCTGCGGATACGGTCTTCGTCGATCAATTCCAGTTCGGTGTGCCGTTACAAGCCCCTGATGTTTCCATCTGTGCTGGCGAGGATGCGGTCATCAACGCGTTCGGCTCCGATGTGATCGTATGGAGCACGGAACCGGACATGGATCCCGTGACGTACACGGGCAACCAGATGGTCCTCCCGCAGCAGCAGATCGGAAGTACCTGGTACCTCATGCAGACCAGTGGCGATTGTGTCGGCCAGGTGGTGAGTGTGGAGGTGGTGGTGAACCCGGTGCCGGTCGGGGTCGGCATCGAGGCCCCATCGTTCGTGTGTGCCGGGGACTCGCTGGTGATCACACTCACGGGACCTCCCGACCTTACGGCGAGCTGGTACACGCCCGGCGGTACCAACTGGGGCCTTTCCATCGTGATCACCGATTTCAGCCCATCGGATGCGGGAACATACCATGCGATACCTTTCCTTGGTGATTGCTCCGGGGATTCGTTGAGCACATCCGTCGACTTCGAAGCACCCTTCCCCTTCTCCCTCGGCCCGGACACGACCTACTGCAACGGAGGGAGCATCACGCTCGCCATTCCTCCCAGCTACACGGATCCTTCCTGGAGCACCGGCGCCACGGGCTATATGTTGGATGTGAGCAGCGATGGCTCCTACACGGCCTATGCGGTGGATGACAACGGCTGCACGGTGGAGGATGAAGTGCTCGTGGAGGGCGTGGACTGCCCGTCCATCATGCCGAATTTCATCACACCGAACGGCGACGGGGTGAACGACGCCTGGTCCTTGGATCCGGCCGTCGGCGGCTTCCGCACGGCGGAACTCATCGTGTTCGATCGGCTGGGCAATGAGGTCTTCCATGGCGATCCTTCGCGTTCGGCCTTCCGCGGCGAGAACGACAACCGGGAACCGCTGAGCGAGGGCGTGTACTTCTACGTGCTGCACCTGTCCAAGATCGACGGGACCACCATCCCGCACGAAGGATATATCCACGTGATACGGTAGCTCGGCCAAGCAGACACGAACACGCACGGGAGCGGTCCGATACCGGACCGCCACCATACCTCTTGTGCGCCTGAGCGCACACTGAGGCCCGCACCGGAGCAATGCGGCCTCCAGCCCGGCCCGGGGATCGGAAGGTCCCCGGGCTTCGCGGCTTCACCGCAACCACTTCTGCCGGACGATCTGCGGGAACCGTGTCACGCCCTTCCTCCCGTTCTTGTCGAAGAGGAATTTCTCCACGTCACTGGCCATCGCTTCCATCTCGAGTGATGCGCAACGATCGAGGAGCGCCTCTGCCAGTTGCTTCGTAGTGGTCAACTTCATCATCTCCTTCACGTAACGCATGTCAGGTTCCACGTTGATCCCGAGCAGGAACGAGACATCGAAGAAGTCGCGGCCTTTGCTGCGTTCACGACCCATGATGGCGTGGCATTTCTGCGCGAGCAACAATGGCAGTGGGCAACAGCGGATATCCTGCCGCACATCCCACCGGGACAGGAAGTGGACCTCCGGCTCGTAGTCATGGCGCTGTGGTTCGGTGTCCAATTGGATCAACACCGTTTGCTCCTTGCGCCCGGTAAGACCATGCTTGAACAGCAGGCCGGGTAACCTCACTCTACAGCGGAAGGCCGAGATGCCCGCCATGTCCGCCGTCACTTCGTAACCTTCCCTCGTCAGTTCCCGCTGCACCAGGTCGCCCACCTGTGCGAACTCGGGCTTGGTGAGGCCCAGGTTGTCAAAGTCAAGATCCTCGCTGAAGCGGCGATTGTCATGCACGATACGAAGGCACGTTCCGCCCAGGAACACGAGCTTCTCCGCGAACGGTGAGGTATAGATGATCTCCAATAGGCGGTACTGCAGGTATTCGCGCAGCAGGAAGTGGTCCTCATCCTGCAACTCGGCGGGGTAGGCCTTCTTGATGTTAGCGAGCGTGATCATGGAGCCATAGCATGAAGCTCTTCGCGCGTTGCACGAGTGCTTTGTTGTCCGCGAGTGTGAGATAGTCGGCGAACACATCCGGTCTCAATGCCCCGCGTATGCCGACACGGTCGAGCCGCAGCGCCTCGAAGTCATCGGCCGTACGATGCCGCGCATTCAAGTAGAGCAGGTCGAGCAGCGTCTTCTCCGCATCCGCCATCCGCACGGCGGCGCCTTCATGCTCGAGAATGTCGTAGCCATAGAAGTAGCCCGGCTTCACGTTGCGGTAGTGGTAACGCGTTTTGCCGATGTCAAACTCCCGAGTGTGCAATGTGGTGACCGATGTGATGTGGAACACACCCTCCGGAATGAAGCCGTGATAGGACAAGGCCGACTCCATCGAGATATAGGACGGCGCATAGACGCGATTCGCGACGGTCCATCGCTCGAATTGACTCCACGGCCGCTTCGCGATGCGGTACCAGGGTTTGCGCAGTCGCTCCACGTAGCCCTTCCGTTGCCAGTGGTGGAGTTGCCTATCGCCGAATCCCGGAAAGGCCAAACGGACCTCCCGCTCAGTGAAGCATGGCCGGTCAGTATAGACGGCGGCGAAGTCGACGTAGGTCACGCGTGGTCAGCTTGGCCTCACACACATCCATGACAAGAAGGGGACAAATATAGCCCGTTCCTGTCATATTCACAGGGTGCCGATATCCCGACCCCAAGGCTTGTAGCACAGCGCGGGCTCTCGACCCAGAATAGACTTCCGCCCAGATCGATCAGCCAATGGCGGCTCAATAAAAGGACCATGGATCCGCACGTTGCCACGCTCCGCTCGCAATGAATCCGGATAAATGCGGATCGGATCAGTGTCCCATAGTTGTCAAACTTGTATCAGAACGAAGGCCGAATGACCACCGGCCGTGTCCACCTGGAGACACGTGCCGTGGTGTAGCACGCCAACCACGATCCGGTGGGCCCGACCGATGCGCGATCCGCCCTGACCCACAGCTCCGGGCAACACCCGGAGGCACGGTAACCTTCTTGGAGCCATGGGTATCAACCTCAACGCAACACCGGTTCGGAACACCTGAACATCCGGTGAAGCACCCTCCGCATGGGCCTCATCGCCCGGATCCGGCGTTGATCGCCGGATGAACATGTGAGCACACGCTGAGGCCCGCATCGGAGCAATGCGGCCGCCTCCTGCACGGCCCGGGGATCGGAAGGTCCCCGGGCTTCGTGTTTTAAGTCCCTTCTCTCGGAAGTCAGCGGTCCGCCCCCGGTGGAAAATTAAGGCACTTTCCGGCACTCCTAATGACCGCCCGTCAATCCTGGATTTTTTGTGTTCATTCACTCAAAGATCGTAGTTTTGTGGGCAGAAGTTTTCCACAAAGTGCCTGACAGTGACTGAAAGTGCCTGACCCCGGATACTTTCGCCGCCGTCTCGCACGCACATGACCGCGTATGCTGAACCTGCTCGGGGAATTCGATGTCCGGCTGGACGCCAAGGGAAGGGTTGTCCTTCCCGCTCAACTGCGCAAGCAGCTGGGCAACGAGGCGGACGTCAGCTTCGTGATGAACCGGGATGTTCACGCCCCCTGCCTGGTGCTCTACCCCAAAAGCGTTTGGGAGAAGACCAGCCAGCAGTTGCGCCGATTGAACCGCTTCGTGAAAGCGAACGCGGACTTCATCCGGCGCTTCACCGGGGGAGCCACGCCCGTGTCGCCGGACCCTACCGGACGCATGCTGTTGCCGTATGCCTTGATGAAGGATGCCCGCATGGGCAACGACCTCAAGCTGATCGGCGCGGACGACCGGATCGAGGTCTGGGACGCCAAGGCCTACGCCGACATGCGCAAGGACGAGACCGTGGATATGAGCTCCCTGTCCGAATCCGTCATGGGCGCACTGGGCAATGACGACGGGAAGTGAGTACCACGATCCCGTTCTTTTACAAGACTGTGTCGATGCTTTGAGGATCCGCAAGGGCGGCATCCACGTGGATGTCACCTTCGGCGGTGGGGGCCACAGCAGGGCGATACTCGAAAAGCTGGATCCCAGCGGTTCGCTGGTCGCCTTCGATCGTGACAGGGACGCATGGCGCAACGCGCCGAAGGACGCCCGCTTCACGCTCGTCCGTGCCGACTTCCGCTGGCTGAAGAACCACCTGCGCTTCCTGAACAAGCTGCCGATCGATGGACTGCTGGCCGACCTCGGCGTGAGCAGCCACCAGTTCGATACCGGCGCGCGAGGATTCAGCTTCCGCTTCGATGGTCCGCTCGACATGCGCATGGACCACAGGGCCAAGCTGAGCGCGGCGGACGTGGTGAACAGCTACGACCACGCACGGCTCGCCGAGCTGCTCCGCACCCGGGGCGAAGTGGACAATGCGATGCGTGTTGCCAAGGCGATCACCAGCGCCAGGTCAACGAAGCGCATCACCACCACGCACCAGTTGCTCGCCGCGCTGGACCCGGTGACCCCGAAGAAGGACGCCAACTCCTTCCGTGCCCGGGTGTTCCAAGCGCTGCGGATCACGGTGAACGATGAGCTGGGTGCGCTGGAAGCGTTGCTCAAGCAGAGCGCCGATGTGATCCGGCCCGGTGGAAGGCTGGTGGTGATCAGCTACCACAGCCTGGAGGACCGCCTGGTGAAGAACTGGATGCGCACCGGCGACCTCGGCGGAGAGGAGAAGAAGGACATCTACGGCAATCGTACCCGCCCGTTCGACCCCGACAGCAACAAAGCGACACAGCCCACCGAGGAGGAGATGAACCGGAACCCGCGTGCGCGCAGCGCACGCATGAGAGCAGCCACAAGGACGTGAACAAACTACGCGAAAAGAAGGAGGAGCCGGGGGAGGCCCCGAAAAAAAAGGCCGCCGGCAAGCCCGCACGCCTGCCCCGCGCCCTCATCAGCGTGCTCAACGGCAGTTTCCTCACCAAGGAATCGGTATTGAGCAACATGCCCTTCATCCTCTTCTGCGCGGGGCTGGGCCTGGCCTACATCGCCTATGGCTACTGGACGGAGCGTACGGTACGCGAACTGGACCGTACCAACGGCGAATTGAAGGAGATGCGCAGCGAGTACCTCACCGTGCGCAGCCACCTGGAACAGGCCCAGCAGCAGAGCCACGTGGCCGATGACATCAGCGCGCTCGGCCTGAAGGAGAGCCGGACACCTCCCACACTGATCACCGTGGATGAGGATCAACTGGAAAAGCCGTCCGAACCATGAACAGGGACAAGGTCATCCGCTTGCGCGCCACGCTCATCTATGGCTGCCTCATCCTCTTCGCCATCGCCATCGTGGTGCGCATGTTCAGCATCCAGCTCGTGGAAGGGGAGAAATGGCGGGCCATGGAGAGCACCGTGGCCACCGCCGTGCGCACCGTGCAGCCCGATCGCGGCCACATCTACAGCGACGATGGCCGCCTGCTGGCCACCAGCGTGCCCGAGTACGATGTGCGCATGGACATGCGCGCCGAGGGACTCACCAACGCGCTCTTCGAGGCCGGCATCGACTCCCTGGCGATGGGCCTCAGTTCCCTCTTCGGCGATCGCCCTCCGGCCGCCTACGCCACCGCGTTGCGCAACGCGCGCGCACAGGGCGAGCGCTACTTCCTGGTGAAGCGCAAGGTGGACCACGAGCAAATGATCGCCCTGCGTGCGCTGCCCATCTTCAGGGAGGGACGCCTGAAAAGCGGATTGATCGTCCAAAAGAAGTATGAACGCAAACAGTGGTTCGGCCGCCTGGCCCGCCGGACCATCGGCGACGTGCCCACCGACAGCGGCAACTACGGCCTGGAGCGCGGCTTCGAGCAATACCTGCACGGCACCGCGGGCAATCGTCTGGAACGTCGCCTCGTGGGCGGGGCCTGGATCCCCGTGGACGACAACGATGGCCAGGATCCCGTGGCCGGGCTCGACATCCACACCACCATCGACATCAACCTGCAGGACGTGGCCGATGCCGCGCTTGAGCAGCAGCTCCGCACCAACGGCGCTCACCACGGCTGCGTGGTGGTGATGGAAGTGGCCACCGGCCGCGTGAAGGCCATCAGCAACCTCAGCCTCGTACGCGACAGCACCTACGCCGAGATCGAGAACTACGCCGTGGGCCACGCCACCGAACCGGGCAGCACCTTCAAGACCGCCAGCCTGATGGTGGGCATGGAGGACGGCCTCATCAGGCCCACCGACCTCTGGGACACGCATTGCGGCGATGTGGTCTTCAACGGCAAACACCTCCCCGATTCCCATGGCAAGTGCGGCACGATCACCATCGCCCAAGCCCTGAAAGTGAGCAGCAACACCGTGACCTCCCAGGCGATCGTGAAGGCGTACCAGAAACAGCCGCAAAAATTCATCGATGGCCTGCATCGCATGGGGCTCGGTGCGCCGCTCGGTGTGCGCATTCCCGGCGAGGCCATGCCCATCCTCTATGGTCCCGGTGACAAGAAGATGTGGAGCGGCATCAGCCTGCCATGGAACAGCGTGGGCTACGGCCTCACCATCACCCCCCTCCAGACACTGGCCTTCTACAACGCCATCGCCAACAACGGCCGCATGATGCAGCCGCAATTCGTCACCAGCATCTCCCGCAAAGGCAAGGAGGTCGAGCGATTCGAACCGCTGGTGATCCGCGAACGCATCGCCAGCGATGCCGTGTTGCGCGACATACGCGCCATGCTGGCCAGCGTGGTGGACACCGGCGGTACGGCCGTGAACCTGCGCAATGCGCACTTCAACATCGCCGGCAAGACCGGCACCGCGCAGATCGCCAGCGGGAACGCGGGGTACAAGGTGAACGGAAAAAGCTACCAGGCCTCATTCGTGGGATACTTCCCCGCCGAGGCGCCCCGGTACAGCTGCATCGTGGTGGTGAGCTCCCCCACCCAGAAAGGCTACTACGGCAACGCCGTGGCAGGACCTGTTTTCAAGGCCGTGGCCGAGAAGCTGTACGGCAACCGCACGGACCTGCAGGATCGCACGCAACTGGCCCAGTTGGACAGCCTGCGGCCCGAGCACCGGACGCAGATGCCCATCAGCTACGCCGGCAACGCGCATGACCTGCTCACCGCCGCCCATGCACTGAACATACCGGTATCTGTTTCCGGCCCGGGCGACTGGGTGGGCACCCGCGCCACCGACAGCGCCGTGGTGCTCTCGCCCAGGGCCATGCCCGATGACGGCCTGGACATGGTGCCGAACGTGGTGGGCATGGGCCTGAAGGACGCCATCTACCTGCTGGAGAACCGGGGATTGCGCGTGCGCATCAGCGGTACCGGCATGGTCCGGCGGCAGTCGATCATGCCCGGATCGCGCCTCGTGAAAGGATCCGCCATCACCATCGAGCTCGCATGAAGCTGCTGAAGGATATCCTCTACCGCGTCCGGATCGAACAGGTGATCGGCAGCACCAACGCCGCCATCGAGCACATCGCCTTCGATAGTCGCGATGTCCGTCCGCTCACCGCCTTCGTCGCCATCAAGGGCGGGGCAAGCGACGGCCACGCCTTCATTTCCAAGGCACTGGATCTGGGGGCCACTGCCATCATCTGCGAAACCATGCCCGAGGAACGCAAGGATGGTGTCACCTACGTGCGCGTGGCCGACAGCCGTCGGGCACTGGCCACCCTGGCCGACAACTTCTTCGATCACCCCTCGCGCGACCTGCGACTCACCGGCATCACGGGCACCAACGGCAAGACCAGCGTGGCCACCCTGCTCTTCCGCCTCTTCCGCGCGTTGGGGCACAAATGCGGGCTCATCAGCACGGTGGAGATCACCATCGGCAACACGGTACTGCCCTCCACCCACACCACACCGGATGCGTTGAACCTGAACGCCCTGCTCCGGCGCATGGTCGATGAGGGCGTGACGCACTGCTTCATGGAGGTGAGCAGCCACAGCGTGATGCAGGAGCGTATCACCGACCTGGAGTTCGATGTGGCCGTGTTCACCAACCTCACCCACGACCACCTCGATTACCACGGCACGTTCGACGCCTACCTGAACGCCAAGAAACGCTTCTTCGACCTGCTCGGCGATGGGGCCACAGCGCTGGTGAACGCCGATGATCCGAATGGCGCGGTGATGCTCCAGAACACCCGTGCCAGCAAGCGCAGCTACGCCGTACGCAACGTGGCCGATCACCGTGCCCGTATCGTTGAGAACGCCATTACCGGGTTGCACCTCAACATCGACGGGCACGACGTTTACACGCGGCTCGTGGGCGAGTTCAACGCCAGCAACCTGATCGCGGTGTACGCCAGCGCCCTGCTGCTGGGCAAGGAGCCCATGGATGTCCTTACCGCGCTGAGCGGCCTGGAGCCGCCCCGTGGTCGATTCCAGATCATCAGGGCCTCGGGCATGCCGCCCCGGGCACAAGGCCGCACCACCACGGGTGGCGATGCCCCGGATGCCGATCCAGCGGGGATCGTCGGCATCGTCGACTATGCGCACACGCCGGACGCGCTCAAGAACGTGCTCTCCACGATCAATGATACCTGCCGCGATGATCAGCGCGTGATCTGCGTGGTGGGCTGCGGTGGCGACCGCGACCGCGCAAAACGCCCCGTGATGGCCCGCATCGCCGCGGCCATGAGCCACCGCATCGTGCTCACCAGTGACAACCCGCGCAGTGAGGATCCCATGGCCATCCTCGACGAGATGCGCGCCGGGCTCGATGCCGCCGACCTGCCGCGGGTGCTCGTGAACGCCGATCGCCGCGAGGCCATCCGCACCGCCGTGGGCCTGGCCCGGCCCGGTGATGTGGTCCTGGTCGCCGGCAAGGGCCATGAAACATACCAGGAGATCAACGGGGTGAAACAACCCTTCAACGATGTCGAGGTGCTGAAGGAGACGCTCGAACTCCTGACCCGTCCGTAACCATGCTCTACCACCTGTTCAAGGCCATCGACTTCTCTATCCCCGGCAGCGGTGCGTTCAACTACATCACGTTCCGTGCGGGCATGGCGCTGTTCGTGTCCCTGGTGATCACGCTCTGGTTCGGCAAGGGCATCATCAATGCGCTCCGGCGCATGCAGGTGGGCGAAACGGTGCGGGACCTGGGCCTCGAGGGCCAGATGCAGAAGCAGGGCACCCCGACCATGGGGGGCCTGATGATCATCGCGGGTATCGTGATCCCCACGCTGCTTTTCGCCCGCCTGAACAACGTGTACATCCTCCTGCTGCTCGCCAGTACGCTCTGGCTCGGCGCCATCGGTTTCATCGACGACTACATCAAGGTATTCAAGAAGGACAAGGGCGGGCTGGCCGGCACCAGCAAGATCATCGGCCAGATCGGCATCGGGGTGGTCGTCGGCCTCACGGTCTACTTCCATCCCTCCATCCGCACCAAGGTGGAGATCCCCGAGGTGCTGGCCCAGCAATTCGATGAGAGTGAGATCACCCGCTACCAGGACAAACAGGGCGGGAACCACTTCCTGCTCGATCGGAAGTCACCGAATACGACCATACCGTTCATCAAGGACAATGAGTTCAACTACTCATCCATCCTGAAACCGTTCGGGAAGGGTGTCCGCGACAACTGGACCTGGCTGGTCTACGTGCTCGCCGTGATCTTCATCATCACCGCCGTGAGCAACGGCGCCAACATCACGGACGGGATCGACGGACTGGCCGCCGGCACCAGTGCGGTCATCGTGCTCACGCTCGGCATCCTGACCTACATCGGCGGCAACATCATGTTCAGCCAGTACCTGGACGTGATGTACATACCCGGCATCGGCGAGCTGGTGGTCTTCATCGGTGCGATGCTGGGCGCATGCATCGGCTTCCTCTGGTACAATACTTACCCCGCCCAGGTCTTCATGGGCGACACGGGCTCACTCGCCCTGGGTGGCGCCGTGGGCGCGGTGGCGCTGCTCCTCAAGAGCGAATTCCTGCTGCTGTTCGTGGGCGCGCTGTTCTTTGCCGAGACGGCGTCCGTGATCATTCAGCGCACCGTGTTCAAGTACCGGCGCAAGAAGTACGGGCTCGAGTACGCCCAGAAACATCGGGTCTTCCGGCGCGCGCCCTTGCACCATCACTTCGAGATGGCGGGCTGGCCGGAGACGCAGGTGGTGATCCGCTTCTGGA
>JAFDZE010000078.1:2794-10359 GCA_018267155.1 Bacteroidota bacterium | reverse complement strand
CTTGCCCACCAGGTCGGCGCCCACGTCGGCGGCCTTGGTGTAGATGCCACCGCCCACGCGGGCGAACAGTGCGATGGACTCCGCACCGAGCGAGAAGCCCGCCAGCACCTCCAACGCCTTCATCATCTCTTCACCGTTCGGGTGGGCGCCATTCACGTACATCTTGTAGAACGCGATGAACAGCACGCTGAGGCCCAGCACCGCCAGACCGCTCACGCCGAGGCCCATCACAGTACCGCCATTGAAGCTCACCTGCAGGCCCTTGGCCAGGCTCGTGCGCGCCGCTTGCGTGGTGCGCACATTGGCCTTGGTGGCGATGCTCATGCCGATCCAACCGGCGAAGGCGCTGAAGAAGGCTCCGATCAGGAAGGCCACCGCGATCACCCAATCGCTGTGCTCAACGAGCGTTCCACTCCAGGCCAGCAGCACCGCCGCGATCACCGCGAACACGCCCAGCACTTTCCATTCGGCCTTCAGGAAGGCACTGGCCCCCTTGGCGATGTAGCCCGCCAGCTCCTGCATGTTGGCATCGCCCGCATCCTGCTTGCTCACCCACATCGCCTTGAACACCATCACCACCAATCCCACCACGCCGAGCGCGGGGATGTAGTACATCAAGTCACTTCCCATGTTACTGCTACGTTAGGTTATCTCGTTGTCCCTCAGCGGTTACGTTCCGGCAAAGGGGGCGCGAAAATAGGATTCCTTGGAAATGTGGGCTTGTGTCTTACGCATGCACAAGTCGCAATTGGGGAGCTCCGGGGGCGTCGTACATCAGGACAGGCAGCGATCGTATGGTCCTCTGGCGTCCAGTGTATACTCTACCTTCAACCCATGAAGCAGCGATACACGGCACTCCTTCTGATCCCCTTGTTCGTGCCTTTTGGCCAGGCACAAACGCCCTTCGAGTATGCCGACCAGCGCACCGCTTACGTGCATTATGACGACGTGATCCCTTTCGGTACCGGGGGGTGGTTGACATGGGGCGGGGCTTGCGATGACTCGGGAGTGAACTGCGGGAATGCTGTGGTCCGGTACGATGGTGCCGGAACCCTGCTTTCCATAGTGGGTGTCCCTGTTGGTTCCTGGAGTGATCTGGCGACGATGCCGGATGGTGGGGTGTTGATCTGCGGGTCTTCCCCGATGTGCGACGTTATTGTGAACACCAGCGCCGCCGTGCGTTTGGACGCGACCGGCTCCATATTATGGACACGCGAGTTCGTCCTTGCGGACTTGCGGCATTGTGCCGTCGCCACCTCGGGCACGATCGCGATGGCCACAGAGGACACGGTACTGATCACCACGGCCGACGGCGACAGCTTGCGTGCTTGGCCTTCCAATACGGGAACCATCGCAGAAATGCACTGGCTCAACGACAGTTCGCTCCTCGTGGCAGGCGCCTCCGCGATCGCCATCATCGACCCGATGGGAACGACCATTCTGAGCATTGCCAACACGCAGGAGATCCGCGACGTGACCGTTGTGAACGACGAAGTGCTTCTGCTCTTGCCCGGTATGATCCAGAGCCGTAGCGATCAACTCCTGCCGATAGACTCCATCGACCTGTCCGCTTGGACATCTGATGCCAAGGGTTTCACTGGTGATGGAACCACGAACTTGGTGCGCTCAAGCACGGGCATGATCCAGTTCGAATTGGACCAGGGTGTTTTGAACAACTTCGACTTCGATGCGCCCGAAGGCTATCAGGTTCTTGGGGCTGCGGTACAGGGTGCAACGATCTCCACTTGTGGCGTCGGTACCTATCTCGGCAGGACCAGCGGCGTTGTGCGCACCCACCTGTTCGATGGTGCGAGCGCCGAGCACGATAACAATGTGGGCATCTTCATCGCGTCAGTGGATTCCACATGGACCAATTCACCTTGGACCAATGTGTATGCTTTCCACCAGCTCTGCCACGTGGGCGTGGTCAACCACGGCACTACACCCGTGAGCGAATTGATGATCGAATATTTCGGAACCTCTTGGATCTGCGGACCCGCCGGGGTGGTCATGGATCTTACGGGCCTGCAACTGGCGCCGGGCGATACAGCTGTCTTCCCCTTCCCCGAACTGTTGACAACGTACTTCACGATACCTCAGAACGACAGCGTGGAGGTTGAATTCTGCCTTGTGGCTTTGTCACCGGACAACATCTTCGACCGCGACCTGTCCGACAACGAGACTTGTAGCGTCGTTCAGTTCGTGAACACGGTAGGTATGGACGAAGAGGAGATGGGCGCGATCCGTGTCGGTCCAAACCCGATCAGTGATCGCATCGACATCACCTTCGCTTCACCCCTGCGTGGGGCACTGAACGCACAGCTGTTCGATCCCACCGGGCGGCAACTTGCGGAGGTGGCCGTTCCGGCGGGAAGCTCAACGTTCTCGTGGCCCGTTCTGGTCGGTCAGGGCGGTGTGTACGTGCTTACTCTGAGTGGACAGGATCTATTCCGCTCGCTGAAGCTGGTTGCTTCGGACAGGTGAGTGCATTCTACTTCACCACGTACATCACCTCCTTCACGGCCTTCACCACACGTGCCACGCTGGGCAGCGACTCTTCAATAAGGCCCGGGGCGAAAGGCAGGGGCGTGTCGGCTTGGTTCACACGGAACACGGGGGCGTCCAAGTAGTCGAACGCGTCCTTCTGCACCCGATAGGCCACCTCGCTGGCGATGCTGGCGAAGGGCCAGTTCTCGTCCACCACCACCAGGCGGTTGGTCTTTTGTACGCTGCGGATGATGGTAACGTGGTCCAACGGACGGATCGTGCGCAGGTCGATCACCTCGGCACTGATGCCCTCCTTGGCCAGTTCCACTGCCGCGCCCAGGGCCACCTTCATCATCTTGTTGAAGGAAACGATGGTGACGTCCTTCCCTTCGCGCTTCACGTCGGCCAGACCGATGGGCAGCAGGTACTCCCCATCGGGCACCTCGCCCTTGTCGCCGTACATGCGCTCGCTCTCCATGAAGAGCACCGGGTCGTTGTCGCGGATGGCGGCTTTCAGCAGGCCCTTCGCATCGTACGGGGTGCTGGGGCTGATCACCTTGAGGCCGGGCACGTTGGCGTACATGGCTTCGAAGCTCTGGCTGTGCGTGGCGGCCAATTGCCCCGCGCTGCCGTTGCCCCCGCGGAATACGATGGGCACGTGGAACTGCCCGCCGCTCATCTGCAACATCTTGGCCGCGTGGTTGATGATCTGGTCGCTGGCCAGCACAGCGAAGTTCCAGGTCATGAATTCCACGATGGGCCGCAGCCCGTTCATGGCGGCACCCACGGCGATGCCGGTGAAACCCAACTCGGCGATCGGCGTGTCGATCACGCGCTTCTCACCGAATTCCGCCAGCATGCCCTTGCTCACCTTGTACGCCCCATCGTACTCGGCCACCTCCTCGCCCAGGAGGAAGACGTTCGGGTCGCGGCGCATCTCTTCGGACATCGCCTCGTTCAGTGCTTCGCGGAATTGGATGGTGCGCATGTGGAAGGGCTGGTGGGCCTGCGGCGAAAGTAACAGGTAACAAGGAAGGGCTGCTTGTGCCGGGCTCCGGAAAACCGGCCGGAACCTTCGCTACGATGCTGCTTCTCCAGGAACACCACCGGCCATCCGTAGCGCATGGCCGGTGGGAGGGATCAGTCGAGCACGCTGATCCTGGCGCCAATGGCGTTCAGGCGCCCTTCGATGTTCTGGTAGCCCCTGCGGATCTGCTCGATGTGGTCGATGGTGCTGGTGCCGTCGGCGCTGAGGGCCGCGATGAGCAGGGAGACGCCCGCGCGGATGTCGGGACTGGTCATGCGGATCGCGCGCAACGGCTTCTCGAAATCCTTGCCGATCACCAAGGCGCGGTGCGGGTCGCAGAGCGTGATCTGCGCACCCATCTCGATGAGTTTGTCGGTGAAGAACAGGCGGCTCTCGAACATCTTCTGGTGGATGAGCACATGGCCGCGCGCTTGCGTGGCGGTCACGAGTACGATGCTGATCAGGTCGGGGGTGAAGCCGGGCCAGGGATGATCGCTCACCACGCGGTTGCTGCCGTCCAGGAAGGGTTCGATGGTGTAGTGCTCGTGCGTGGGCACGTGGATGTCGTCGCCGCGACGCTCCACGGTGATACCGAGTTTCCGGAAAACGTCGGGGATCACGCCGAGGTGGTCGTATCCGGTGTCCTTGATGGTGATCTCGCTGCGCGTCATGGCGGCCAGGCCGATGAAGGAGCCGATCTCGATCATGTCCGGCAGCATGCGGTGCTCGGTGCCGCCGAGTTCCTTCACGCCATCGATGTGCAGGAGGTTGCTGCCGATGCCTTGGATCTTCGCGCCCATGCGCACCAGCATGTTGCAGAGCTGCTGGAGGTAGGGTTCGCAGGCCGCATTGAAGATGGTTGTACGTCCTTCGGCGAGGGTGGCGGCCATCACGATGTTGGCGGTGCCGGTCACGCTGGCCTCATCGAGCAGCATGTACGCGCCTTTCAGTCGTTCCGCCTCGGCGCGGTAAAAGCTGTCGTTCTCGTCGTACTTTATGGTGGCGCCGAACCGTTCGAAACCGGTGAAGTGCGTGTCCATGCGGCGGCGGCCTATCTTATCGCCACCGGGGCTGGGGATGTACCCACGGCCGAAACGCGCGAGTGCGGGCCCGGCCACCATCACGCTGCCGCGAAGGCTGCCGCCCATGCGCTTGTACTCGGGATCGAGGAAGAATTCCAGGTTCACGGTCTTCGCCTGGAAGCGATAGGATCCGTCGCCGAGCTTCTCCACACCCACGCCCATCGCTCGCAACAGGTCGATCAGCTTGTTCACGTCCACGATGTCCGGCACGTTGTGGATGGTGACCGGCTCGCTGGTGAGCAGCACGGCGCAGAGGATCTGAAGCGCCTCGTTCTTCGCGCCCTGTGGTATCAATTCGCCTTTCAGTCGGCGACCACCCTCGATCTTGAAACTTCCCATGATGCGAAGCAAGGGGGTACACCATGGGCCACGCCGCGAAGGCCCCGCGCAGTGCTAACAACGGGATGTTGCGGAGCGGGGAGCACCGCTCGTCATTGGCCGCTGGCTGCTGGCTGTGCCATGGTCCGCATGGCCAGCAGCCAGTGGCCAATGGCCTGTAGCCTAATATCTCTTCTTCTTCCGATTGCGGTGCCGCTTCTTTCCACCGCCGCCGCCGTTCTGCTGTTGCTTATCCGCGAAATGGCGCTTGCGCGGATCCATCTCGTTACGAGGGCCCTGGCGTTGCGTATGCAGCAGGGCGTCGGTGCTGGCCAGCGGTTGTCCGGGATCCAGGCGCAAGCGGCCCTTGCTCAGGTCGGCCAGGTCCTTGATGATCACACCATCGCCCACGCTGTCGCGGTTCCAGGCCAGGAACTGACGCTTCATCAGGTTGGCCACTTGCACGGTGGCAGCCTCCTTATCGGGGCCCTCGGGCAATGCGATGCACGCTTCAATGGTGCGTTCCACCAGCTTGCCGTAATGCCCGAAGCGGATCTCGCGTTTCGGGTAGGGCACGCGCTCGGGTTTCCTGTCCAGTTCCTCGGGCGTCGGCTTGGGATAGGGGCCATCCACATCGAGCTTGAACTCGCTCATGATGTAGAGGTGGTCCCACAGGGTGCGGTCCATGTTCTCACCGCCGCGCAACTGCGGGTTCAGTCGGCCGATCACCTGGATGATGGCGTGGGCGTTGCGGGTGCGGGCCTCGCGCTCCTCGATGCCGAGGCAGTGCTCCACCATGCGCTGCACGTTGCGGCCGTATTCGGGAATGAGCAGGCGCGGCCGTTGGGTGTTGTAGTCGAAGGGTGCTTCGGGCGAAGGCATGGATCGGAGGATCGTGAGGATCGAACGGCCAGTCAATGGTATCGCTGACGTTCGGAACTGGCGCAGGGCGCTTGATGGGGTCAAATGTAGGCGGGCGGCCTCAAGGTGCGATCAGGATGCGCTCGGTACAGGACCGGTCGCCGATGGTGGCATGCAGGTAGCACACCTGCGTCTGCGCGGGGAGTTCATCCCGGTCGATCATCAAGCTGTGGCGGCCGGCATGCAATTCGTCGTCCAGCAGCACGCGCATCAGGCGGGCCTGGGCGTCGCGCAATTCAATGCGCACGGGGGTGGTGGGCGCGTCGGTATCGTAGCTCACGAAGAGGCGGTCGGTCACCGGGTTGGGGGCCGTTTCGAAATAGTGGTCCTTGCGCATGAACTCGCTGATCGGGTGGGCCATGTACACCATGTACTCGAAGTCGTCCAACATCCAGCCATCGCCCGGGGTGGCGGCGGAGTCGGTGTAGAAGGTGAAGCGCAGGCGCAGGGTATCCGGCAAAGGGATCCCGGTCTGCACCCAGCAAAAGGACGACCAGATCCAGTTCGCCCCGGCGGGACCCTCCCCGGTGAAGCCCAGCTGCCCGTTGCTGAGTGTGTCGGGCGCGATCACACCCAGGACTTCATCGATCAGTTCGATGTTGGGCGGGTTCATCCAATCATCGAAGACGTTCATCCAGGTCTGTCCGGTATCATAGCTGATCTCGATATATCCGCCGCTGTGCTGCTCGTCCGTATGCACCTGCTGACGGAAATGAAGGAAGAACTCGGGCCACCAGCCCCAGGGATCTGACGGCAGCAGGACAGTAAAGCGCGACTGGTTTCCCGGCGGGCAGGGTGCAGCCGTGTCGGTGACGATGACATTCACCGGGCTGTACGCATCGGAGAAGACGGTCTTGTCCGGATCGCCTACCTGCCACAGGTTATTGGCCGCGGTGTCGATCACGATGGGAAGTTCCTCCCAGCCATTGTTGCCGTCGAAGTTGTTCATGAGGATCTGGGCCGGGACGGCGGCAGGGAGCAGCGACCCGAGCAGGTATAGCGGTATTCTCATGCGGTGGGGTTTGCCAGCAGGACGTGATCCAGGAGGCACGCGCTGCCTCTGGGGGGTCTTCGCTCAGGCCGGTCGCCCTTGCTGCGCGGGCTTCTACCAGGTCGGGGTCTCCGGCACCGCAGAGGCAGTAGCTGATGACGACATTGGGCCGCGTGATGTGGTGTTCACACGCGCACATCCTTCGAAATGGAAAAAACACTGTCAGGGACCAGGATAGTGGTGGAAGGGAAGGAAGTGGGATCGGCACCGTCCTGGATCACGAACACGGAGTAGCCTTTCTGCCGTAGGCGGTCCACGGCAGGGGCATCCGGTGGCTTGGCCCACACTTCCGTGCCGTATGCGAACATGTACCGCAAATGGTGGTTCCGGCACATGTTGAAGACGATAGGCTTCTCGTTGGAGGACAGGAAACGCGCGAGCTTCGGGAAGTCGTGCATGGCCATGAGGTTCTGTTGCCGCCAGCGTGGATCGGCCAGGCCGTTGCCGATCAGGCTGTGCGTAGCCTCCACCTTGGGCATGTTCATGCCGTAAGCACAGAGCGCCACGAACGCAATGATGAACGCGCCTTGCCGAACAAGCTGATGCTTGATGAGCGCGATAAGGTCATCCATCGCGCTACCGATGGCCAGCATGTAGATCGGCAGGAGCACAAGGGTGTAGCAGATCATTTTGGTGGCGGCCAGCGCGAAGAAGAGATGCACGGCCAGGAGAGGCGCAC
>JAFDZE010000078.1:0-2729 GCA_018267155.1 Bacteroidota bacterium | reverse complement strand
AGCAAGGTGTCGATCACCTCGAAATGGAACCAGGGCGATCCGGAGTGCCCGTCCATCGCCACGGAGAAGTGCAGGGTTTTGAACACCTGCTCGAATCGTGCTTCCGCAGGGAACCATGTGATGATATGCAGCAACCAGGCACACACAGGAAGAAGCAGTGCGACAGCCCCCATCAGATAGGTGCGCAGCGCCGTACGCGAGAAGCGCTGTAGAATGAGCCAAATGGTCCACGGGAGGAATACGACCCCACCAACGTACCACTTGGTGAGTACCGCACACGCGCTGAAAAGCCCTGTGGCCACGGCCCACCGGAGCGATCCGTTGCGTACGTGCTCGAGCCAGGCCCACCAGGAGCAGGCCACGGCGGCGATGAATACGGCATCGTTGTGGTCGGTATTGATCATGCCCGCGGTGAGTTCCTGCAACAGGTAGGAACACGCGGAAAGCGCAGCAGCGACGAACCCGGTGCGTTCATTGCGCAGCAGCGTGCCCATGCGCCAGATCACGGGTACGAGGAGACTTGTCCAGAACACGCTCGGCAGGCGAACGGCCCACGGATGCAGCCCGAAGAGCTTGAGCGAAAGCGCGATCTGCCAGAGGAAGAAGGGCGGTTTGTGCAGCCAGATGTGCTGTTCGGGCCAATGCGAGGAGATCGGCAGGGCCGTTTCCCTGTAGAGCATCGGTGTGAGCGGATGCTCCATCAGGTTCTTCGCCACCACGGCGTGGTAGGCTTCATCCCAATCGTTCAGGAAGGGATCCAGCGCGGCAGCAACGCAGCGGAGCACGGTGGCACCCAGAGCAAGCAGTGCGATGGCCGTACGCGGGTGCCCCTTCAGGTGCATCACACACGCCGCGAGCACAAAGGCAGCACCCGCTGCGTAACCGCATTCATAGGCTGGATCGAACGCGGAGAACATGATGGTCCGACAAAACAAGCAATGTCCGGGACACGCTCGTCAGCCCTCCACCACCCGCAGCTTCGCGAAGCGCAACAAGAGGTTCTTCTGCCCGGTACTGGGGAAGAAGATGGTAGCCTTGAGGTCAGGTTCCTTACCTTCCACCTTGAGCACCTTGCCACGACCGAAACGTTCATGTTCCACGGTAGCACCCTCGGCGATGTCGGCCGGGGCCGCGTGCCCCAGGGTGCGGGTGGCTTCCATCGGCGCGCCCGTGCTGCTCACGCGTTTCAGCTTCTTGAGCTTATCGGGATCGATGGACGGGGCCGCTCCTGATCCAGGCGAAGGTGCATTCCCGCGTTGCACCGGTGAAGGCGTGGTGCGCGGCGCGGGTGCGGCCTTCTTCGGTTCCCGGCCGAAGACGGTACCGCTGGCCACGGGGCGTGTGGAGGTGTTGCCCGGGCGCACCCACGACGATGCGAGGCTGTCGCGGTTGAAGGACGGGGCCTCGTGGCGGCGTGGAAGTACCAGGTACTTGGGATTGATCTCATCGATGAAGCGGCTGGGTTCCCCCGCGGTGAGATTGCCCCATTTGTACCGGCTCATGGCGTAGCTGAGCGTGGCGCGTTTCTCAGCCCGTGTGAGCGCCACATAGAACAGGCGGCGCTCCTCCTCCAGATCGGTACGGCTGTGAACGCTCATGGCGTTCGGGAACAATTCCTCCTCCAGGCCCACGATGTACACGTAGGGGAACTCCAGTCCCTTCGCGCTGTGGATGGTCATCAGGCTCACGCGGTCGTTGTCGTTCGGATCGTCCTTGTCGGCATCGGTGAGCAGGGCCACATCAATGAGGAAATCGCTGAGTGTGCGAACGGGCCTCGGTTCCGGGGCCTCCCCTTCCCCGGCGGGCCCTTCGGCGAACTCGCGCATGCCGTTGAGCAGTTCCTGGATGTTCTCGTAGCGGCTCACGCCCTCGGGCGTCTTGTCGTTGAAGAGGTCCTGCAGCAACCCGGTGGTGCGGGCGATGTACTCGCCCAGGGCGTGTGCGCTCTGCGTGTCCAGCATGGTCTGGAAGCTGCGGATCATCAGCACGAAGTCGGCCAGGCGTTTGCGCAGCCCTTCATGCAGGCCCAGTTCGCCGAGGTGTCCCGTGATGGTGTCCCAGATGCTCTTCTGGCGCTCCCCGGCGGCCACGGTCAGTTTGTCCACCGTGGACTGCCCTATACCGCGTGCGGGGTAGTTGATCACACGCTTGAGCGCCTCCTCGTCGTTGGGGTTGCAGGTGAGGCGGAAGTAGGCGATGAGGTCTTTGATCTCCTTGCGCTGGTAGAAGCTGAGGCCGCCATGGATGCGGTAGGGGATGTTCAGCTTGCGCAGGGCCTCTTCCATGCTGCGGCTCTGGGCGTTGGTGCGGTAAAGGATGGCGAAGGCCTTGTTGGCGGCCTGTTCGCGCATGCGGGTCTCGAAAATGTCGTGCGCCACGAAGAAACCTTCCTCGTTGTCGCTCACGGTGCGTTGTACGCGGATGGGCTCGCCCTCGGTGTTGTCGGTCCAGATCTCCTTCTGGATGCGGTCGCGGTTCTTGTCGATGAGGCTGTTGGCCGCGGCCACCAGTGTTTTCGTGCTGCGGTAGTTCTGTTCCAGCTTCATCAGCCGCTGGTCGGGGTAGTCGCGCCGGAAGTTGAGGATGTTCTGGATGTTGGCGCCGCGGAAGCCGTAGATGCTCTGGCTGTCGTCGCCCACCACGGTGATGTTCTCGTGGCGCGCGGCCAGGGTGCGCACGATGTTGTACTGGGCAAGGTTGGTATCCTGATACTCGTCCACCAGGATGTA
>JAFDZE010000077.1:31165-32293 GCA_018267155.1 Bacteroidota bacterium | reverse complement strand
AGCCGTAGCCGGGGTGCACGGCGTTGGCGCCGGACTTGGCCGCGGCGTCCAGCAGCTTGCCGAAGTCCAGATACGACTCCGCGGAGGTCTGCCCGCCCAGGGCGAACGCCTCGTCGGCGAGCCGCACGTGGGGGGCGTCGGCGTCCGGCTCGGCGTAGACCGCCACGCTGGCCAGCCCGGCATCCCTGGCCGCGCGGATCACTCGGACCGCGATCTCGCCACGGTTGGCGACGAGCAGCTTCTTGATCTTCTTCTTGGCCACGGGAACGGTTGGGATGGGCGAATATCCCGCTTTGCCGGACAGCACGCGGATCGTTGGCCTGAATTTTGGCAGGACCGAGGCATGCGCACCCCTCCCGGCCAGCTATTGGCACTGGTCCTTCCCCTCGGCATCATGGCTCAACCCACGGAGAAGACGATCTCCACCGATAGTGGGCGCGTGGAGCTGCACTACTTCACTTCCGGCGAGATCAGCACGAAGGCGTGGATGGACAAGGATGATCGCTGGGGCCATAGCTGGGCGTACAAACGGAGCGGCGAGGTGATCTTCGACGGGCAGACCAGGAAGGTCGGCGGCCATGCGTCGATCCGGTTCTGGTACTACCCCAGCGGTGCGGTGAGCAAAGTGGAAACCAGCGATGCGCCCGATGGAGGGATCCAATGGTACGAGAGCACCACCACCTTCGATGAGGATGGCCAAAGGACGGGGTTCCAGGAATCCGGGCAGGACGATAACGGACCGATCACGCGGCCCACGGTGACCAGGATCCCCCCCGCGGTAGTGCAACCCGTTGTACCGGAGACCGTGTACGAACAGCGCCTGTTCGTGAACGAATTGTTCGTGGTGAATCCCACCAAGTGGACCTGCGCGGTCGACATCATCGTGGACGACCCCTCACCTGCCCTGCGCGGTGGGCATACGACCATCGGGCCGCGGGACACCCTGCGGATCGGCAGCTACAGCATCGGCGAACGATTCTCACCACCGGATGAGCACGTCCGCGTCTTCTTGAGCCGCAAGAAGGGCAAGAGCCGATGGTACAGGCTGGCGAACTATCGGTTGCACGAAGTGCAGGTGAACCCGGAGCACAGGCGGTACTACCGCGTGGTGGATGGATGGATCACCAC
>JAFDZE010000077.1:17171-31132 GCA_018267155.1 Bacteroidota bacterium | reverse complement strand
TCGACCTCACTTCGCGACTGACCCTTCCCGTGGTCGCTGCGCCCATGTTCATCATCTCGGGCACCGAGCTGGTGATCGAATGCTGCAAGAACGGTATCGTCGGCACCTTCCCCGCGCTCAATGGCCGCACCAGCGAGGACTTCGAGCGCATGTTGGCGCGGATCACCGGTGAGTTGGAACGGCATGAACAGACCACCGGGCGGAAAGCCGCGCCCTTCGGGGTGAACATCATCGTACATCCGACCAACCCGCGCATCATGGCCGACCTGCAGCTGTGCGCCAAGTACAAGGTGCCACTGATCATCACGTCGCTGGGTGCGGTGAAAGAGCTGGTGAGCGCCGTACACGATCACGGCGGACTGGTATTCCATGACATCGTGAAGAAGCGCCATGCCGAGAAGGCCGCCGAGGCCGGTGTGGACGGGTTGATCCTGGTGGCCGCTGGGGCCGGGGGGCATGCGGGCACGGCCAGTCCCTTCGCCCTGGTCGCGGAGATCCGGAGCTTCTACACAGGGATCATCCTGCTGGCTGGCGGCATCAATTCGGGGAGCGACATCCTGGCGGCGCGGACCATGGGCGCGGACCTCGCGTACATGGGCACGCGTTTCATCGCCACAAGGGAATGCCTGGCCAGCGATGACTACAAACAAATGATCCTGTCATCGGGGATCGACGACATCATATACACCGACGGCGTATCGGGGGTGAAAGCGAACTTCATCAAGCAGAGCCTGGAACGTGCGGGGATCGACCTGTCGCAGAAGAAGGACGAGGACTTCTCCAAGCTGAGCGGGTCCCATGCCAAGGCGTGGAAGGACATCTGGAGCGCGGGGCACGGCAGCGCGGGCATCACCGATGTGCCCACCGTGGCCGAACTTGTGATGCGGTTGGGGATCGAATACAAAGCGGCGCTGGAACGGAACGACCGGATCAGGAACGAACTGGCGTTTTGATCCCAAGGCCGATCACTTCAGCACGTCGCGCACCCGGTCGGCGGCCTCTTGCAGCGCCACGGCACCCAGCACCTTCAACCCGCTGTTGTCGATGAGGTCCTTGGCCTCCTTGGCATTCGTCCCTTGCAGACGCACGATGATGGGCACCTGGATATCGCCGATGTTCTTGTACGCGTCCACGATGCCTTGGGCCACGCGGTCGCAACGCACGATACCCCCGAAGATGTTCACCAGGATGGCTTTCACGCTGGGATCCTTCAGGATGATGCGGAAGGCCTTTTCCACGCGAGCGGCGTCGGCGGTGCCTCCCACATCCAGGAAGTTCGCCGGTTCACCGCCGCTGAGTTTGATGATGTCCATGGTGGCCATGGCAAGGCCGGCACCGTTCACCATGCAACCCACGTTGCCATCGAGTTTGACGTAATTGAGGCCTGCCTCCCCTGCGACCACCTCGGTAGGATCCTCCTCGGTCTTGTCGCGCATCTCCGCGAAGTCGGGATGGCGGTAGAGTGCGTTGCCATCAAGGCGCACCTTGGCGTCCACGGCGATCACCTTGTCGTCGCTGGTCTTGAGCACGGGGTTGATCTCGAACATCGCTGCATCACAACCCTCGTAGGCGCGATACAGATCGGCGATGAACTTGACCATGGCCTTCTTCGCGGCACCGGTGCAGCCCAAGGCCGTAGCGATCTTGTGGCACTGGAACGGGCGCAGGCCCACACGAGGGTCCACGAACTCTTTCTGGATCTTGTCCGGATGGTGCTCGGCCACCTCCTCGATGTCCATGCCGCCTTCGGTGCTGTAGACGATGACGTTCCGGGCACTGGCCCGGTCCAGCAGCACGCTCATGTAATACTCCTTGGTCGCACTGGGACCGGGGTAGTACACATCCTCCGCGATGAGGACCTTGTGCACCAACTTCCCCTGCGGCGGTGTTTGTGGCGTCTTGAGCATCATGCCGATGATGGCATCGCTCTTTTCGCGCACCTCATCGTAGCTCTTGGCCAGCTTCACACCGCCCCCCTTGCCACGTCCACCCGCATGGATCTGCGCCTTCACCACCCACCATTTGGTACCGGTCTCCTGGCCGAGGCGCTTGGCCTGATCAACAGCCTCATCCGCATTGTAGGCCACAAGGCCGCGTTGCACGGCCACGCCGAATTTCTGAAGGATGATCTTGCCTTGGTACTCGTGCAGGTTCATGGTGGGCTTGCTTCGATCGGGAAAACGACCGCCGACGGGCGGGCGGCGCGAATGTACACGCCACCACGCAGCAGCGATCGCATAGCACTCCCGAAGGGCGGGGCGTAGCTTCGCGCCTCGTACCAAGGGCCAACTTACCGACCTGTCCGGCCCTTGATCGCCGACTCCAGTTGAAAGGGATCATGAGCGAAGGCACAACCTCCATGCGCTATCCGGACCTGATCGCTCCGGTGCATCGCGCGCTGGTGGAGGCGGGCATTCCGGATGGTGCGGCCACGTGGCTTGCCATGCTCACGGGCATCGTCATCGTGTTCACGGTCATGGCCTTGCTCAGCAAAGTCCTGGCCCGGCTCCTGTTCCTTACGTTGAAGCGGATGTCGGCCAGGACCGAGAGCAGCTTCGACGACCACCTGCTCAGGTACCGCCTGCACCGCTACGTGGCACGGGTGGTGCCGCTGATGGCCAGCTACAACCTGGTACCCATCGTGTTCCAGGGCATGGCCGGGTGGATCCCCATCGTGGAGCGCCTGTTCCATGTGTTCTTCATCGTGCTGTTCGTGCGCATCGCCCGGGCGGTGCTGCGCGCGGCCCGGGACAACTCGCGCGATCGGGCGGCGTTCCGCGACAAGCCGCTGGACAGTTACGTGCAGGTGATCACACTGATCATGTACCTCGTTGCCGGGGTGCTCATCTTCAGCCAGCTGACCGGTCAATCGGCGCTCACCTTCCTCACGGCCATGGGTGCCGCATCGGCTGTCCTGTTACTTGTTTTCAAGGATACGATCATGGGCTTCGTGGCCAGCATCCAGATCAGCGCCAACGACATGGTGCGCGTGGACGACTGGATCGAGATGCCCAAGTACGGTGCCGACGGCGACGTGACCGAGATCAACCTCACCACCGTGAAGGTGCGCAACTGGGACAATACGATCACCACCGTGCCCACCTACGCCCTGATCGTCGACTCGTTCAAGAACTGGCGGGGCATGACCGAGAGCGGCGGGCGCAGGATCAAGCGGAGCATCCTGGTCAAGATCAGCAGCATCCGGCACCTCCTCCCGGAGGAACTGGACCACCTTCGCCAGGTGCGGTTGCTGCGGACGTACATCGACGAGCGCGTTGCGGAGATCGCACGCCACAACACCGAGCACCATGTGGACGAGCGCCTGCCGATAAACGGGCGCCGCCTCACCAACGTGGGGTTGTACCGCAAATACATCGAAATGTACATCAGCGCCCATCCGGGCATCCACAAGGGGATGTCGCTCATGGTGCGGCAGCTGGCCCCCAACGAGCACGGCCTGCCACTGGAGATCTACTGCTTCGCCAACAATACCGGTTGGACGGAATATGAGGGCACCATGGCCGACATCTTCGACCACCTGCTGGCGGTGAACACCTTCTTCCACATCGAGGTCTTCGAAAGCCCGGCGGCCGATGACGTGCGCATGGCCATGCGCTCCATCGCGGAGCGGAAGGGCTGAAGGATCCGGCGCCAACACGCACCTTTGTCCCCATGGTCCGCGCCACCGGTATCCGCAAACGATTCGGCGACCTGCATGTGCTGCAAGGAGTCGACCTCCATGTGAGGAAGGGTGAGGTGGTGAGTATCGTTGGCGCCAGCGGCGCGGGCAAGACCACCCTGTTGCAAATACTGGGCACCTTGGAAAAAGCCGATGGCGGCTCGTTGGTCATCAATGGTGAAGAGGTCACCCGGTTGGGCAGCGATGCCCTCAGTACGTTCCGCAACAAGCACATCGGCTTCGTGTTCCAGTTCCATCACCTGCTGCCGGAATTCAGCGCCCTGGAGAACGTGATGATGCCGGGCCTGATCGCCGGACGAAGTGTGAGGACATGCACGCCGCGCGCCGAAGAACTGTTGACCCGCCTCAACGTGCTGCCACGCAAGGACCACAAGCCGGGCCAGCTGAGCGGTGGCGAGCAGCAACGCGTGGCTGTGGCGCGCGCGCTCTTCAACAACCCCGCAGTGGTGCTGGCCGATGAGCCCAGCGGCAATCTCGATTCGGCGCATGCCAGGGAACTGCACCAGCTCTTCTTCGAATTGCGGAAGGAACTGGGGCAGACCTTCGTGATCGTGACGCACAACGAGGAACTGGCCGCTATGGCCGATCGAAGGCTCGTGATGAAGGACGGGGTGATCCGGGCCGACGAACAACTTGCACCTCCAACACGA
Organism: Bacteroidota bacterium; assembly: GCA_018267155.1. GTDB lineage: Bacteria > Bacteroidota > Bacteroidia > Flavobacteriales_F > PHOS-HE28 > PHOS-HE28. Next base: position 26,782 of record JAFDZE010000077.1, on the reverse strand, counting down.
TAGCCATGCGCCACACGATGCTCCCCCTGCTGATCGCATTCGCCGCAACCTCCCTTCGTGCGAACGCATCGGAACCCCCGATCCACGAACCCAACGCCTTCATCGGCAGCTTCAGGATGGAGATCCATCTGTTCAAGAACGGGAAAGAAGAAGAGCACAGCCCATTGAACATGCGGTACTGGAGCACGTCCGACAAGCTCCTGTACGAGATGGTGTTGCCCGGCGAACAGCAGCGGATGCGCATGCTGACCGACCTGCGGGACAACCACGCATATACGCTGGTGGACCAGGGCGATGGCGGACGCGTGGCCATGCGGATGAAACGGCCCGGGATCCCGGTAAAAGAGGAGAGCACGAGTGAAAAACCGAAGATCACCATGACCCGGGAAACGCGTGTGATCGAAGGGCAGACCTGCACCAAGGTGATCGCCGAAAGTGAGGAGGGGATCTGGACCGGGTGGGTGGCCATGGGGTTGAAAAGCGCCTTCTTCGACATGGCCCGCGGAATGGACGAGCAGTCCGCGCAAAAATTCAAGCATGTGGGTAGCGGGATCACGGGCTTCCCGCTCGAGTACGAATGGGTGCCCACGACGGGTGATGAGCGCGTGATCTGCACCGTCAAGGACCTGAAGCCCGGACCGGTGGATGAGAAGCTCTTCGACCTGAGCGGCTACCAGGTGATGGACATGCCCAGCTTCGGAATTCCCCAACGCTGAACAATCAAGCGCGGCCTTTCACGTTGTTTTTGAGCATGCGGTCCCATCTCCTGATCGTGCTCCTGGGCTGCGCGCACGCACTCTGTGCGCAGTCGCTGGCGCAAAAAGGTCGCGGCCCCGGAGGTACCTGGTCGCTGGGCGTCCGATCATCGTTCAGCCTGTTCAATGGCGGTAGCCATTCCGCACCCGGCACCGGGGCCGGCGGGCAGCTGCGCGTGCGCATCAGCGAGCGGGTGAACACCGACTGGTTCTACGACTACTTCACGGGTCCGTCGGGTTCGCTTGCGCACCGGGAGGACCAGCACATCGGGTGGAGCGTGCTGTTCTACCTGCGTGCCCACACACAGGAGCGGCAACTCCTGCAGCCTTACGTGGTCGCGGGCCATTGCTTCGACTACACCAAGCAGCGGTCGAACCGGGACCCCTCGAATTTCGCCGAGCGATGGAGCAGCGCGGTGCAAGCGGGCGTGGGCAACCACTTCAACGTCACCGATCGCGCGGATCTTTCCCTGGTGTGCCAGTACATGTGGCACCTCGGTACGGACATCCATGCCGAGGAACACGCTGGACAGGTCCACTTCCACAAGGAAAAAGGCGCCAACCTGGAAGGGCACCTGTTGATCCATGTGAGTTTCAACTACAAGCTCTTAGACGCATGGTGATGCGGTTCGCTGGTGCCCTTATGTACCTGACCGCCCTTTCGGCGATCGGGCAGGACAGCACATACGAGGGAGTCCCTGTGGCGGAGCCCCTCCTCGTGCGCGGTTCAGTGGCCATCAGCCCCGGCTTCATGCTCCAGCACCCGGTCACCAACATTTACGTGGTCGGCAAGCTCGAGGTCTTCACCGACAAGCGCATCAGTCTTCGTGGGGAAGGGCTGTGGTACATCGACAGCCAGCAACGCACGCCGGTACTGCAACAGAACAGCCAGCTCGCCTTCGGTCCATTCTACCATTTCACCAGTAAGCGGCTGGATCTGTGTATCGGTTTCGAGCCGGGTGTGGCGTTCTCGCGACCGGTGCAGGACACCACCTTCCTCGAACCCGCCCCGCTACGGGCCATCCCGAACATGGCCTTGTGCGCCGGACTCACGTACTCCATCTGGGACTACTTCCAGTTCTTCGTTGATGCGCGGTACGTGCATGCCAGGTACACCGGTCCGTACAGCAATGGCCTGCCCTTGGATGAGGTGCTGCTGGGTGCCGGCCTCGGCTGGCAGGTGCCGGTGAAACGGTTGATCAAGAAGTGATCCGCCGGTGAAGCGCGCTCCGTCCGAAGATGTGGGAGCCCTGCTCAACGAGGCGTACGACCGGTACGCGCGGCCCGATTTCATCACCGACGATCCGATCCAGGTGCCGAGGGCCTTCGCTCGTCGTGAGGATGCTGAAGTGATCGGCTTCCTCACGGCCAGCATCGCCTGGGGCCTGCGCCGAACGATCATCGCCAATGCATGGAAGCTGGTCCGGCTGATGGACGAGCGGCCGCATGACTTCGTGATGAACGCCTCGACCAGCGAACTGGAACACCTGGACGCCTTTGTGCATCGCACGTTCAACGGAACGGACCTGCGGCACTTCATCCTGGCCTCGCGCCATCTGTACAATGGCTACGGAAGTCTGGAAGCGGCCTTCCTGGAGGACGGCACATTCGGTGACGCAAGGCAGGGGATCACGCGTTTCAGGGAGCGTTTTTTCGCGATCGCGCACGTGCCGCGCACACGCAAGCACGTGGCCGACCCCGGGCGCGGCAGCCATGCGAAGCGCATCAACATGTTCCTCCGGTGGATGGTCCGCCCGGACGACCGGGGTGTGGACCTTGGGCTGTGGGATCGCATGGCCCCGGCCGACCTGATGGTCCCGCTCGATGTGCACACGGGTCGCATCGGCCGCGAGTTGGGCCTGCTCACGCGGAAGCAGGACGATTGGAAGGCCGTGGAGGAACTGACGGCGGCGCTGCGCGGCTTCGACCCGGTGGATCCGGTCCGTTACGACATCGCCCTCTTCGGCCTGGGCGTGGACGCCGGTTACTCGAAGATCAGGCGGGCCACACGCTCCAGGCCCTTCTCATCCACCGCCCGCAACAGGTAGGTGCCGGCAGGCAGGTCGCCGCGTTCGATCACCGTGGTGTTGCTGCGGCGCGCCACCTCCAGTCGGAGTTGCCCGCGCACATCGAACAGCTGGATGCCAACACGCCCGGAGAACTCATCGCCAAGACGCACCGTGGCGGTTCCACGAGCGGGATTTGGGAACACGAGTACCCCGTCCTCACCCGGCGCCCCGTTCTCCTCCACCGCTGCGAGCGGGCCGTAAGAAAGCGTATTCAGGGTGGTGTTGGTGATCACCGGCTCGTTGAGGTCGAAGTAGATGGCGGCCGAATTGGTCAACGTGGCACCTTCCTCCAACCCTTCGAGATGCCCGATGCTGAAGCGGACGAAGCCCTGGCTGCCGGCGGGGTCGCTGGCACTGTCCGGCAGGTTGATGTTGTTGAAGGCGATGCGGAGCACACCATCGATACCGAGTTCCGCATGGCAAATGTGGCTGCTGTTCAACATGCGGAGCGAAGCGGGGTCAAGGTCGGTATCAAGGGTATCCACGATCACCACCTGCTGCGCGGGAGCGTTACCGGTATTCTGGAAGCGTACTTGATAGAAGAGCTTCGCACCTGCCGGAGTGAGGTGCTGGGGGCCTTCCCCGGCGGGCACGACCTGCTTGTCGTTGGGATCGACCGCGCACAACAGGACGGGGTTGTAGTTCCGTGTGTCCGCGGTTGCCGGTACGCCATTGATCAGCGTCACGACCTGCATGACATCATGGAGCGTATCGCCCACGAAATCGCTGCCGGCCATGTGTACCACGATGTGGACATCGCGGCGCTGGGTGGGTTGCAGGCCTTCAAAGCGCCAGACCACCACACCGTTCTGCACCGAGTCGGGTGCGGGCGATGCCCACTCGAAGGTGGAACGGTCATCGAGATCGAGGGCGACACGCGTGTCCGCGGATGAGGTCCCGGTATTCTCCACACCGACCCAGTAGGACACGGACTGGTTGCACAGTATCGGGGCGCTGCCCAGGTCGGGCGTCAACGCGACTACGGGGCTGGGCGCCCGCAGGCCGAAGTCGTTCCCTTGAGAAGCGCCTTGGGCGGGCACGATCACATCGTACGCAGCGGGCGTGGTGAACGACCAGCCCACCTCGCCGGGTTTGCTCACCTGATGTTCGTCGGGGGCGGAGTTGAACCAGTACAGACCGCTCACATTGGTGTACGTGACACCCAGGCCGACGGCTTCCACGGGCATGTTCGCCAGGCCGTGATCGGTACCATTGAAGATGCCGTCGCCATTCAGGTCATTGAACACACGGCCGCTGATGGTACCGATGGAACTGGACATATTGGTGAAGCGGACGACCTTGTCGAGCACGGCACTGGCCACGAACAGGTCCTCATCGCCATCGTTGTCGATATCCCCTGCGGCGAGACCCGTGGCGGGAAGGCTGGTGGCCACCGTCTGGCGAGGGCCAAAACTCCCCAGGCCATCGGTATTGTCATACCAGGCCACTTCCTGCGTGCCGGCCGATGTGACCACGGCGTCGTTGTCCCCATCGCCGTCCAGATCCATCGCGCCGAGGAATTCGGGTGCGTTGACGGACGCGTCCATCACGGTGGGCGCATCGAACGTCTGTCCATCCGGTTCGTTCCGTTGCCAGCCGACGATGCCGGCGGCGACGTTGGCCATCAGCAGGTCCGGTCGCCCATCGTTGTCCAGATCCTTCACCAGACCGAAACCGGAGAGGGATACGGGCTCGGGGGTTTGCAGTTCACCAGCGATGTTCGAGGAGATGAACACCTGGTTGGTAATGCGCGAGGAGCAGATGAGGTCGGTATCCCCGTCCGCATCAGCGTCCACCGCCCTGATCAGGCCCAGCTGGGGCACCGTGGCGAGCACGTTGATGGCCGAGAACTCGCCGTACCCGTTGTTGTAGGAGAGTGCGAGTTGACCGCCAGGCAGCGCGAAAAAGAGATCGGTATCGCCATCATCATCCAGGTCGGCGGCATGCATTTCATCGGCGGAAAGCGTTTCGGAAAGCACCACCGAGGAGGGGAAACCTCCCTGGCCATTGTTGAAGTGGACGGAGATGCCCGTGCCATCATCGCGGCTGCCCACGATGTCGATGGCACCGTCGCCGTTCAGATCACCCGTGCAGGCGATGGTCTCCTCCTGAACCAGGGTCAGCGGTTCGTCCAGGGTGCCCAGTCCATCGAGGTTGACATGGAGGCTTAGACCTTGTCGCGACCCGACGATCATGTCCAGGTCCCCATCAACATCCACATCGGCGAGGTCCACCGATCGCGGGCCTTCGCACAGGTACATGTACGCCGGGCCGAATTGGGCCTGAGCAGCGGATGTGAGCAGAAGGATGGAACCAACGATGAGCCAAGAGGAACGCATGAACAGGGAATTTTGGCCCCCTCATACGCGCCCAGCCTCCCCCGAGTTGCATTTTTCCATCGACGGACCACCCGGACCCCTCGACGATCAACCAGTCAGCCGATCCTACCGAAGGCTGTAATTCGGGGCCTCGCGCGTGATGAAAACATCGTGCGGATGGCTCTCCTTCATGCCTGCACTGGTGATCCGGATGAATTGGGCACGGCGCAGTGCTTCCAGATCGGCAGCGCCACAGTAGCCCATCCCTGCGCGCAAGCCGCCCGTGAGCTGGTGGGTCACCTCGTGCAAGTGGCCTTTGTACGGCACCCGGCCGCTGATGCCTTCCGGCACAAGCTTCTTCACATCATCCTCCATGTCCTGGAAGTAGCGGTCCTTGCTGCCGTGCTGCATAGCCTCCAAGCTGCCCATGCCCCGATAGGCCTTGAAGCGGCGCCCTTCATAGATGATGGTTTCGCCCGGGCTCTCCTCCACCCCGGCGAACATGCTGCCGATCATCACGGTGCCCGCACCGGCTGCCAGGGCCTTCACCGCATCGCCGGTATAGCGGATGCCGCCATCAGCGATCACCGGAACCCCGCTGCCCTCGATGGCACTGGCACAGTCATGCACGGCGGTGAGTTGCGGTACCCCGACGCCCGCGATCACGCGAGTGGTGCAGATGCTGCCCGGTCCGATACCCACCTTTACCGCATCGGCACCGGCTTCCACCAAGGCGCGGGCCGCAGCGGCCGTGGCGATGTTGCCCACCACCACATCAATGGTCCTGAATGCGGTTTTGACCTGCCGGAGCATGTCGATCACCCCTTTGGTGTGGCCATGTGCGGTATCGATCACCACGGCGTCAACACCGGCTTCCACCAAGGCCGCAGCACGCTCCATGGAATCGCCCGCAACACCGATCGCAGCGGCAACCCGCAAGCGGCCGAGTTTGTCCTTGCAGGCTACCGGATGCTGCTTCAGCTTGAGGATATCCTTGTAGGTGATAAGACCCACGAGCTGGCCACGCTGGTCCACAACGGGCAGTTTCTCGATCTTGTATTCCTGAAGGACCCCTTCGGCTTCGGACATGCTGGTCTCCGGCTTGGCGGTGATGATGCGGTCCTTGGTCATCACCTCGGCCACGGCACGGCCCATGGATTTCTCGAAGCGCAGATCGCGGTTGGTAACGATGCCCACGAGTTTACCGGCCTGGTCCACCACCGGGATCCCACCGATCCGGTGCTCGGCCATCAATCGAAGTGCATCGCCCACCGTCGCCCCTTGGTCCAGTTTCACAGGATCCTGGATCATGCCGCTCTCGCTGCGTTTCACACGGCGCACCTCGTTGGCCTGGCTGGCGATGGGTTGGTTCTTGTGGACGACCCCGATCCCGCCCTGTTGTGCGATCGCGATGGCCAGGTCAGCACCCGTCACCGTGTCCATGGCGGCGCTCACCACCGGAATATTCAATGCGATGTTCCGGCTGAAGCGGGTGCGGATGTCCACTTGGCGGGGCAGCACCTCCGACCATGCGGGAACCAGAAGGACGTCGTCGTAAGTAAGGCCCTCAAGAGCGAACCGATCGGTGGCGGATCGCCCGTTGGCACTGGTGGAAGGGAGAGGCCGGGCCGGGGCTGGAACCGTTTTTTCCATGCACAAAAGTAGGCAAGTGAGGACAAAGTCCGATGGCCGTTGGGCGGACCGGGATCATGGTTGGTCGAAAGCATCGCCGGATCAACCGTACAGGTGTACATTGCACCGCTCATCACAAAACGACCTGACCATCATGAACAGACTGTACACCTCCATACTGGGCATTGCGTGCGCTGTAGGCACGCAAGCGCAGGTGATCTTCAACGTGCTCGAGCCGGGGAACGTGGCCGGGACCTACAACATCACGTGGGTCACTTCCGGCGACGGATGGGGCACGATCGACATCCTGGATCCGGCCAACTCGGTAACGGACACGCTCGCCTTGTTGAACGATGGCAGCAGTGCCGACTCACTGGGTTGCGACACGGCCAACGTGGACATGAGTGTGAACGGCAAGATCGCGGTGATCTACCGGGGCTCATGCGAATTCGGTGTGAAGGCCATGGGCGCACAAACCCATGGTGCACGTGCCGCGATCATCGTGAACAATGCCGCTGGTGATCCAGTGGGCATGGGCGCGGGTGCGGTGGGCGCGAACGTCACCATTCCCGTGGTGATGATCTCCCAAACGGATGGCGCCATCCTGCGGGCGGCCATGGATGCGGGTGTGGTCGTTGGTTTCATCGGCAGCTTGAACGGTCTGTTCGCCAACGATGTCGGTTTCTGGAAAACCGATGTGTTGCTGCCCGAACATGCCACGTTCCCCACGATCCTGGCCGCCAATAGCAGCGAATACAGCGTACCGCTGGCCATCTGGCTCACGAACTACGGCAACCAGGCCCAGACGGGCGTTACAGCCACGGCCGAGATCATTCAGGAAGGCAACACCGTGTACACCAACACGTCCGCGCCTTTCGATCTGGCCTCCGGAGATTCGATCATGGTGGACCTGGGAACCTTCACGGCAAGCTCATACAGCGGGAAGTACACGCTCAACTACAGTGCCACCATCCCCACCACCGATGAGTTCGCTGTGAACAACAGTTGGAGCACCACCTTCGATGTGGTCAATGAACTGTACAGCTTCTCCCCGATCGATCCGCAAACCAACCTGCCCGCATCTCCTTCCCACGGTGCGGCCGGTGGTGCCAGTGCGGGCTGGCAGACCTGCATCCACGTACAGAACCCGAACGCCAGCCGCGTAGCGGTTCCCGGCTTCTGGCTCAGCGCGGTCACCCAGACCAATGGCGCCGATCTCGACGGCGAACTGCTGGGGATCTCGGCCTACCACTGGGACACGGAATTCGGTGGACTCAGCGAGTCGCCGGAGATCAATCTGGTCTCCCTGATGGAAAACGACTTTGAAGTGCCCATGGGCTACGAGGAAGGCACGCCGGTCTTCGCGCAGTTCGAGGAGCCGATCGTGTTGGAGGACAACCTGCGCTACCTGTTCTGCCTGACGATCCAGAGCGACACGATCCGGATCGGGTACAACAGTGCATTGAGCTACGACCGCAACGATGATCAGTACGACCAACCGAGGAACATGATCTACACCGTGTCCGATGACACGTGGTACACCGGTTGGTCCGGTGGGTCGGTGAACACCCTTGGCATCGTCATGATCGACGTGAACACCATCGGCATGGACGAGAACACCATCGGGACGGATGCGTTGCCGTACCCGAACCCGGCCAGCGACCTCATCCGCGTTCCGGTGAAAGACCTGACCGGAGCCGCTTCGCTGCGCATCATCAACGCGGCGGGCGCCATTGCCTCCACCCAGCGTGTGCGCGCATCGGAGAACACCGTGGCCGTGAACGTGGCGGGGCTGGCCCCGGGCATGTACACCTTCGAAATGATCCCCGATAACGGGACCGCACGCACCTTCCGCGTGCTGGTGGGCCGCTGATCGGGATCCTACCTTGCAGCACGGGTCGCTTCTTCACGGAGGCGGCCCGTGTTGTTTTTCTACCTGCCGAAGAAGACGCGCATGATGGTGGCCGCGATGATCCGCAGGTCCAGTGCGAGGGAATGCTCCCTCACGTAGCGCAGGTCCAGTGCGAGTTTGGCGGGCATCAGCTCATGCACATAGGTGCGTTCCGGATCAGCGGAGCGTGCCAGGATGTCGCTCTCGTCGATGTGTTCGATGCTGGCCATGCCCGTGATGCCGGGTCGGACCCGGAGCACTTCGCGCTGCGCCAACGTGTACATGGCCACGTATTTCGGCACCTCCGGACGCGGCCCCACCACACTCATGTCCCCGACCAGGACATTCCACAGTTGCGGCAATTCGTCCAGCTTCGACCTTCGCAGTAGGACACCGATGGAGGTCACGCGCGGATCACGTGTACCAACGGTGAGTTGTCCCTTGGTCTCGCTTCCCGGTCGCATCGTACGGAATTTGAGCAACCGGAACTCCTTCCCTTCCTTGCCTGTACGCGTTTGGCGGAAAAAGGCTCCACCCGGCGAGGTGAACGCCACGAGTAGCGCGAGCACCAGCAAAAGGGGGAACAGCACGATGAGAAGCACCAGGGCGAAACCGATGTCGAACAGGCGCTTGGTCATGTGCGCGGACCATCCTTCGCGCCCATGACCTCTTGCTCGGCGGCCTTTACGGCCGCGATCACCTGGTCCACCTGCTGATCGGTGAGGTCGAAATATACCGGCAGGCTGATCTCCCGACTGTAGCTGGCATACGCACGCGGATGGTCCTCCATGCGGTAGCCGAGGCCCTTGTAAAAGGACAGCATGGGCATCGGTATGAAATGCACATTCACACTCACACCGCGCCGGGTGATGCCTTCAATGATGGTATCCCGTTGATCCTCGGTGGCCTTCGCCACGCGCAACATGTAGAGGTGATAACTGCTTTC
>JAFDZE010000077.1:0-17131 GCA_018267155.1 Bacteroidota bacterium | reverse complement strand
TCGCAGATCGCCTTGCGGCGTGGAAGGGTCTCCCGGTCGTACCGCTCCAGTTCCACCAGCCCGATGGCGGCCTGCAGGTCGGTCATGTTGCACTTGTGCCCCGCCATGGCCACATCGTAGCGCCATCCACCGGCCTTGCTCTTGGCCAGCGCATCCTTGCTCTGGCCGTGCAGGCTCATCATGTTGAACCACGCGTAGATGTCGTCCATCACGAAGGGTTCGGGCAGGTTGAAGGTGATGGCGCCCCCTTCGGCGGTGGTGAGGTTCTTCACCGCATGGAAGCTGAAGCCCGTGATGTCGGCCTGCATGCCCAGTGGCTTGTCCTTGAACCTCGCGCCGAAGGAATGCGCCGCATCGCTCAGGACGAGCGCGCGGCCCATGAGCATTTGCGGGTTCCGACCGCCAACGCGCAGGTTGAGTCTCGGGGTGAAGAGCCCGCATGCATCCTGTGCGACGCGCATGATATCCTCCACCCGTGCCGGCAGGCCACCAATGTCAACAGGGATGATGGCCTTGGTGCGCTGGGTAATGGCACGGCGCACGGCGTCGGGATCGATGGTGAAGTCGTCGAGGACATCCACCATCACCGGCCGGGCACCCGTGTGCATCACGATATTGGCGGTGGCGCAATACGTGTACGACGGTACGATCACCTCATCGCCCGGGCCGATCCCGTACCAGCGCAGGACGAGTTCGGCCGCATTGGTCCAACTGTTCATGGCGATCACGCGAGGCACCTGGCAGTAGTCGGCCAACCGCTTCTCGAACTCCTTCACATTGGGGCCGGTGGTGATCCAGCCGGAGCGGAGCACCGCGGTCACCGCCGCGATGGTCGCATCATCAATTCGGGGCGGGGAAAAGGGGATCATGCGCTGTTGAACGCGCGAAGATCGTTCCTCGCGTACAACGACGGCATGTCGAAGACACAGAAGTCCCTCTGTGCCACTCCCGGAACGGTCTTCCAGCCGCACAGGGACCGCGGTCGGCCCGTCTTCGCGGCTGCTGGGTAGCTTCGCGCCGCGACCGATGGCCCTGCACCGCATCGTTATTGAACCGGGAACAGCCGACCGCCACTATTGGCGCGATCTGTGGACCTACCGTGGACTCTTCTGGTTCCTGGCCTGGCGCGACATCCTGGTACGGTACAAACAAACGGTGATCGGTATCGCATGGAGCGTGCTGCGTCCCCTGCTCACCTTGGGCGCCATGGCCCTGGTGGGCTGGTTGTTCAACAGCCACGTGCCCGAAGGAGTGCCCCGCCTCCTCCTGGTGGCCGCGGCCACCTTGCCGTGGACCTTCTTCAGCACGGCTTTCAGCGAAGCCTCCAACAGCCTGATCGCGAACAGCAACCTGCTCACCAAGGTGTATTTCCCCCGGCTCATCGTGCCGGCCAGCACCTTGCTCGTCTGCCTGATCGACCTGCTGATCTCCTTCGCCATCCTGCTCGTGCTCCTGGCGGTGTACCGTTACGTACCGGACTTCAGGATCCTCTTCCTGCCGCTCTTCACCCTGCTGGCCATCGTCACGGCATTGGGCAGCGGATTGCTCATCGCCGCGATCAATGTGAAGTACCGCGACTTCAGGTACGTCGTGCCTTTCATGGTGCAATTCGGGCTGTACGTCTCCCCCATCGCCTTCACCAGCACAGATATCTACTCAAATGAAAGGATTCCGATGGCCTTCCGGACGTTGTATTCAATGAATCCGCTCGTTGGCGTGATCGACGGGTTCCGCTGGTGCATCCTGGGTGGCACCTCCCCCATCCACATGCCCGGCTTCATCCTGTCGGTCGGCATCAGCCTGTTGCTCCTCCTGTTGGGCGTGCGTTACTTCCGTCGCATGGAACGCTCCTTCGCCGACGTGATCTGAACCATGGGCGAACCGATCATCCGCGTGGAAGGGCTCAGCAAGAGTTACGTGCTGCGACATCAGCAGCGCGAACGGTACACCGCACTGCGCGATGTGATCGCGGCGAAAGCACGCGGGCTCTTCCGTAGCGCCGGTACAACGGTGACCACGGAGGAATTCTTCGCCCTGCACGACGTGAGCTTCGATGTGCGGCCCGGCGATCGGGTGGGGATCATCGGCCGGAACGGGGCGGGCAAGAGCACCTTGCTGAAGGTGCTCAGTCGCATCACAGCGCCCAGCAAGGGACGCGTCACCTTGAACGGGCGTGTGGCCAGCCTGCTCGAGGTGGGCACGGGATTCCATCCGGAGCTCAGCGGCCGGGAGAATATCTACCTCAACGGTGCGATCCTGGGCATGAGCCGTGCGGAGATCACCGCGAAGTTCGACGAGATCGTCGCCTTCGCCGAGGTCGAGCGCTTTCTGGACACACCGGTGAAGCGGTACAGCAGTGGCATGTACGTCCGGCTCGCGTTCGCCGTAGCGGCGCACTTGGAGCCCGAGATCCTGGTGGTGGATGAGGTGCTCGCGGTGGGCGATGCCGAGTTCCAGCGCAAGTGCCTGGGCAAAATGAAGGACATCAGCACGGGCCACGGCCGAACGATCCTCTTCGTGAGCCACAACATGGGCGCGATCCGCTCCTTCTGCGATCGCTGCATCCTGCTGGAGGCCGGCCAGCTCAGGTCGTACGACGCCACGGACAAGGTGCTACCGCTGTACTTCGGCGCGGGGAACGCCACGCACACCGACGGCTTCGCGATCTCCGCGACACCCACCGATCCCTCCGGGGAATGGTTCACGGGTACGACCATGGACATCGATGTCCGATGGGAAGCAGGGCGCTATGTCCCGGGATGGCACGCCGACATCGCGTGCTACACCTTGGAAGGCGAGAAGCTCTTCGCATTGCAGAGCCATACGCTCAAGGGATTCGATTCCTCGGACCCGCGCGCCCGCGGCATCCGCTTCAGCGTGGTGAATCCGGGCTTGCTCGATCGGGACCTGCGGCTCGACATCGGCGTACGCCCCAGTGAACACCAGCCATACAACGTGGTGGTCGAGAACGCCTTGATCCTCCGGCCGAGCGTCCGGATGATCGAGCACAACCGCGTTCCCGATGTGCTGCTCGTCCCCCCCGCCCGATGCACGCCGATCACCGGATAGTCAGTGAACATCTCGTGGACCAGCAATACTGGGACACGAGTTATGCACACATGGCCCCGGCCATGGCTGCCGACGACGACCCTGTTCGGCGGTGGATCGAGGCCCACGTTCCACCGGCGCGCCCCGACCAGCACGTACTGGAGATCGGTTGCTTTCCCGGGCGCTACCTCGCCGCGATCGCGCGCCTCGGATACGCCGCACATGGTATCGACCTCACTCCCGGTGTCATCGGCATGGGCACCGCATTCAAAGGGATGGGCTTGCCCACGGGCACATTCACGCGCGCGGATTTCCTGACGCACCGGCCGGACCGGCTCTTCGATGTGGTCTGTTCGTTCGGCTTCATCGAGCACTTCACCAACTGGGAGGAGGTGCTGCTCAAACACGCCGCACTGGTCGCCCCGAACGGGCTTATCGTACTGGAGACCCCCAACTTCAAAGGGCCGGTCCAGGGCATCTTCCATCGGTGGCTCGATGCGGAGAACCTGGCACGCCACAACCAGGACGCGATGGATCCACCGCGATGGGCCGAACTGCTCCGGATGGAAGGATTCGAGATCCTGGAGGTCGGCTGGTTCGGTCGTTTCACCTTCTGGAGCGACTCGAAGCCCGGTGGCACCAGCCAGCGCATCGGTCGCATACTGCTCCGTTGGCTCACACCCTTGTTCGAGCGGATGGGACAACGATCGCGCACCTTCTCCCCCTATTGCGGCCTGGTGGCCCGCAAGCGATGACCATGGCCCAAGGACCGCCGGTGATCACCCGCTTGATGGGCGGCCTGGGCAACCAGATGTTCCAGTACGCCACGGGGCTTGCGCTCTCCCGAAGACTCGGTGCTCCGCTCCTCATCGATCGCACCTTTCTCGATGCCAGGCCCGCCGGTATGAACTGGACCGCACGAGAACTCGAGCTTGACGTGTTCGACCTCCGGATCGAAGCGGCCGACCCGTCACTCATCCGGGATCTGAGGCGGCAACGCCGACCCGTGGCCATACGCCGACAGACCTGGTTCCGCGAGCGCGACAAACGCTACGACCCGCAATTCGCGCGACTTCGGGCTCCTGTACTGTTGGACGGGTACTGGCAGTCCGAACTGTATTTCGGCAACATCGCGAGCGAACTTCGCGAACAGGTGTTCCACCAAACCGGGGAACCTTCGCAGGAGAACCTGGAACTCCTGCACCTGGGCGCCTCCATGTCAACAGCCAGTGTTCACGTGCGTTGCGGAGACTACCTGATGGACCCTGCCGCCGCGGCTTATCACGGCCGGCCCACCAGGGCGTACTATGAAGCGGCAGCAGCGGAGTTGTTCGAGAAGCATGGCGTTCGCCACTTTTTCATTTTCTCGGATGAGCCGGCGAAGGCACGAACCTTCGTCCATCTGCCCGGCGGGATGACCTTTGTGACCCACAATACCGGTCGTGCCGCCCATTGGGACCTCTGGCTCATGCGCCAATGCCGGTATCATATCATCGCCAACAGCAGTTTCAGCTGGTGGGGGGCCTGGCTGAACCCGTCGCCGACCAAAGTGGTCATCGCCCCGAATACCTGGTTCGCGGGTGATCCTCGTCCGCACGACATCGTTCCATCAACCTGGCTGCGCCGATGAGGATCGCCCATTGCGTTGAGAGCTACCTGCCCGCGATCGGCGGCATGGTGGAGGTGGTACGTCAACTCAGCGAGCGCATGGTGCGCGGCGGGCACGAAGTGACGGTCCTGACCTCCTCGCATCCGGACAGGCATGACCACACCATCAACGGGGTACGTATCCGCGAGTTCGCGGTCAGCGGCAATTCCGTGCGGGGAGTACGTGGCGAGGGGTCGTCCTACGTTGACGCTTTGCTCACGGGCGACTTCGATATCGTCGTGTTCTTCGCCGCGCAGCAATGGGCCACCGATCTGGCCTTGCCCCACTTGCCGGGGATCCGCGGGCGGAAGGTTCTCGTACCCACGGGATTCTCGGCGCTGAATGATCCTGCATGGAAGGATTATTTTGACAAGATGCCGGGCTGGATGGCGGGCATGGACCTGAACATCTTCCATTCGGAAGGCTACCAGGACGTGCGGTTCGCCCAAGCGCACGGCATCCGGAACACGGCCTGTATCCCCAACGGGGCGGCCGAGGAGGAGTTCGATACGCCCGCGCACGGGAATTTGCTTACCTCCCTGGGCATCCGCGATGATCGGACATTGATCCTCCACGTCGGCAGCTTCACGAACATCAAGGGGCACAAGGAGGCGATGCGGATCTTCGTCAAGGCCGCCACGGGCGATGCGGTACTCCTGTTCGTGGGAAATGGCGTGTACGAATTGGAGCGCCTGTTCCGGACCCACTGGCGGTTCCTTCCGCTCCGGTTGCGCGCGATGCGATCGGGCAAGCGCATCCTGTTCCGCGAATTTGACCGCTCCACAACGGTGGATGCCATGAAGCAGGCGGACCTGTTCCTGTTCCCGAGCCAGGTGGAATGTTCCCCGATCGTATTGTTCGAGAGCATGGCGGCCCGCGTGCCCTTCCTTGCTTCCGAAGCGGGCAATGCGGCGGAGATCGCGCTGTGGGGAGGCGGAGGCTGGACGGTTCCAGGGCTCCGGGATGAGCATGGACGCATGCACATCGACGTGGAGCATGCCGCGAAGAAACTCGGTACGGTCATGGCCGATCGCGACCTGCTCCTCCGCACGGGACGATCCGGTCGGGATGCCTGGAAAGCGCAGTTCACCTGGCGGGCCATCGCCGATCGATACTTGCACGCGTACCATCAGGTGATCGACCGCGCATGAGCAGCACACCGCTGGTCACCGTTCTGATGCCGGTACACAACAGTGCCGACTTCCTTCGCGCGGCGATCGACAGCGTACTCGCTCAGACATTCAAGGACTTTGAACTGCTGATCATCGATGATGGCTCCACCGACAGCAGTGCGGGGATCATCCGATCATATAACGATCCGCGTGTGCGCCACATCACCAACGAGCGCAACCTCGGCCTGGTCGCCTCGCTCAATAAGGGCATCGAAGCCGCACTCGGCACATACATCGCGCGGATGGATGGTGATGACATCATGCGCCCGGAACGTCTCGCACGCCAGGTGGAGACCATGCGGACCGACCCCGGCATCAGCGTGCTCGCGACCACGGTGGACCTCATCAACACGGATGGCGAGGTGTACGGCGCGTGGGATACCGATCGCGCCGCGCTGAGCGGAACGGATCTCCGGGCAATGATGCCCAGGACCAACTGCATCGCGCACCCGAGCGTGATGATCCGTCGCGATGCGCTGGGCGGACTGCGCTACGATGCGCGCCAGCATGGCGCCGAGGACTGGGACATGTGGCTGCGATTGATGGCACGGGGACACCGGATCGCGAAACTGGAGGAACCACTGCTCGCCTACCGCGTACATCCGGCCAGTATCACGGCCCAGGCCAAACAGCGGATCCCCTTGGAGAGGCGCCTGATGCGAACGCGCGCGCGCTTTCTGCTGGAAGAATGGTCGCATGGTCGTGCATGTACGTTCCATCTGATGGTCCTGAAGGCACAGATGCGCACGCTGGCCCGTCACTGGCGCGACCATATCATACCGTCCATTGCCCGTGGGGTGTACCGCCTCCTGAGCTATTCGCCCATCCGGCTGCTGCGTGAGCAACGCATGTTGAGCCGGGCCCTCGCCGAATGGCAGGGTCACCATGCCTTCGTGTTCTCATATTTGAATACCGGAGGGGCCGAACAGGTGCATGCCGACATCATGGTCACCGTGCGCGAGCCGCGGCCGATCATCTTCATCACCGGATCGAGCAAGGACCGTGGCTTCGCCGATCGTTTCGCGGCATGCGGCACCGTGGTGGAGATCCCTCACCTGCTGCACCACCCGTGTACCGCCATAAGCGCCCAACGACGGATCGTGGCGGCGCTCAACGCACGTGAGCAGCCCGTGCTGTTCGGCGCGAATACCGACCACTTCGCCCTGTGGGGCGCACAGCTGAAACCCGGCGCCCGGCTCATACACCTGATCCATGCGTTCCTGCACCAGCCATCGGGCAACAGGAAGCACAAGGCCTGGCTTCCACTTTTCGCCCGGATGGACCGCTACGTGTTCGTGGCCGATCAGGCCCGTCGGGAGTTCGAAGGCTTCCTCTTCGGGAACGGCCTTCCGCGCACGGCCTTCGGCAAGTTGACAACGATACCCAATGCCGTGCATGGTTTCGGCCAGGTGGAGGAGCATGCGGTTCCGGGTATCCTGTTCGTGGGGCGCGACTCGGCGGAGAAACGACTGGACCTCTTCTTGCGCATCGCCGACGAGTTGCACCGGACACTGCCCGGGAAATACCGGTTCACGGTCATGGGCGCCCGGATCCGGCCCGGCCATCCGCATGTGCATTTCCTGGGCACCATCACCGATGCCGCTGCGCGTGACAACGTGTACCGGGCCAACGACGTGCTCGTGCTCACCTCCGATCGGGAAGGCTTCCCCATGGTGATCATGGAAGGCATGGCCCAAGGGCTCGCGATCGTGGCCACGCCGGTCGGGGACATCCCGGAACGCGTGGAACCCGGCTTCGGCATGATCAGTTCATCTACGGCCCGGGAGACGGTGATCCAGGAAATGGTGGCAGGGTTGAGTGCACTGGCCCAAGACCCCGAACGCATGATCCGCATGCGGCATGCCGCGCTGGAACATGCCCGTGGCGCGTTCGGCATGGAGCGTTTCCGCGAGCGCTACCGGGACCTGCTGATGAGTCCCGCTGGACCCCATTGACCTGACAGGGTATCCACGAATGCACGCCACGTGAACCGCTGTTCGAAGCGCAGACGGGACGCCTTTCGCATGGCCTGCCAGTGTTCGGGCCGTTGCACCAGCCCGATGATACGATCCGCGTAGGCTGATCCCGTTCGATCAGGATCGAACATGAAACCCGTGACGCCATCCTCGATGATGGTGGGGACGCCACCCGTACGCGTGGCCAGCGCAGGCACCCCGTACGCTGCGGCTTCGCAAAAAACGATACCGTAGGCCTCGAAGCGTGTGGGGACGATGAGCAGGTCGGCCGTGCGAAGCAACTCCTGCAGCCGGGCGAGTTGCACCGGGTCATTCTTGTCCAGGAAACCCGCACGCACGAGGTCCGGATCCCGGAGGTCCGCTGGCGGCACGCATCCGCATACGGTGAGTGTGGCGGCAATCCCACGCCCCTTGAGTTCGAGCAATGTGTCCCATGCGATGGGCCCTCCCTTCTCTTCCCATTTGGTGCCGATGAAGAGCAGGCGCAACGGCCCATCGGGGAACGAACGCGGCACAGGTGGTGGCGGAAGCTCCGGAAAGTTCACCCCGAACGGGATCGTGAGGATCCTGTCCCCCACATCCGGAGCGATGCGGCGTGCGGCGTCCGCGGCCCAATCCGAAGCATAGACGTTCCATGCGGCCTTGTGCAACGTGCGCTGTTCCAAGGCGAGTCCGTCGCGTTGCGAGAAAGGCAGCAGATCGCGCAGGATGTGGTGGTACCCCAGCGCACCGGCCAAGCACCGGTCGTTGATGTGGATGATGGGCAGATCCGTATCCAGCAAGGCCACCGTGCTCAGGCCGGCCGGGGCCACCAACAGGTCCAGGCGCTCATGGGCCAACCTGCGCCGCAATAGACGGCGGTAAGCGCGCGCCATCAGGAACGAGTCGCGGTAATTGAACCGTTTTTTGATGATCTTCAACGTGGCCTGATTGAGGGCACGGGCCATGAACAGCTCGGGCTGCGGCTCCAGTGGCCCCAGTGGCACCACGTCATACCGCGCCTCCAGGGCCTGTTTCAGGTAGAAATTGGTGCCGGACCACGTTCTCCGGTCATGTGGATCATCCACCGTGACGTAGCCGATGCGCAGGCGACGGTCCGTGTTCATGCGGTTGAGGTTCGCACGTTACGCATGAACGCGAAGGTCAGCAGGGCCCATGCATGGATATCGGTACCCGCCTTCACTTCGAGCATGCTCTCCACGGCCCAATTCAAGGCGGACAGCAGCAAGAAGGCGACGGCGGCCCATTGGCGGGAGCGCCAGGCGGACCACAGCGGTACCAGGAGCAGCGCAGCGATGGAGAGCACACCGGGAAGGCCCAAGGTGGCGGCGGTCTGCAGGTATTGCTGGTGCGCATTGATACGTTCCTGCACCAGGTGGCTGAAGCCGTTCGCCGCGTGGCGCTCCATCAGTTCGTTCTTCACATCACCGGTGCCCGCACCCCAGGGCCAGTCCTGCGCCGCCACCTCCTTCGCGCTGTACCAGGCCATTTTGCGCACCTCGGAGCTGGTCGTGGCCTCGGGATGCAAGGAGTCGTCGTTCATGGCGTGCCAGGCCTCCTGCAGTCGTTCGCGCAGGTTGGCTGAGAGCGCGGCTGTTACGGAAGCGACCACCACGGCCCCCGTCAGCAACCACAAGGCGGGACCTCGGCGGTGTTGCACCACCGTGGCCGCGAGCAGCAGGACAAGACAGATCCATCCGGCCTTGGATCCGGTGAGCACGATGCCCATGACCAGCACCAATGACAGGGCGGCACCTGGGATCCCCGACACCCGCACCGACCCGAAAAGAAGCGCCGACAGGGCGATGCTGAGGTAGAGAGCGAAATAGCTCGGGTGCAGGAAGAGACTGAAGTCGCTCCCGAAAAGCTGGGATGCGAGCACGCCGCGGCCCATGAGCAGGTGTACGGGGACCATCACGACACATGCACCCACGGCGATCACGTTCCCCGCGATGAACAGCGCCATCATCCGCTCTCCACCGACACGCGCCCGTGTCGGAACGAACAGGATGGCCATGGGCAGCAGTCCGATCGGCAGTTTGATCTCCAGATCGAAGAATGCATATCCGAAGTCCTCGGTCCAGGCGAGCCCGATCACGTACACGAGGAAGAAGAGGATGGGGGCCAACATCGCGGGCTCCCTGAACCACCGGGGCGAGCCTTCAGTGCGATAACGAACAACAAGCAGTACAGCCGTAAGGATCAGGAGTGGCGGCACGGCTACCGGAGCGATCGGCAACAGCAGGGACAGCAGTGCCAGGCACGCGGCGAGCCACGTGCCGTGGGCCGCACGCAGGTCCTTGTACACTCCAACGCCCGCATCCATGACCCTCATGATCCGTGCGAAGTTGACGATCCTCCGGCCGCCAGGCACTCCTGGATCACGGTGATCTGCACATCCACACAGCGGTCCCACTCATACACCTGGCGCACATGTTCCCTCCCGGCCCTACCCATACGCTCGCTCCCCACCGGATCGCGCAGCAACGCACCGATGCATTCACCCGCAGCAACGGGGTCACGCCGCTTCACAACATGACCGGTCACGCCATCGCGCACAACCTCGGGCAGTCCGCCCGCGTCCGAGACCACCACCGGAAGGCCGCAAGCCGAAGCCTCGATCACCGCCACCCCGAAACTCTCGCTGTCCAGCGTGCTCAGGGCCACGAACACATCCATCTTCCGCAGCTCATCTGGAACACGGGCATGCGGCACACGACCAATGAAGTCCACGTTGGCCGAAAGACCCATCGCCTGCACCTTGCGCTCCAGTTCGGGGCGTTGCGGCCCGTCGCCCACGATGCGCAGGCGTACCGATCGATCGGCATGCCGCACGACCCGGGCGAAGGCGTCGATCAGGGTATCGATCCCGTACTTCTCATCGAGCACTTTAACGGTTCCCACAACGCGTGGGGCATCAGCCGACCGACCTGTTGATGCCGGTGCGAAGCAGGTCGTATCCACACCGAACGGGACCACGGTAACGGATCCGAGGCCCGGACAGATCGCACGCGTGCGGGCGGCCATGGCGTGGCTGGTGGAGATGATCCGGTCCGCTGCGCGCAGGTTGGTACGCAGGAAGGCACGGTGCAGCGCACTCTTCTCCGGGAAGTCGTACACATCGCTGCCCCACACGTTCAGTACGCAGGGCACCCGCCCGCGCCAGCGCGCGAGGAGGCCGTACCCCGTGGCGTAGTGCGCATTGATCACGTCGATACGGTATTCCTGTACCAATGCCCGCAGGCGTGGTCCATTGAACGCGTATCCGGCACCGCCCAGGTGCGGCAAACGGTGGACGTGGACGCGGGGATCGGGCGGATCCACCGGGTCGTGCTGCGTGACCAGATGTGTTCCGATCCCCCGGTCCACGAACGCGTTCGCCCAGCGGATGGTATGTGTGGAACTCGCACCGGAGAGCAGCAACAATCGCATGGCGGTGCTCATCGGTTGGTGGCCAGATCGCCCGGTGGCATGGCACGTCGGATGATCAAGAAGCGCCAGATCCCCTGCAAGTAACCGATCCCGTAAGACAGGTGTGTGCAGGCGAAGGCGGCCATCATCCAGGGCAGAGCGCGCGGTCGCCCACCACTGAATGCGATGCGCGCGGAAACGAGGGCGACCACGGACAGGTAAAGTACGAGCATGGCGCACCAGGGCACGGCGAACACCGGCGCGAACAGGGCCAACAAGGGCAGGCCCACCAGCACGAGTACGAAAAGGGGGGGCACGAACTGGCGTGCGGTGGCCGGTGCACCGAGCTTGCGATTGACCAGCGGTTTGAAGAGGCCGTACTCGCGATACATGCGCCAGAGCCGGGACAGGTCCTTCCGGGCGGTATACCGGATGCGCACCCCCGGCAGCATAACGATGCGCCCACCATGGCGGATGATCCGCCCGTTGAACTCATCATCCTGGTTGCGCAGCAGTTCCACATCGAACAGCCCGATACGATCGAAGAGAGAGCGGCGCCAGCAGCCGTAAGGCACCGTATCCACTTCACATTCCTCGGTAGTGCCCAACCGGAACAGCGCGTTGCCCACCCCCAGAGGGCTCGACAGGGCGCGGGCGATGGCCCAGGCCTGGTCCGAGTCATCGGCGGGCACGGTTTCCCACACACCACCCACGTTGTCAGCACCGGTGCGGTCGAGCGCTCGCACCAGCTCGGCCACATAGTTGGCCGGATACCGCGAATGGACATCCATGCGCACGATGACATCCCCGTGGGCCGCGCGGATGGCCGCATTCAGTCCATAAGGCACCACGCCTTGCGGGTTGGGCAATACGTGCAGGTCAGCGTAGCGGTCCTTGAGGGTCCGGGCGATCAGCTCGGTGCCATCGGTACTGGGCCCCACGGCCAGCAGCACCTCCAGTTCCAAGCCGTCGCGTTCCTGGGCGAACGCGTCGTCCACGGCATGCGCCAGATGATCCGCCTCGTTGCGGCAGGGCATCACGATGCTCACCAGCCTGCTCATGCGGCGACCGCTCCGTTCGTTGGACGATGAAGCGCCACGCCGCGCAGGTGGGCCAGCACTTCGGCCGCATTGGCCCGTGGATCCCCGTTCAGTGGGATCACCGACGCTTCGGTTGTGCGCCACCAGAGGCGCTCGCGCAGGTGCTCATCGGTGCAAATGATACCCGCAGCGAAGAATGCGGCCAGCTGGGAGAACATGCCGCCCACGAAGGGCCGGGCCACGCCCGATACACCGCTGCGGTCCAGATCGGAGCCCATGAACGTGACCACGACCGGCAATGGGCTGCTGAACACGGTCCAGAGCGCGGCCACGGACCCGAAATGCACGTGGACCACGTCGGGGCGTTGCAGGCGCAACATCCTGCGGAGGCGCGATCGCGAGCGCAGCAGGGCGAAGGGCGAGGTGCGGTTCTCCAGATGGAAGATCGAAACCCCTGCACCCAGGTCGATGAACGCATGCGCCTGCTCCTTCGAGTCGGCGTAGCGTTCACCGGTCTCCGTGTCGGGGATCACCACGAGCACATGGATGTCGCCGTCGGTCCGGCCAGCCAGTCGTTCCAGTTCGCCGCGCACATGGCGAACATCCCGCCAGGTGGCCCAGCCCAGCCAGGAGAGCGCACCGATGAGCACGACCCCGGTCGTATACCAAGGCGTAGGTATGAGCAGGTGGAAAAGTCCGCCCAGCAGCAGAAGCGAGAGCGCCACGGAGAGGTTCATGCCGTTGCGCGGCGTCTGGTAGTAGGCGTCGAGCAGGCTGCGCATGCCGTTGAAGAAGGCGAACGGAAGACCGGCCAGGAAGATCAGGCGGCAGGTGAGGATCAATTCATCCGAGGCATCGCCGAGATAGATGCGCAGGAAAGGCGTGGCGAGCAGTTCAAAGCCAACGACCAGGGCAACAGAAGCGGCGGTCACGATGATCGTCATCCGGCGCACACGATCCTCCAGCCCCCGGTGGTCGCCGCTGGAGAGTTGTGCGCTCGCCGCGGGAAGAAGGAGTAGCGCCACTGGGCTGAAGACCGCAGCGGCCAGGTTGAGCAAGGTGCAACCGAACGCGTGATCCGCGGCCAGATCGGGGAAGGTGCGCACCACGATGTAGACGGGCACGGTGAGCAGCGCACCCAAGGCGATATCCCCCGGCACACGGGGCAGGCCGTAGCGCAGGATCTCCGCACGTTCGCGGCCCGCGCCCCTCACCCCGCTGAACAGATCGGGCAGGATGGGCAGCAACGCGGTGATCAACCAGGCCAGCCCGGTGGTCCAGAGCACATGGGTCAGATCGTCGAGCAGCAGAAAAGCCAGGCAAGGCCACACGGCGAGGTTGAGAAGCTGGATGGCATTCGCCGTCAGCACCCTTCCACTGCCGCGCAAGAAGCCGTAGGACACACCATGCAGGGCGATGCCGAACGTCATCACGCCCATGGGCAGGATGAGCGGGACCCCATCGCTGGTACCGAAGCAGGTCCAGGAGATCCAGCCGGGTGTCAGGATGCAGATCAGGCAGGCCAGCAGACCAAGCGGCAGCACCCAGGAAAGCGCGCCTCGGAGGTAACGCCGCTGCACGGCCTGATCGCGCCCCATGGCAATGAAGCGGGTGAGGCCCACCATGGTGCCCATGAGCACCACCGGAAAGGCGAAAGCGACCGTGCGGCGAACGATCACATAGCGGTCGAAGTCGGCATCGCTGCTGTCCTTGGCCAGGCGGAACACGAGCACCATGCCCAGCATGCTCAGTCCCTCGGTGGCGAAGGTGGCCAGGATATCCCGGCCCGCTGGGTCGCGCAGCATACGGATCGCCTTCCCGATCATGTCGCGCGAATGTATCCCGACGCTCACGAAGCGCGCACAGGATGGTGATCACGGCTGATCCAGCGCGGAGGTCGCGGTCCAGCGGGGCACTCCATCACGGCATAACGCCGCTGGACACGATCGTCCTCTTCGGCGAGCGGGCACCGGACTATCTTCACCGCGTCAACACGCAAGCAGCATGGAATTCTTCCAATGGCACTGGTGGGCGGGCTTGGGGATCATCCTGATCATCGCCGAGATCTTCGTGCCGGGTTTCTTTCTGGCCTGCCTGGCTATCGGCTGTGCCGGCGCCAGCGCCGTTGCCGGTCTGGGTCTGGGCTCCACAGCGCAGCTCATCGCCTTCAGCGTGCTTTCGTTGATCAGCTTCTTCACACTGCGGCCCATCCTGATGAAACGTATGTGGAAGGACACCGGCGTGCGCACCAACGTGGACGCGCTGGTCGGCCAACGCGGTCGTGTTACCCAGACCTTCGACCCCGGCTTGCGCTTGGGCCGGGTGGCGGTGGGTGGCGACGACTGGCGCGCCGAAACGACCACGGACCAGCCCCTGCGCGAAGGCGACCTCGTTGAAGTGGTCAGCGTGGAGAGCAACACGCTCATCGTTCGTCCGATCGCGCCTTGATGCCCAGCACCCACCGGCTTCACCATCCCTGAACAACACCGACCAACCCCTCCTCCCATGTCAGCAGTCACCATTTTCTGGCTCCTTCTCGCCCTCCTGGTGGTCTTCATCATCGCCAAAGGTGTGCGCATCGTGCAACAGAGCGAAGCCATGGTCATCGAGCGCCTTGGCCGCTACCAGAAAACGCTCATGGCGGGCTTCAACATCATCATCCCGATCCTGGACAAGCCGCGCGAGATCATTTTCCGCTTCACCCGCGATCTTCCCGATGGCAACAAATACGTGCAGTTCGTGAAGAAGGAGCGGATCGACATGCGCGAGACCGTGTATGATTTCCCGCGCCAGAACGTGATCACGAAGGACAACGTGATGACCGAGATCAACGCGCTGCTGTACTTCCAGGTCATGGATCCGGTGAAGGCGATCTACGAGATCGAGAACCTGCCCTTGGCCATTGAGAAGCTCACGCAAACCACGTTGCGCAACGTGATCGGGGAACTGGACCTGGACGAGTGCCTCACAAGTCGGGACACCATCAACATGAAACTGCGTACGATCCTGGACGAAGCGAGCCACAAGTGGGGCGTGAAGGTGAACCGTGTGGAGTTGCAGGACATCAACCCACCACGCGACATCCGGGAGGCGATGGAGAAGCAGATGCGTGCCGAGCGCGATCGCCGTGCGCAGATCATCGATGCCGAGGGCAGCAAGCGTGCTGCCGTGCTGCAGGCCGAGGGCATCCAGCAGGCGCAGATCACCCAGGCCGAGGGCCAGAAACAATCGCAGGTGCTGGAAGCCGAAGGCGATGCGCAAGCCCGTATCCGACGTGCACAGGGTGAAGCCGAGGCCATCAGCCTGGTCACGCGAGCCGTGGCGGGAAGCAAAGCCGACCCCACCACCTACCTGATCGCCATGAAATACCTGGAAACGTTGAAGGAAATGACCAGCGGCCAGGGCAACAAGGTGATCTACATCCCCTACGAGGCCAGCGGTGTGCTCAGCAGCGTGGGCAGCATCAAGGAGATGTTGGAGGCGAACAGGACACTGGGGCAGTAGCGCATTCTGCCGGTCCGGAGGGTATCTTCACCCCATGCTCGCGTACTCCACCCTCTCCGAAGCCGTGAACGACCTTCAACGTCGCGGCTACATCCACGATCTGACCGCAGCGGAGAAATGCCTCATCTGCGATGCGCGCGGGGTCCATCTGGACCCTGCGGAATTCGAGATCGACGAATTCCACCGCTTCGAGGGCATGAGCGATCCGGAGGACCAGAGCATCGTGTACGCCATCAGTGCGAAAGCCCATGGCATCAAGGGCATCCTGGTGAACGCATACGGCATGGACGCATCACCCATGACGCAGGCCATGGTGGCCAAGCTGGCCACGCACTGAGCACCCGAACGGATCCCGTGGTGCGATCAGCACCGATCATGGCACGGTGACCGCCCACACTGCACGGTACGTTCGACGCGTTATCTGAACACGGGGCCGCTGGATCCCCGAAGCATGTTCCGATCGACCGGCCAGTATCTCTTGTTCGCAATGCTGCCAAGCACCTCGGTGGCGCTCTCGGCGCGGTTGCCGCAGGACCTGTCGCTCATGGAATTGGGCGACACACGGATCCGCTCGGAGCTCATGTCGCTCGGGGGCTACCAGGAGTTGGGCCGGTCGTTCGCAGAACCGAACATCCGGGAAATACCGGTCTCAGTTGCCACCGAAGGCCTTGTTGAATACCGCTCCGAGGGACTACGGGCACGCATCGAGGCCCAACCCTTCGAGCATGCTGACCGGGTGGAAGAAAGTCAAGGCAAGTGGCGGCTCGATGGCCAGGTGCTCGTGGGATGGTCGTCCGGAGCATCGCATGCACGGCTCAGTCGTGTGGAAGTGGTACTGGACGGTGCGGTGGTGGACCTGCCTACCGAAGCGTACACGGATGTCTTTGACGCACCGCTGCTTCGCGATGGTCTTCCCTACGTGCTGGCGGCACGCTCACAAGACGGTGCGCGCACGTACCTGCACCTGCAAGCCGGTGAAGGCACGGATGCGAGGTTGATCACCTGGGTGGTGCAGAACGGACGGTATCTTTTTCGCGTGGTGGACAAGGCCCCTTGACCATCCCTCCACCTGACCTCCATCATTTCGACATGCCCGGAGGAGCGGTACTTCTGCTCCATGAATACCGCTTACCAGGACCTGTACACGGGCCTCGGTTACCTCTTTTACAGCGTGGCCGCCAGTGATGGACGGATCCCGAAGGCGGAGACCGGGAGATTGAAAGAGCTGATCGAGCGGCACTGGTTGCCCTACGAGAACAGCCGGGATGAATTCGGCACGGACGCCGCGTACTACATCGACATCATCTTCGACTATGCGGTCGATCAGGAACT
>JAFDZE010000076.1:26480-32951 GCA_018267155.1 Bacteroidota bacterium | reverse complement strand
CGAGGTGATCTTCGAGGAGTTCAAAGGTACCGGTAACATGGAACTCCAGCTCGACCGCCGCATCAGCAACCGCCGCATCTTCCCCGCCATCGACATCCTGGCCAGCGGTACCCGCCGCGACGACCTGCTCCACCACAAGGACGTGCTGCAACGCACCTGGGTGTTGCGCAAGCACCTGGCCGACATGAACCCGGTGGAAGCGATGGAATTCATCAAGACCCGCATGGAGGGCACCAAGAGCAACGAGGAGTTCCTGGTATCCATGAATGGTTGAATGGTGAGAGGCGAGAGGCGAGAGGCCAGGGGTCCGCTATGGCCAGCACGCCGCCTCTCGCCTCTCACCTCTCGCCTCCGCCATGACAATGAATGCACCGCTCCTCTTCAGCGCCTTCGCCATCGCACTGCGTACCGGACTCTTCTATGCGGGGATCGAACTGGAGGGCTTCACGTTCGGCTTCGTGTTGCTGGGCCTGGTCACGGTGCTGGTCTTCCTCTGCGGGCACTTCACGCTGAACGAGGAACCGAACGCACCGCTGCCCATGATCTTCCGCGCGGGCCTGCAGGGTGCCGCCGTCTTCGCCCTGGTCTATGCGCTCTTCCTGCTGCTCTTCTTCAAGGTCCTGAACACGGCCGAGTTCCCCATGCGCGTGGCCGGCCTCATCCACGACAGTACGGCACAAGGCGTTCCCGAAGAGGAGGCGCGTCGCAACATCAATGCCTTCTTCACCCCGGGGCGTTACGCCTTCACCACCTTCGCTGGTCTGCTGGGTGTGGGTACCGTGAATGCGCTGGTCTTCGCCGTGCTGCAGCACAAGGTGTTGCGCAGGTTCCGCAACCGGTGAGGACATTCGACCGATCCCTCGTGGTGGTGATCGGACAGGTACGGACGATGCCCTTCTTACGGTGCGATGAACGCCTCGGCCGTGGCTTGCAGATCGATGCCGCCGAAGTTGCCGCTGCTCATCATCAACAATACACCCGGCACATCGGCACTTGAGCGCACTGCGCCCATCACGGCCACGGGATCGTTCAGCACGCGCAGTCCGTCCCGCCCGAAAGCGCGGTGGATACGCTCCGGGGGCACCGGTGGCAGCCGCTTCAATTGCACGGCGTGCGGGTCGTAGAAGACGATGGCCTCATCGGCCGCATCCATGCAGCCCTGGTACTGGTCCAGGAAACCCTCGCTCAGGCTGCTGTATGTGTGCAACTCCATGCATGCCGTGAGGCGCCTGCCCGGGAACTGCTCGCGCACGGCATCCACCGTGGCCTTGAGCTTGCTGGGCGAATGCGCGAAGTCCTTGAAGACCACACGGCCCGGCCCTTCCGCCAGCTTCTCCAGCCGCTTGGCCGCACCGTGGAAGGTGGCGATGGCCTCGTAGAACAGCGGATCGCCGATGCCCAACTGGTGGCACGCATGACGGGCGCCCTCCAAATTCATCAGGTTGTGGCGCCCGAAGACGCGCAGTGGAACCTCCCCATTTTCAGTGATCAGATAGGTTGCCCCGTCGCGGATGGTGTGCGGTGGTACGCCGTACGGCACCTTGATCAGATCACCCTTGTGCTCGTTCACGATCCGCACCACCTCGGGATCCTCCGCGCAGTACACCAGCTTGCCACCGGGTTCGATGGCCTTGATGAAGCCGCGGAACTGGTCCACGTAGCTCTCGAAGGTCTTGAACACGTTGATGTGGTCCCAGGCGATGCCGCTGATCAACGCGATGTCCGGCTTGTACAAGTGGAACTTCGGCACGGGCTCCAATGCTGAAGCGAGGTACTCGTCCCCTTCGATGATGGCCACACGGCTCGCGGGATCCAGCCGCACCATGCAGTCGAAGCCATCGAGCTGCGCCCCCACGAGGTAATCGAGATCCGCGTTCGCGCAGCGCAGCACGTGTACGATCATGCTGGTGATGGTGGTCTTGCCGTGGCTGCCGCCGATCACCACGCGGGTCTTGTCCTTCGTTTGCTCGTGGAAGTAGCCCGGATAACTGTATACCGGGATCCCCAGCTCCAGCGCGCGCACCAGTTCGGGGTTGTCCTTGCGCGCGTGCATGCCCAGGATCACGGCCTGCAGGTCCGATGTGATGTCCTCCGGATGCCAGCCGAGTTGCGAGGGCAGCAGGTTCAACCGTGCCAATCGACTGCGGCTCGGCTCGAAGATCTCGTCGTCGCTGCCGGTAACGTCGTAGCCTTTGCGGTGCAACGCGATGGCCAGGTTGTGCATGGCGCTGCCGCCGATGGCGATGAAATGGACGCGGGGTTGGGACATGGGGCCGAGGGTCATGTGGTCATGTGCCCATGACCGCACGCAAAGGTGGGCAGAAGGCAAGGCGCCGAGTGACGTTCGCGCCGCACCTGCCAACGATGGACTGTGAACTTCGCCGGGGCTTGGCGCATCTTCGCACGCATGAACCTCTACCCCATCGATACCGGGCTCTTCAAGCTGGATGGCGGCGCCATGTTCGGCGTGGTGCCCAAGCCCCTGTGGAGCAAACTGCATCCGCCGGACGAAAAGAACCTGTGTACCTGGGCCATGCGCTGCCTGCTCGTGGAGACCGATGGCCACCTGATCCTGATCGACAACGGCATCGGCGATAAGCAGGACGCCAAGTTCTTCGGGCACTACGACCTGCACGGCGACGACACGCTGGACAAGTCGCTGGCCAAGCACGGTTTCTCGAAGGATGATATCACCGATGTGTTCCTCACGCACCTGCATTTCGATCATTGCGGCGGCAGCATCGTGCGGCAGGGCGATGGCTTCGCGCCCGCCTTCAAGAACGCCACCTACTGGAGCAACACGTACCACTGGGAGTGGGCCACGAAGCCGAACGCGCGAGAGAAGGCCAGCTTCCTCAAGGAGAACATCCTGCCCATCCAGGAGAGCGGACAACTGAAGTTCGTGGATGTGGAGCGACAGCAGCCAACGGACACTCCGTACGTGAAGGAGCTCTTCCCCGACATGGATGTGCTGCTCGTGAACGGCCATACCGATGCGATGATGATCCCGCACATCCGGTACAAGGGCCGCACGCTCGTGTACATGGCCGATCTGCTCCCCAGCGTACACCACGTTCCGCTGCCCTGGGTGATGGCCTACGACACGCGGCCCCTGCTCACCATGCAGGAGAAGAGCGCCTTCCTGGAAAGGGCCGCCGATGCGCACTTCACACTGTTCCTGGAACACGACAGCGTGAACCAGTGCGCCACGGTGGAGCGCACGGATAAAGGTGTGAGGCTCGCTTCAACTCACCGCTTGGCTGACCTGGGATGAACACCTTGGTCCTGCCCGAGCAGCGTTGTTGCGTCCGGTAAGAGAAGCTGGTTACATGGACACGCGCAGTGAGATCGATATCACATTCGACTTCAGGTCGGACACACCGGGTTACTATACCTCAAATACCGACCCGGACGCCCTGAGCCCAACGCTCCGGCGATACCACAAGTGCCTTTGGAGCAAGCCATTGCCCAGCGGTGATTTCTTCGAACTCGTAGACACAACGCCAGGAGTCTATCTTCATCATCGGTCACATTTGGGTGAATTCCGTTTGACCAGTGATACCGTTATTCCCTCATTCCGGAAGGAGGCGAGAATCGCTCCTTTCATTGCACAAGAGCCCGACGAATTGGCCAAATTCAACGCACTCGGTTACACGATCGGTGGAATGATGCTGTTTCCGGGCAACCGAATCGGAAACAAAATGACCATCAATGGATCACGCGGATGCCACGGAAAGATCAAGGACAGGTTCGATCTCACGGTCGAGTGTATTCGAAGGCACTATCGGGGGGATCAAAGTCCATTGAGCGACGTACTCGATCGATATGCGGATTTCTTCGACCTCTTTGGTGACTTTCATGGATATGTGGAGTTCTTCCTGCTCCAGGACCTTCTCACAGAGGATCGGAACACGGTAAGATTCATGGCACCATTCGAAGACTTCCGGACATCCCCACTACCCGCCAGTTTCGAGGCTTACTCTACGTATCGAAAACGCGCGACCGAGTTCATCGAAGCCCGGAACCGCCGGATCCTACATTTCGCGTTGGGGACAGCAGCGAATACCCCGCAGGTCGGCGTTGTGAGGAGAAACGACAACGAAACGGCCGAGGAGCAGTAGTAAAGGCTCGACGCCGAGGCGCATCCGGAGGCGCTGGAACGCCCAAAGAACCTACGCAGACATTCCTTCCATGACCTTGTTTCACTCGCTGTGGCCTTTCTTACTTCGTCATGGCCGGTTCTGTCGACGGCGCGGCAAAGGCGGTCCTCACCGCTCCCTCCACCTTGTTCAAGTAGGCATCGAGTTCGGCCTCGGTCCAGGTGACGCGTATGTTGAAGCTGATCAGGCGCGAGAGGACGGCGTCGCTCTTCGCGAAGCGGATGGTCTTGAGATCCTGTGGAAGGCCGAGTTCATGGGCCACGGTGCGGAAGGGCATCTTCAGCTCCTTCAGTTGGTCCCACTGTTTGATGTAGTGGTACATGTTGTCGTACCAGTACGCCCCGCCCACACCGGCCTCGCCCATGGCCTTGTGCGCCGCTCGGGCGATGGCCTCGCTCGGAAAGAGCAGGTGGAA
This sequence comes from Bacteroidota bacterium, assembly GCA_018267155.1. GTDB lineage: Bacteria > Bacteroidota > Bacteroidia > Flavobacteriales_F > PHOS-HE28 > PHOS-HE28. The sequence continues at coordinate 28,376 of JAFDZE010000076.1, read as the reverse complement.
GAAGGTGGCACTGTCGCCCGCATCGTCGCATTGCTTGCGGAAGGCCAGTCCGGGGATGCGTGCAAGACGCGCCTGGATGATGGCCTTGTGCTTGCGCTGCTGCGCGATGATGAACGGTAGCTTGCGCGCCTGTGCCAGGCCGATCGCTGCATTGATCTCGCCGATCCGGTAGTTGGTACCCAGGATGTAATGCGGTTCCATGCCCCGGTTGTCCCCTTCGTGGCTGTGGCCGTGGTCGCTGAAGTGCTGGGCGGTGGTGTACCTCTGGTGGTTGTTGGTGATCACCACGCCACCCTCACCACAGGTGTTGATCTTGAAGAAATCGAAGCTGAAGCTGCCCATCTCGCCGTAAAGGCCAAGGTGCTTGCCCTTGTACGTGGCACCCAATGCCTGGGCCGTGTCCTCGATGAGCATCACGTTCTTCTCCTTGCACACGGCCATGATCCCGTCCAGATCGGCAGCGGCGCCGCACATGTGGACAAGCAGCACGGCCTTGGTTTTCGGCGTGATGGCGTTGCGGATGCCCTCGGCACTCAGGCACAGCGTCTCATCGATCTCGGCGAAAACAGGTATCGCCCCGGCCAGCAGCACGCTCTCGATGGTGGCGATGAAAGTGAAGGGCGGCACGATCACGTGGTCGCCGTAGCCCACGCCGCAGGCCGCGAGCATGGTACTTACCGCTGTGCTTCCGCTGCTCACGGCCAGGGCATCCTTGGCCCCGGTGAACTTCGCGATCTCGGCCTCGAACTCCTTCGCCTTCCAATGGCCCTTGCGCTGGGCATCATGGTTGTACCGGAAGAGCACGCCCGTGTTCAGGACGTCCATCACTTCCTTCTTCTCCTCTTCGCCGAAAAGTTCTGTGCCGGGCATGTTGCTGGTCGGTTGGTCCGCGAAAGTAGCTGGCCAATACGGTTCACCACAGAGGCTCCGGGGACACGGAGAAAGTCAGGATCCGGACAGTTGACCCTGGGCCCTTGCCCATGGGAACAGCATCCTCCGCACGCCAACTTGTAATCCTCTGAGCCATCCGTACCTCTGTGGTCAACTCAACCCGCGCTGGTACACCCGGTACCGCTTCCACACCACCGCCCCCAGCCGCTCCAGTTCGGCGCGCATGCGCGTGTTACGCTCCATGATCAGGTGGCTGTCCAGGTGCGTGAAGCCATGTTGGCGCGCAGCATCGAAGAGCGAAATGCCGAGCGCGGCCGTGAGTCCTTTGCCTTGCAGATCCGGCCGTACCGCACCGAGTAGCAGATCGAGCTGCTTCGATCGCTTCATGGCCCGCAGAATATGCACAAAGCCCAACGGGAACAACTTCCCGTTCGCTCGGACAAGACCCTCGCTCATGTCCGGGCTGGCGATCACGAAGGCCACGGGCTCGTTCTTCGCATCGGCGATCAGATGAACGAGTTGCGGATCGAGGATGTACATGTACTTCTTCGCCAGTACGTGCATCTCTTCCTCGCTCATCGGCGCGAAGCCGAGCAGGTCGCCGTATGTGGCATTGACCAGCCGCAGCACCGGCACCACCCAAGGCTTCAACTCACGCTTGGAGCCCAAAGGCACGCGATGCGAACCCAGGTTCCGCAGACAGCGGTCCGCGATGGCGTGATAGCGCTCCGGAAGTCGCGCAGGAATATCCATGCGGTAGCTCACCATGTCCTCGAACTGCGTGTAACCGCACGCCTCGACCATGGCCGGCAGCCAATCAGCATTGGTCGGCGTGGCGATCACCGGCAGCTGTTCAAAGCCGGCGATCTGCACGCCTTGCGGGTCCTTGTCGCTGAAGCCGAAGGGGCCGATCATGCGGTCCATGCCTTTGGAACGTGCCCACTCCTCCACCGCACCGATCAAGGCGCGCACCACTTCCCCATCGCGCTCGCTATCGAGCTGGTA
>JAFDZE010000076.1:2364-26361 GCA_018267155.1 Bacteroidota bacterium | reverse complement strand
GGCAGCCGGATAAAGTGCGCCAGCTCTTTCGCACCACGAACAGGGATCACTGTGACCACACCTCGCATCGCGGCACAAGGTCGGAACGTTCAGCGACAAGCTACTTTGCGGCGGTCATGAAGAAGCGAACCCTCACCTCGTTCGGTGAATTGGCCTGGTCGAGCGGCCCACAAGGTTCCGGCAAACCGACCGCAGCTCCCGGCCAGCAGGATCTGCGCATCCACCTGGACCGCCTGGGCGGCAACAAGACCGTCACACGGATCGTCGGCTTCACCGGCAAGGATGCGGACCTGGACGATCTCGGCCGCGCGCTGAAGAGCAAGTGCGGCGTGGGCGGCAACACCAAGGATGGCGTGATCCTGCTGCAAGGTGATCACCGCGACAAGGTGCTGGCCTACCTGACGGAAAAAGGATACAAGGCGAAAAAGGCAGGAGGATGAGCACCGAACGCACACGATCCAGATACCCGGCTCCCCGTATACCGGAATGCCCGGACTGCAAATGCCCCATGGAACCCGGGATCGTACCCGACAGTTGGAATGCGATACTTTCCGACAGGACCGTATGGGTGCAAGGCACTTCGAAGGACAGCGTTCGGTGCGGTCTGGACCTGGCTGGCAAACTTGCGTTCCCGATCGTGAGCTTCCAATGCGGGAATTGCGGGTTGTTGCGGGAATATGCCTTTCGTCCGACGCAGCGTCTTGGTTGATCGCAAGCCTCCCCGGACCCGGTACCTTGCGCCCCATGTCATTCCTGCACCTCGTGAAGTACGGCACGCTCACCTTTTTCGCAGCCGCTATGCTGGCCTGCGGCTCGCACCGCAATGCCGCGGAAAGCGATGCCGCCATTCGGCTACAGGAAGCCAACCAGGGGTTCAGCACCGGCCGCGTCACCACGGAGTTCATCGGCGATGGCTGTCCTCTGCTCATCCGCGTGGACCACGCGAAGAACCTGTACCTCTACCCCATCGGCCTGGAGGAAAAATTCAGGAAACACGGTCTTCACCTCACCTTCAAGTATCGTCCGGTGAAGGCCAGTACAGGCGATTGCCGCAAAGGCTCCGCGGCCGAAGTGGACGAGGTGAGCCTGACACCGACGATGCCGAAGGATCAGTAGGTCATGCACCGGATCATCCACCATGTGGAACGAGGCCAGGGCATCCCGCTCGTGCTGCTCCATGGCTTCCCGTTCGATCACACGCTCTGGCTGCCGCAATTGGAGGAACTCACCGATGCCGCACGAATGATCGCACCGGACCTGCGCGGTTTCGGTGGGTCGCACGGGGTGCCGGAGGTGATGATGATGGAGGATCACGCACGCGACGTGAACGCCCTCCTTGGGCATCTCGGCATCGAGCGCGCCGTGGTTTGCGGCCTGAGCATGGGCGGCTATATCGCACTGGCCTTCGCGGAGTTGTTCCCCGAAGCCCTGCGTGGTCTGATCCTGTGCAATACCCGCGCAGTGCCTGACGGTCCCCAGGCGCGCAAGGGTCGCTATGCCACGGCCAAACGTGCCATGGAGCAGGGCGTAGGTGGCATTGCCGACAGCATGACGCCCCGACTGATCGCCCGTGCGAGCGCCGATCGGCACCCGGATCTGGTCCACTTCGTCCATGCGCTCATTGCGCACCAACCCGCTGAAGCGGTGGCCGCCAGTGCGCGCGGCATGGCCTTGCGGCCCGACCGCTCCTCCATGTTGGCCTCTATCAGCGCACCCACCTTGATCATCACCGGCAGCGCTGACGAACTGATCCCGCCCACCGACAGCGACGCCATGGCCCGCGCCATTCCGGGCAGCGTGCTGGTGACGCTTCCGGGTGTCGGCCACCTGACGAACCTGGAGGACCCCGAGGGGTTCAACGCGGCGGTGCGGGGGGTCCTGGAACAAGTCGCCTGAATCACCACCATTTCGACGGATTCTGCGCGATGTAGCGGGCGATCCGTTCGAATTCACCGTACGTCACGCGGATGACGCGGTCGTGGAACCCTGGCTGCCAATATCGCTGACCGGGCGTACCGGCCAACCGGTTCATGTGATAGGTGGTGCCCGATTTGAACGCGCCGATGATGGCGCCCAACGAACCGGGCCGTGTACCGTTCGGCCGGGCGTTCGTCCCGGGACCGGCCCCCTCCGTGGCACCTGAACCATCCGTCGTAGGACCCGCAGCCGCCGTCGCGTCGGCCCTCAGGGTCGACCCGATACCACCCGCCAATATGATGATCGCGTGGAAATGGTCCGGCATCAATTGTACCTGGTCCAGTTGGACGTGCGCGAAATGCCGGGGCAATGCGTTCCATTGGTCCAGTACGATGCGCCCCATCGCGTTCGGTTCCATCACAGCCGCGTGGCCTGTCCCATCGATCCGCCCGAACCAATGTCGACGCGACCACGTGCACAATGTGACGAAATAGGCACCCTGCATGTAATCGTGCCCTCGCAGACGCGGATGACGATGGTATCCGGGCGGGGACGGCATCCATCAAACATACGCTGTAATGCGATCATTCGCCGTAAGTGGAGGTCGACCCTGAGGGTTGACGCTACGGTGGCAACCATCGGTAGCAACCATCGGTCGAAATGCAACGACGGCAACGCTACGGTTGCAACACAACGACCACGGCGTCAGTACGCCATCAACCGTTCCACGGCCTCCCTCAACCTGTTCTTCGGTAGGAAACCGTTTTCCAGCGAAATAGCGAAGGGCACCGGGGTGTCCCAACTGGCCACCCGAACGATCGGTGCGTCCAGGTGCTCGAAGGCCTGCTCGGCGATCAAGGCCGCCAGTTCGCCGCCGAAGCCCGCCGTCAAGGTATCCTCGTGCAACAGCAGCACACGCCCGGTCTTCTTCGCGCTCATCAATACGGCCTCCGTGTCCAGTGGCACCAGCGTGCGCAGGTCGATGATCTCGATGTCGGCACCGGTCTCCTGCTGCACGGCGGTGGCCCAATGCACGCCCATGCCGTAGGTGATGATGCTCATGGCGCCGCCTTTGTGCACCGTCCGCGCCTTCCCGAACGGAATGCCATACGGTTGTTCGGGTACCGGTCCGGGAGTAGCACGATAGAGCGCCTTGTGCTCGAAGAACATCACCGGCCCGGGATCCTCGAACGCCGACATCAGCAGGCCCTTCGCATCGTACGGCGTGCTCGGATACACCACCTTCAGGCCCGGGGTCTTCACGAACCACATCTCGTTGCTCTGGCTGTGGAACGGCCCCGCTCCCACGCCCGCTCCGGTGGGCATGCGCACCACCACATCGGCGTTCTGGCCCCAGCGGTAGTGGATCTTCGCCAGGTTGTTGCAGATCTGGGTGATGCCCTCGCTCACGAAATCGGCGAACTGCATCTCCATCATGGCCTTCATGCCCTTGATGCTGAGGCCGAGCGCCGTGCCCAGGATCGCGCTCTCGCACAGGGGTGTGTTGCGCACGCGCCCTTTCCCGAACCGCTCCACGAAGCCTTCCGTGATCTTGAACGCACCGCCGTATTCGGCGATGTCCTGGCCCATGAGCACCAGGTCCGCATGCCGTTCCATGCTCTGGGAAAGCCCCTCCTGGATGGCGTCGATCATGCGCGCTTCGCGACCACCGGGATCCGGTTCCAGCGGCAATGGCGACCGTGCCGCCTGTCCTGCATCGGACCTGGCGTACACATCGCCCTCCTCCACCTCCTTCACGGCCACCGGATCCGGCTCCTCGAAGGCATGCTTCAGGTCCTCCTCGATACCGTCCTTCAGGCGCGTGCGGATGCTGTCGCGCGAAGCGATGCTCAGGATGCCCTGCCGCAACAGCCACTCCTCGTAGTTGGCAACGGGATCTTTTCTACCCCATTCCTCAAATAGTTCCTTGGGCACGTACTTCGTTCCGCTGGCCTCCTCATGCCCGCGCATGCGGAAGGTGATGCACTCCACCAGGATGGGACGCGGGTTCTCGCGCACACTGTCCGCCAGCCTCGCCAGGGTGTCATACACCTCGAGGATGTTGTTGCCCGCCACCTGCACGCCTTCGATGCCGTACCCGACCGCCTTGTCCACGAAGCTCTTCATGCGGAACTGCTCGTGGCTGGGCGTGCTCAGCCCGTATCCGTTGTTCTCGATGACGAAGAGCACGGGAAGGTCCCACACCGCCGCAACGTTCAGGCTCTCGTGGAAGTCGCCCTCGCTGGTGGCCCCATCGCCCGTGAACACGATGACGCACCGATCCTCCTTCTTCAGTTTGTGCGCCAGTGCGATGCCATCGGCGATGCCCATCTGGGGTCCCAGGTGGCTGATCATGCCCACCACCTTGTGCTCCTGGTCGCCGAAGTGGAAGCTGCGCTCGCGGCCCTTGCTGTAGCCGGTGGCCTTGCCCTGCCACTGGGCGAACAGCTTGCGGAACGGCATGCCACGCGCCGTGAACACGCCCAGGTTGCGGTGCATGGGCAGGATGTACTCGTCGTTGCGCAGCGCCATGGCCGCACCTACGGCGATGGCCTCCTGCCCGATGCCGCTGAACCATTTGCTGATCCTGCCTTGCCGCAGCAGGCTCAGCATCTTCTCTTCGATGATGCGCGGGTATACCAGCTTCTCGTAGGTGTCGATCAGGAAGGCATCGCTATGCGCGCCGCGATCGAAGGCGAGCTGTTTCTGCTCGGTGGGGTCGATGATCATGGGGTGAACGGGCGGCAAAGGTATCCCGTGCGTGCACCGTGGAACGCATCGGCCTCTATCCTCCAGAACATCCCGACCCGGCGTTCAGTAGGTTCGCGCACCCGCATGGCCGATACCGCCCGCCCGCAACGTTTCGCACCATTCTGGCGCGTGCTGGCCACCCTGGGCGTTGTGGCCATGCTCTTCTCAGCGCAGCGCGCGCTGTTCTGGGTGCTCAATCGGGACGACTTTCCCCACCCGCCTCTCAGCGCCTTCCTGGGCGGCCTGCGCTTCGACGCCAGTGCCATCGCCTGGCTCTTTCTGCCCTGGTGTCTGGCCATGCTCATCCGTCCCGCCACGCACGGGGCCTGGCACCGGGTGCAACTCGTGCTCTTCCACATCAGCACGGTCTTCTGCTTCTTCCTCAACTGTACCGACCTGGAGTACTACAAGTTCACCTTGAAGCGCAGCACGGCCGATCTGCTCGGCATCGCCGGTGGTGGCAGCGACCTGGCCCACCTGGCCCCGGTGTTCGCCCAGGACTTCTGGCACGTGGTACTCATCTTCCTCGGATCGTTGCTCATCGCACAATTTGGATACAATGCCGCCATGCGTCGCTGGGCGGCAGCGGATGTGCGTCCGTGGTGGGGATGGCGTTCGGCCCTCGTCGTCGTTTGTGCGCTCTGTTCGCGTGGTGGACTCCAGTACTTGCCGCTCACGGTGCTGGATGCCAGTGCCTACGCTTCGCCCGCGCAGATGCCGCTCGTGCTCAACACCCCGTTCACCGTGATGACCAGCATCGGCAAGCCGGTGCTCCAGGAGCGCACTTTCATGCCGCAGGAACAGGCCGATCGGTTCTGGCCCGTACGCCATCAGTATGGTCAGCAACAATTGATACCCGGAAAACCCAATGTCGCGCTCATCGTGCTGGAAAGTTTCAGCGGCACGTACAGCGCATTGCTGAACGAGGGCCGCCCCGGCTACATGCCCTTCCTCGATTCGCTCATGGCGAACGGCCTGTACTACACCCAAGCGCACGCCAATGGTCGTCGCAGCATCGACGGGCTGCCCGCGATCGTGGCCAGCATGCCCAAAATGATGGAGGAGGCCTTCATCACCTCGCCCTATGCCGATGCGCCCTTCACCGCCCTGCCCGGTGTGCTGGCCAGCAAGGGCTACGCCACCAGCTTCTACCACGGCGGCCACAACGGCACCATGGGCTTTGATGCCTTCGCCCGTTCGGCCGGTTACCAACGGTACTCGGGGCGGAACGAATACCCCGAGCCCAAGGACGACGATGGTGTCTGGGGCATCCGCGATCAGCCCTACCTCCAGTTCTGGGCCCATGAGTTGAGCAAGGAGCAGCAACCCTTCTTCAGCACCGTCTTCACCCTCAGTTCCCATCATCCGTATCAGCTGCCCCCCGAGGAGGCCAAGCGTTTCCAAGCGGGCACGCTGACCATCCACCCCACCCTGCTGTATGCCGACAATGCCCTGCGCGAATTCTTCCGCACGGCGGAAAAAATGTCCTGGTTCAAGAACACCCTCTTCGTGATCACCGCGGACCATACGGCGGACCTGGAGCGCAACGGCGAACAGAGCGGATCGGCCTACGACTTCTGGATCCCGCTGGTCTACTACATGCCCGGCGTGATCGTTCCCCGTGCCGATGTGCGCACCACCCAGCAGATCGACATCCTGCCCACCGTGCTGGACCTGATCGGCCACAACGAACCATTCTTCGCTTTCGGTAGCAGCACCCTGCGCCTGGAACGTTCTCCGGCCGCCGTGAGCGAGGGCAGCGCCACCTGGCTCATCGTGACACCGCGTGCTCAATTGCGCAGCGATGGCGAACGGATACTCTGGCACGACGGCATCGGCAGCTCGTGGCATCCGGAGCAGCGCACCATCCCGAACGCCTTCGACCTGATCACCGCGCACGCCTTGTTACAGGCCGCGATCCAGCAGTACAACAACCACCTGCTCGCACGAGACATGGTGGTGACCGAATGATGCGCGCCACCCTGATCCTGAACCCCCGCAGCGGGAAAGGCCGTGCCCCGGACGTGCTGGAACTCGCGCGTGCGCTTTCCAGGCAGCTCGGGGTGGACCTCAGTGAGCGCATGATCGAAGGGCCCGGGCACGGCAGTGAATTGGCCCGCGAGGCCGTGACCGCCGGGCATGACCGTGTGATCGCCGCTGGGGGCGACGGTACCTTGAACGCGGTAGCCAATGGACTTGTCGGCTCGCCGGTGGCGCTGGGCATCGTGGCCATGGGATCGGGCAATGGCTACGCCCGCTCGCAAAAACTGCCACTCAACCCGAAGGAGGCCCTCCACCGCGCGTTCACCGGTACGGCCCGACCGATGGACGTTTGCTACCTGAACGACCACCTCTTCCTCGGGACGGCCGGCATCGGGTTCGATGCGCGCGTGGCTTGGGAATTCGACCGCAGCCGATCACGTGGTTTCTGGAACTACCTCCGCATCACGCTGAAGGAGATCCTCGGCGCGCAACCCCTACGCGTGGTGGTGAACGCGAACAACGAAAGCACCGAACACAGGCTGCTCATGCTCGTCTTCGCGAACACCCGCGAGTTCGGCAACGGCGTGGCCATCAGTCCCGGTTCAGCACCCGATGACGGACTGGCTGAACTGCGGTGCGTGAGCAAGCCTTCCTTCCTCCCGCTGATCAAAGCGCTGTTCGACGTGTATACCGGCAGGGCGGACAGCAGCCCATACATCCGCACGATCGTTGCCCGTGAGGCTCATATTCACCAGGATGGCAACCTCGCGCACCTCGATGGCGAGCCGCTGGTGATCGGTAACGAGGTACGCTTCCGGCTGGAGCCTGCACGCCTGCTGGTGATCACATGAGGACCGGCCGGGCCACCCGTGCGGATCACCGCCTCAGTTCAGCACGATGTTCACCTGGCCTACAGGAGGCGCATCCACCACGCGCAGCGCCTTGCTGTAGCTGAGAATGGCGTGGATCGTGGATGGGCGCGGGCCTTGGAGAATTGGCATGGGGCTGGCAGAGCGGCGAACGGGGCGTTTGCGGAGTGTAGAATGCGTCATGCGCGGGGTTTTGGGTTCATTTCACGGCTATTGAACGCGGTGTGATCGGCCCGTATTGTGCGCCACCCGGGATCCCGAAGCTCCGATCAACCCAGGCGCAAGCCGAACAGGCTGAACGACCGGCGCGGCATGCCGATACGCACCTGGCCGTTCTTCTCTTCCACCGGGAACACACGGGCATTGCCTTCGCTCGCCAGGAGGCCTTGGCCGGTGATCAGATCGAAACTCTTGAGGTGCCAGGGACAGATGATCCGCCCCCGCTCGCAGCTTCCCCCCGTGAAGCTGCGGCCTTGATGCGGACACACATCCTCCAGGGCGAACAACCGGCCTTCGTAGCGCACCAGACACACGGCCACCTTCCCGACCATCACCCGCACCGGTCGGCCCTCCGGAAGGCTTCCAGCTTGTGGTTCCACAAGCTCGTGCCACCGTACACGCTGTCTCCTCGCCATGGCTCGCATGCTGTTCCCGAATTTGACCGAAAAGAGGCCCTGAACGTACGGTGTGCCTCACGGTTACGGCTCCCGGGCCAACGCGTGGATCGGCAATATGAACGCACCGTGCAGTTTCACGTCATGCACAGGGACATGATGCTCCATGCACCACCGGCGCCAGAACGAGCGTCGCCTGGCACTCACCACAGGCGCGAGTACGAGGCCTCGGGTTGGCGGCACCGGGCTGAGCCAACGTTCCGCATCATAACGTGCATCATCGGTGATGACCAGGAGGTCCGCCGAGGGATCCGCAGGAACTGCCCGGTCGCCACCGCGAAGCCATCGAATGACCAGGCGGTCCATGATCAGCTGTTCCGGTACCGGGTCCGTGTTCATGCCACGGGCTCCGATCGCCCGGCGGTGCGTGTCCACCTTGCGCTCCGACCATTGGTCCAGGCTGTCGGTGAAGACGGTGAGCAACCGCCCGCTCTCCATCGCACAAATGAGCTGGTCGCGATCGTCATACACCACGAATCGATGCTGCTTGTTCCGCACGTGCGCGTTCCAGGCCCACGTTGTCAACAGCAGAACGATCATGGCCAACAATCCGGAACGGGCCCACCGCCACCGTTCGAAAAACACCGCGGCCAGGAGCAGGATGATCACGTACAGCACCGCGCACTGCCAGCCGTTGATGCGTACCGCCGGATACGCCCCGGGCAGCCAGGCGAAGAGATCCGTGGTCCATCCGATCAGCTTCAGCAGCACCACCAGCACCCAGGCACAGACCCCACCAAGAACCGGGATCCATTGCAGGGCGAGCAGCGCCGCCCCACCATAGACGCCCAGCGCCACAAGCCCTACCACCACCAGGTTGGCCGGCAGGAACCATACCGGGAAGGCCCCGAAGGACCATAGCGCGAGCGGTGCGGTCATCAGTTGGGCCGCTATGCTGACCGAAACGAGCGACCAGGCGTAATGGAGCCACCCGTTCGGTGCTGTCCAGAGCCGCATCAATGGCCGATAGAACAGCGCGATGCCCGCCACCGCCAGGAAGGACAGTTGGAAACTCAACTGCGCGGCCATCAATGGATCCCAGAGCAGCAGCAGAAAAGCCGCTGCGGCCAGGCTGTTCACCGGACCGCTTGTCCGCCCCGCCATATCGGCCAGGCAGAACAGGGTGAAGGTGGCCGTGGCGCGCAGGACACTGGGCGTGGCGCCGGTGATCCCCGCATAGCACCAGAGCACCAGGAGAATGAGTAGGGAGCGGACGATGCGCCATCGCGTCCGCTCACCGAACCGCTTGAAGAGCCAGAGCAGCGCCGCGTAGATGAGCGCCACGTGGCTGCCGCTCACCGCCAGCACGTGCATGGTTCCGCTGCGCACGAAGGCCGCCTTCTGGTCCGCATCGAGCTCATCGCGGATGCCGAGCAGGATGGCCTTTACCATGCCCCGTTCGCGCGCGCTGAGCGACGAGGCCTCCAACCAGGCCGATACACGGCGGCGCGCACCTTCGAAGAACGACGCGAAACCAGTGGCCGACCGATGCACCCTCCACTGGCCCCGCCCTGCAAAGCAACTGTGACGGATACCGAACGATGCGGCCCATGCACGACCATCGAACCCACCGGGATCAGGTACGCGATCAATGGTATCGATCCGGGCATGCACGAGCAGTTCATCGCCGGTGCCCGGCAAGGCGAGGCCACTGTCCGATACCAGGGTGAGCAATACGCCGCCGTGTGCAGCGCGCACCCCGGCACTGTCCGCCGCGGCATCCACCCGGGCCCAGAGCCGCATCGTGGACCGTCCGGTCGAGATCGCCTCGGTCACCCGCATGCGCCAGACCACGGTGGTCATGCGTTGCCGTGCGAGTGTGTCCATCCGTTCCGGCTGCCGCAATACCTGCCAGCCCATGCCGAACAGCAAGAGTCCCGGATAAAGCAGCGCGCCACGCTGCCATCGTTGGCCGTACCTGCGTACGCTGCCGGACTGTACGAACCAGAGTACCAAAAGGACCGTGGCTGCTATCCCGGGCCACGGCCATGCTGGTTGGAAAGCGCGCGCCAGTACGAGCCCACCAATGAACGGCAAGGAGAGCCGAAGCATCGGCGCCTTGACCAGCGCATCGTGGAAGGAGTCGCTCCGCCCCATCCGTTTCACGGTTCCAGAAGATCACCCTGTCCTCGAATGGCGGAGTGCTTGAAGCGGGACCGCCGAGGGACGCGATGAAGATAGTTGACGAAGGGTCACCGCTCCATGGCCGCCCTCACTCAACATGCAGCACGAGGCATTTCAGATACAATGTTTCAGGTATGGACCAGCAGATCGGGTGGTCCGGTGGCTGGGTGCCGGAATACAGTTCGCGCAGTGTGCGGTGCGCATCGCGGGCGGCATCGGCCACCATGGCACGGAACAGGTCCGGCGTCATGTGCTGCGAGCAGGAGCACGTGACGAGAAAGCCGCCTTTGGGCAGGCACTTCATGGCCCGCAGATTGATCTCCTTGTAGCCGCGAACTGCTCCCTCCAGGGCGCCCCGGCTCTTGGCGAATGACGGCGGATCGAGCACCACCACGTCCCACTGGTCGCCACGTTTGCTTGCCTCGGTGAGGAAGTCGAACACGTTGGCGGTGATGAAGCGGCAGCGGTCGGCCAGCCCGTTCGCATCGGCGTTGCGCTTGGCCAGCGCCACGGCGTCCTCGCTGATGTCGAGCCCCAGCACATCACGAGCGCCGTACATCGCCGCGTGCAGTGCGAACCCTCCGGTGTGCGTGAAGCAGTCCAGCACGCGTGCGCCCTTGCTGATGCGCGCGATGGCCGCGTGGTTCTCACGCTGGTCCAGGAAATGGCCGGTCTTCTGCCCGTGGGCGATATCGACCCGCAGGGCCAGGTCGTTCTCGATGATCGTGAGGCCCGTATCGAACGGCTCGCTCAGGAATCCCGTGCGCTGCTCCAGCCCTTCCTTTTCGCGCACGGGCACGTCGTTGCGTTCGTACAGCTTGCTCACACCGGTCACTTCGCGCAGCGCTTCCACGATGAGCGGCTTGAAACGGTCCATGCCCAGGGCGAGGGTCTGGATCACGAGCACGTCGTTGAACTTGTCCACTACGAGTGCCGGGAGACCATCGGCCTCGCCGAACACCACGCGACAACTGGTGGTATCCACCATGCGCTTGCGGTGATCCCATGCCGCCTGGATCTTTCGTACGAAGAAGGCCTTGTCGATCGGCTCGTCCAGGTCCTTGGTGATCAGCCGGGCGGCCAGTTTGCTCTTCGGATTGTAGTAGGCCTGTCCCAAAGGCCCCTTTTTCACATCAAAGACCTGCACGATGCCCCCGGGCTCCGGCTGGCCTTCGGTGCGCAGCACCTGGTTGTCGTAGATCCACAGATGGCCTTGGCGGATCCGCTGGCGGGTGTCGTCGATGTAGAGGCGTGGGCGCATGTTCCGGGCCGCGAAGGTGCGGACTTCGAGCCGAAACACGTGCACCTTCAGCGTGGATCGGCCGCGATGATCGGGAGGTCAGCGCTCAGCGACCAACATCCGACAACGGAGGTGCGGACGATACAGGGCATACGGCCCTTAGCAGGAAAAATCACCGGATCCGGCATCCATCCGGACAGCCGAGACTCAGAAGTTCGGCTTCAGCATGTAACGGCTGTAGAACTTGTCGATGGCGTCCACGGCCTCCTCGGCGCTGTCCACCAGTTGGATCAGGTCCAGATCGTTCGGGCCGATGTAATGATACTCATTCTCCATGGTCCGCTTGATCCACTCGAACATGCCGGCCCAGTATTTCCTGCTTACCAGGATGATGGGGAACCGCGCGATCTTCTGCGTTTGGATCAGGGTGACGGCCTCGAAGAGCTCGTCCAGCGTTCCGAAGCCACCGGGCAGGCCGATGAAGCCCTGGCTGTACTTGACGAACATCACCTTGCGTACGAAGAAGTAATCGAAGTGCAGGCTCTTCTCCTTGTCGATGAACGCGTTCGGCTCCTGTTCAAAGGGCAATTCGATGTTGAGGCCCACACTGGTGCCGCCACCCCGTTGCGCTCCTTTGTTGGCCGCTTCCATGATGCCGGGGCCACCGCCGGTGATCACGCCATAACCATGTTGCGTCAGCTGGAATGCGATCTCTTCCGCCAGCGCGTACTCAGGCTTTTCCGCAGGGGTCCGCGCGCTGCCGAATACGCTGACGCATGGACGGATCCGCTGCATGGCCTCGAAGCCTTCCACGAACTCGCTCATGATCTTGAAGATCGCCCAGCTGTCGTTCGCGCGCACCTCGCTCCAGCCCTTGCGCTTGAAGGCTTTCTTGATGCGCTGTTCGCTCGGGTCTTCGTTACGCGGCGCGGGGCTGCTGTTCTTGGCCATGGGGTTGCGGATGCTCGGAGAGGGGATCGATGGATCGCAAGTCTACTGGTGCCGGTCCGTTCGGCATGTGGACCGGTCCCCCACTTTTCCACCGCCCCGTGCGCAGTTCAGGGCGGTTCCCGCTCCGGCCTACTGGTCGCGCAACTCGCGCTCGAGGTACCGGGCCGTATGCCCACGGCCCATGAGCACCACCTCCTCGGGTGTGCCCTTGGCAATGATGCGTCCGCCGCCCTCGCCGCCCTCGGGACCCAGGTCGATCACGTGGTCCGCCACTTTGATGAGGTCCATGTTATGCTCGATCACGAGTACGGTATTGCCCGCGTCCACCAGCCGGTCGAGCACGCCGATGAGTTGCCGCACGTCCTCGAAGTGCAGGCCGGTGGTCGGTTCGTCCAGGATGTAGAAGGTGCTGCCCGTGTCCCGGCGACTGAGTTCGGTGGCCAATTTGATGCGCTGCGCCTCGCCACCGCTGAGCGTGGTGCTGCTCTGCCCCAGGGTGATGTACCCCAGGCCGACATCCATGAGCGTGCGCAGCTTCATGCGGATCTGCGGGATGTCCTCGAAATGCGCCAGGGCCTCCTCCACCGGCATGTTCAGCACATCCGCGATGCTTTTGCCCTTGAAACGCACCTCCAGGGTCTCACGGTCGTACCGTTTGCCCCGGCAGGTCTCGCACGGCACGTCCACATCCGGCAGGAAATTCATACCGATGGTGCGCACGCCGGCTCCCTTGCACGTTGGGCAGCGACCACCGGCGGTGTTGAAGCTGAACCGACCCGCCTTGTACCCGCGGATCTTCGCTGCGGGCAGGTTGGCGAACAACTCGCGGATGTGATCAAAGAGGCCCGTGTACGTGGCGGGATTGCTGCGCGGGGTCCGACCGATGGGGCTCTGGTCCACTTCGATCACCTTGTCGATGTGCTTCAACCCATCAATGGCCGCGTACGAGAGCGCTTTGGCCTCGCTGCGGTGGAAGCTCCGGCTGAGGATCGGGTAGAGCGTGTCGCCGATGAGCGTGCTCTTGCCGCTGCCGCTCACGCCGGTGACGCAGATGAAGGTGCCCAGCGGGAACTCCGCGTCCACTTGCTTGAGGTTGTTGCCTCCGGCGCCCTTCAGCGTGATGCGATGACCATTGCCCTTGCGGCGCTCGCGCGGACCGCTGATGCGCTGTTCGCCCCTGAGGTACTTCGCCGTGAGCGATGCGGCCTTCAGCATCTCGTCGGCCGTGCCCTGCGCCACCACATGCCCACCGTGCGTGCCCGCTCCAGGTCCGATGTCGATGATGTGGTCGGCGCTCATCATCATCTCCCGATCATGCTCCACCACCAGTACGCTGTTGCCCCCGTCGCGCAACTTGCGCAAACTGCCGATCAGCCGCTGGTCGTCGCGCATGTGCAGGCCGATGCTCGGTTCGTCCAGGATGTAAAGCACCCCGGTGAGCTGGCTGCCGATCTGCGTGGCCAGCCGGATCCGCTGCGCCTCGCCCCCGCTCAAGGTGCGCGATCCACGATCCAAGGTAAGATATTCCAGTCCAACATCCAGCAGGAACCCGCTGCGATCGGCCACCTCCTTCACCACATCGCGCGCGATGAGCGCCTGCTTCTCATCCAGGTGAGCCGGTAGCGCCTTCATGTGCGCGTGCAGCTCGGCGATGGACATGCGTGCCAGCTCGGTGATGTCCTTGCCACCGATCCGGAACCAGCGCGCCAGTTTCTTCAACCGCCTGCCTTCGCATTCGGGGCAGGTGACCATGTGCGTGAACTGCTCGGCCCATTTCTCCGCACCCTTCGCGCCGTCCTCGGCCTGGCCCAGCACGTACGGGATGATCCCCTCGAACTGCACCATCCGGTCGCTCAGGCCCACCTTGCTGGTCACCTTCAGCGGGTCGTCCATGCCGTTCAACAGCACCGCGAATACCTCCTCGTCCAATTCCGCGAACGGGGTATCCACCGTATGGCCGAAGTGCTCGAGCACGGCTTCCAACTGCAGGAAGATCCAGGAGCCCTTGTAATTGCCGAGCGGCACGATCGCGCCTTTCTTGAGGCTCTTGGACCGGTCGGGGACGATCCGTGCGATGTCCACCTCGGTCACCTGGCCCAGTCCATTGCAGCGCGCGCACGCGCCGTACGGGCTGTTGAAGCTGAAGAGGTTCGGTTCGGGTTCCTCGTACGCGATCCCCGAGGTGGGGCACATCAGATGGCGGCTCAGGTACCGCGGCTCGCCCGTGCGTGTCTTGTTGGCCGGGCCGATGGCCTCCATCACCAGCATGTTGCCCTTGCCCTGCTTGAGCGCCACGTCGCAACTCGCTGCGATGCGCTTGCGGTTGGCCTCGTCCACCTTCACCCGGTCCACCACCACTTCGATGTCGTGTACCTTGTACCGGTCGAGCCGGGGGCGCGTGGTCAGGTCGACCACCTCCCCATCGATCCGCGCACGCAGGAAGCCCTGCCGCAACATCTGTTCGAAAAGCTCCCGGTAGTGGCCCTTGCGGCCGCGCACAAGCGGGGCCAGGATCAGCGCCTCACGACCCGTATATTCCTGGATCACGGTATCGATGATCCGCTTATCGGTGTACCGCACCATGCGCTCGCCGGTGACGTGGCTGTACGCTTCGCCCGCGCGGGCGTACAGCAGGCGCAACAGGTCGTAGATCTCGGTGATGGTGCCCACCGTGCTGCGCGGGTTGCGGCTGATGGTCTTCTGCTCGATGGCGATCACCGGACTCAGGCCGGTGATCAGGTCCACGTCGGGCCGCTCGATGCCGCCGAGGAACTGGCGCGCGTAAGCGTTGAAGGTCTCGATGTACCGACGCTGGCCCTCGGCATGGATGGTATCAAATGCAAGGGAGCTTTTTCCACTTCCGCTCAGGCCGGTGACCACCACCAGCTTGTCCCGCGGGATGCGCACATCGACGTTCTTCAGGTTGTGTACCCGCGCACCCAGCACCTCGATCACCTCCTCGTCCGGCCCCGTGGTGTCCGCAACGCCTGTCGCCACCCCGGTGGTCGCGGGTCCGATCCTTTTGGCGGCCCTTTTCGGTGTCGGCTCTTTCGCACTTGTCCGCTTCACACTCATTCCTCAACGGGCTTGTCGAAATCGTCGCCCGGCAGCAACACGGTGTACACTCCGCCTTTCGTGCTGGAGAGCTTGATATCGCGCAGCCAGGGGTTCAGCAGCTTCAATGTCTTGTAGTCGGTGCCCTGGCGCACCGCGAAGTCGTTCAGGTTCTCGATCGGCCCGGTGATGCTCACCGAGCGCGTGTTGTACTGCGGATACAGGTCCTTTTCGCGCAGATGGAAGCCGTAGCGTTCGGGATCGGTGATGATCGCCTTCATGGCCAGGATGCGGAACACGTACCGGGAGGTCTCCTCGGGCAGCAAGAGGTTGAAGTAATCCTTGGTGCTCTGCCGTCCCACCTGTTTCTCGAGTCCTCCATGCCCGAGGTTGTAACCGGCTGCGGCCATGGCCCACGATCCGAAGCGTTCCTTGCTCGCTTTCAGGTATCGACAGGCGGCCTCCGTGCTCCGGACCACGTTGTAGCGCTCGTCCACCTCCTCATCCACGCGCAGCCCGTACGCGATGCCGGTCTCTTTCATGAACTGCCAGTATCCCGTGGCCCCCACCGGGCTGATCACGTTCGTGAGGCCGCTCTCGATCAGGGCGATGTACTTGAGGTCGTCGGGCACACCCTCGCGCGCGAGGATCGGTTCGATCACCGGGAACCACCGGTGCGCGCGTTTGTGCGCCAGCACACTGTTGCTCTGCCAGTACGTGTTCACCAGCAGTTCACGGTCCAGGCGTTCCCGCACATCGATCTTGTTCATCGGTACCGCTTCGCCGCAGAAACTCAGATCCTCCGGCGGACTGAGGCTGAAGATGCGGTAACGCTCGTTGAACTGGCGCTGATAGTCCAGATCGGGATCGGTGGCCGTGCTGAAGCTGAACAGATGCACGCAGATCACCCCCGCGAGCAGGAGGACGACGGAGAGGGCGATCTTGGCCAGGATCCGCATGCCGCGAAGATCGGGAGAAGTTCACCCCTTCTCCGGGCCCTTCGCACGTTTTGTGATGATGAACAGGGCGACGAACATCACCGCCCACCAGCTGATGAAGACCGCGGAATGCCATGCGCGCCACACGCCGATGAACTTCAGCATGGCCAACACGCAGAAAAAGGACACCGCTCCGAGCCCGCTGAAAACGAGCGCCACCTGCTGGTCGCTCAGCCCCAGATAACTGAGGTGGTGGGTGGTGTGGTCACGGCCGCCCACGAAGGGGGAACGCCCCTTGAGCAGGCGGTTCACCGTTACCGTACTCGTGTCGATGATGGGCAGGGCGAAGACGATCAGGGTGCTTACCGCCTGCCGCCAGGGCTCCACGGCACCCGATGGACTCAACCCGTTCCAGAAACAACGGATGCCGATGTAGGCGAGAAAGACCCCCAGGAACTGGCTGCCGGTGTCGCCCATGTACATCCGGCTCGGGTGCCAGTTGAACAAGAGGAAGCCGCAGAGCGCCGCGATCACACCGATGACGAGCACCGGATAAATGGTGCCCAGTTTCCACTCCGGAACAAAGCTGAGCAGTCCACAAGCGAGGATGGAGATGCTCGTTACCGTGGTGATGCCGTCCATGTTGTCGAGCATGTTGATGGAGTTCATCATGCCCACGGTCCAGAAGACCGTGAGCAGCCAGTTGGCCCATTGCGCATCGAAGATCCGGATGCTGGAACCCGTGGCGATGAGGATGACGCCACAACCGACCTGGGTGAGGAACTTCAACACCGGCCGGGTGTTGTACGCGTCGTCGGCCAGGCCCATCAGGAAGCCCAGTCCGGTGGCGGCCAACAGACCGATGAGCTCCGGCTGGTACGGGTTGTCGAACTTCGGGAAGAGCGCGCCGTGAACGGCGAATGACCCGAGGAAGATCAGGAAGAAGCCGATGCCTCCGAACGCGGGTTTCTGCGTGGCCGCCCAGCGCATGCCCCCCTCCCCCTCGCGTATGCCGAAGGTGCGGAAGAAGCGCATGAAGACGCTGTTGATGAGCAGTGCGAAGACCAACGCACCGAAGAACAGGCCGCTGTAGATCAGGAAAAGCTGCGTGGCGCTGTACATCGGTCAGAGGGTGGGGGCCAACGCTGCAAGGGTCAGCCCGGCGCGGTCCTTGGCACTGAGCACGGGGTCGGCGATGCCCCAGTCAATGGCGAGTGCCGGGTCGTTCCACAGAAGGGTGCGCTCGGACGGCGGATGATAGGGCGCGGTGCATTTGTAGCTGAAGATGGTATCATTCTCAAGCGTGCGGAACCCGTGCGCGAACCCCTCGGGGACCCATAGCATCACCTTCTCCTCCCCGTCCAACAGGATCTTGAAGTGCTGCCCGAAGGTGGGGCTGCCACGGCGGATGTCCACGCACACATCGAGTACGGCGCCCTTGACCACGCGCACCAATTTGCCCTGCGCGTGCGGAACCGCCTGGAAGTGCAATCCGCGCACCACTCCCGCCTGCGAACAACTCTCGTTGTCCTGCGCGAATCGGGGCCCGATCCCCGCTGCGGCACCGAACGTTGCGGCGTTGAACGATTCGATGAACCAGCCGCGGTCGTCCCGGAACACCTTCGGCCGCAACACCAGCAGCCCATCGAGCGGTGCGTGTTCAACCTCCATCATCGCTTCTTCTTCGACCCGGTGAAGCGTGCCCACCAGCCCTCTTTTCGTCGCACGCCTCCTGGTCCATGCTTGTCCTCGTAATAGCCGTAGCCGTAGCCGTAGCCGTAGCCGTAGCCGTAGCCATAATTATACCCGTACTTGTTCCGGTCCACATCCACCCCGTTGAGCACGGCGCTCAGTTTCCGGATCCGGTTCTCGTTGATCAGGCGGTCCACGTTGTGCACGAAGACCTTCTTGGAATAATCGGCGCGGAAGATGTAGATCGGATAGTCGGCCGCCTGGATCATGCTGATGCCATCGGTCACCAGGCCCACCGGCGGGTTATCGACCAGGATGACGTCGTAACTGGTCTTCAGCAGAGCGATGATCTCCGACATCCTGGATCCGAGGATCAATTCGCTCGGATTGGGCGGTATGGGGCCGGCGGTGATGAAATCGAGCCCCTTCAATGTGCTCCGTTGCACGCAATCCTCGATGGTGTCCTTGCCGATCAGCAGGGTGCTCATCCCCTTCACGTTCTCCACACCGAACCCCAGGTGGATCTTGGGTTTGCGCATGTCGAGGTCGAGGACGATCACGCGCTTGCCACCGAAGCTGATGATCCCGGCCAGGTTGATCGCCACGAAGGTCTTGCCTTCCCCGCTGATGGTGCTGGTGATGGCGATGACCTTGGGCCCCTCGCTGTTGTCCACGAACTGCAGGTTGGTGCGCACGCTCCGGAAGCTCTCCGCGATCAGGCTCTTGGGATTCTTGTCGATGAGCAGCTGGCTCACCGGGATCTCCTTCTTGTACTTGGGCACCATGCCCAGGATGCCGATACTGGCATTGCTCTGCTTGGCGATGTCGTTCAGCGAGGTGATGTTGTCGTGCAGGATGTATCGTACCAGCACGATGAGCATGCCCAGGATCAGGCCGGTGAGGATGTACATCACCATGACCATGTTCCGGTTGGGCGACACAGGAGAGGTGGGCAGCGGCGCTTCCTCGAGCACCCGATTGTCCGGTACGTACCCGGCCTTGCTGATGCGGTACTCGATGTCCTTCTCCAGCAGGTCGATGTAGTATTTCTCGTTGATGTTGAACAGCCGCTGGATGCGCGAATACGCCATCTGCTTCTCGGGCAGGGTGACGAAGCGGCCCTCAAACTCGGCGATCCGCCCCTCGTAATCGGCCCGCTTGCCGGCCAGCCGCTTGCGAAGCGTGCCGATGCTCGCCATGATCAGCTTCTTCTGGAGGTTGATCTGCTTCTCGATCTCCTGGGCCGCCATGTTGTTCGGCTTCACATCCATGAGGGCTTCGCGCCGCTCGTTGAGCAGGTCCTCCAGCTTGTCGATCAGGGAGGAGAGCGTCTCTTCGTAGGAGGTGCCCACCAGTAACGGCACCAGCTCGTACACGTCCATCTTGTCCGGGTCGGTGTTCGTGCTCCGCTCGATCTGGTCCAGCAGGTTGTCCTCGATCTCCAGCTCCAGGATCCTGTTCTCGTACTCGTTGCTGCGTTCGATCATCAGCGGCAGCAACTGCTCCATGTCACTCACGCGGTTGTCCTTCCGGAACCGTTGCAGACGGATCTCGCTGTCCTTCAATTGGGCGAAAACGGTGTCCTTCTGGCTCTGGATGAAGCGCACGATGCTCTGGGCGCTCTCGCTCTTGCGCTCCAGATCGTACTCGATGAACGCGTCCGCCATGGCCTGGGCCACATCACGTGCCAGATACTGGTTGTTGTCCCGGCAGGTGATGAAGACCGTTTTGGCGTTCTGGTCCTGGATGCCGGCCAACAACTGACCGCGGAAGCGCGCAACCAGGGCCTTCGGGTGGTTGATGATGATGTACAGCGTGCCGTCGACCTCGGGGGGCTTCACCCGTTCCCCTTTACGTGGGCGGATGACACAGCGGAAATGCGGCGTGGCCACCGGGACCCCTACCGTGTATCCGACCGAGTACTCCCCGCCGTCCAGGAAGTAATGCAGCCTGCCGTTGCCGTCCTCCCCCATGTCCACGGTGATCTGCAGCCCGCGCACGGCCTCGTCCAGGACCACCAGGTCGTCCACCAGGAAGGGGCTGTGCGTGTAATACTCGTTGGTGAGGATATTCCCTTTGAAAAAATAACCGACCTCCAACGGCAGCCGCTGGAGCGCCTTGGCGATGAAGAATTTCGACTTGAGCAACTCCACATCGGCGTTCAAGCTGGTGTTCTCCATCAGCGGGTTCACCTCCAGCACCTTTTGTGCGTTGTTCGTCTCGCTCAACTGCATGAGCACGTTGCTCTCGTACGTGTTCGGGGTGTACCGCAGATAGAGCCAGGCAGCGGCCCCGGCCAGCAGCACGCAGAGCACCACCCACACCATGGAGCGCTTCAGGATGTACAGGAACAGCCCGAGATCGAACTCGTTGCTGAAGTTCGTGATGCGCTCGCGGTAGCTGTCCAGGCTCGCCGCCCGGTTGCTGACGTCGTCCAGCATCAGACCGGGGTCATTGGCTGAATCCGCGCACGATGCCGATCACCAGCACGGTGCTCGTCAACAGTGCGATGATCGGGTTGATGTTCGCCAGCAGTTCCTGGGCGATCTGCGGGTTCGGATGCACGTACACGATATCGTCCGCCTGCATGACCAGGTCCGCATGCGGAAGGCCGTTGATGTCGCTCAGGTCGAAAATGTACTGCTTGCGCGGGCCTCCGTCCGGTGAACGGCGGAAGACCTTCACCTTGTGCGCATCGGCCCGTGGACTCAGTCCGCCCGCATTGGCCAAGGCCTCCAGCAGGGTGGTATTGGTGTTCTCCAAGGGAACGATCTTGGCATTGCCCCCCCCACCCGTGAACACCACCACCCGGCGGTTGTTCACGAAGATCTGAACGAATGGCCGGTTGTAGAATTCGGTGTAGCGCTTCTCGAGCTCCATTTCCGCCTCCCGCACCGTGAGGCCGGCCACGGGTACCATGCCCAACAACGGCAGTTTGGTACGACCATCCAGATCCACCACGTAGTTGAACGTGGTGCGCGCATTGCGCTGCGCCTGCTGCTGCTCGTCCACCAGGTCGATCATCCGGAAGCCGTCGTTGGCGAACAGCCGGAAGGTGAAGATGTCGTTCACCTGGATCTTGAATCCGCTGGGAACCGTGTCGGTCATCTGATCGAAGGGATGGTCCAGCGGTGTCTTGAACATGATGTCCCGGTTGATGTTGCAACCGGCGAGTACCACACAGACCAGTGGCCATAAATACCTTCCCTTCACTGTTGCTGTCTTAATGCGGGCGAATGTAGCGTTCCGGGGTCAGGCGAGGAGTTGGCGGTAAAGGGCGGCGGTATCATCCACCAGACGTGTAAAGTGGTACCGCTGTCGCACATGCGCCCAGCCGCCACTGGATAACCGCTCGCGCAGGGCCCGGTCTTCCACCACGCGGTACAGGCTGGCACTGAACCCATCCAGATCATCCGCTGGACTCAACAGCCCCGTGCCGCCGTCCAGCACCACGTTCTCCACGCCGCCCACCCGCGTGCTCACCACGGCCCGGCCCGCCGCCTGCGCCTCGATCAAACTCACGGGCGTTCCTTCGTTGTGGCTGGTGAGCGCGATCACATCAACCCCGGCGTTCACGATGTCGATCTCCTTGATCCAACTCGTGTAGGTCACATCCGCCCGGGGGGTCATCGCATGTCCGTTCAATCCGTGCCCGAAGCCGTGGCCATTGAAGTACGGGCCCGTCGTGAGGCTCAGTCCCAACTGGCGGGTGAGTGCTTCCAGCCGCTCTCGCTCTTCCCCGTCGCCCACCACGAAGGCCCGCACCTTGCGACCCGAGCGATCGCGCACCTGCTTCAATGCCGCCAGGAACAGGTCATGGTTCTTCACGGGTACCAAGCGGCCCACGATACCCACCGCGATCTCGTCGTCCGCCACACCGTACACCTTGCGGAAGAGCGCGCGTTTGGTGGCCTGGTCCTGCTGGAATCGGCTGAGATCGAAACCCAGCGGGATCACACTCACCTTGTCCTCGGTGGTGATCCTGTGCTCGCCCACCAGTTCGTGCTTCTGCTTCTCGCTGATGGCGATGATGCGGCTGCTTCGCCGGGCCAGGAAGCGCTCGATGTTCTTGTACATCGCCGTGCGCACCGTACCGAAGTAGCTGTGGAAGACGTGCCCGTGGAAGGTGTGTACGATCGCTTTCACCCCCAGTTCGCTCGCCGCCATCCGGCCCACGGCCCCCGCCTTCGCGGCATGCGTATGTACGATGTCCGGCTTGAAGTCCCTGATCAGCCGCTTGATCCGCCGGTAAGCTCCCCGATCGCGCCAAGGCGCCACCTCCCGCTGCATCTCGGGCAGAATGGTGGCCTGCACGCCCAACGAATCGAGGATGTGGTGGCTGCCCTCCTCGCTCGCCTCCTGGCCACCACCTACCAACAAGGTCTCGAAATCACCCGGCAGGTAGCGTGTCAAATAGGCCGCATTGTGCGTGGGGCCACCCAGGTTGAACCGATTGATGATGCGAAGGACGCGGGGCATGGAAGTTCGGGGCGAATGTATCGGGATGCCACTTCGCGTGGCGGCCTCTCCTCAGCAGTTGTACACGCTGGACCGTAGACGCACAGGCTGCGTTCGGTTGCCTTCGGAGGCCTGAACAGCAGTATCGCTGTGGCCGCTCAGGCGCGCTCCACCGCCCTGATCAGGAGATCGCTGCTCAACCAGCGCAACCACGCCGCGTTCTCGACCCTGCGGGACAACCGCCGGGCCAGCGCCAGGGACGGCCCACTCAACAATTGGTTGAATGGGAAGACCGTGTGGTTCAACAGATCGATCCGCTCCACGTTGAAATGCCGCTTCATGATCCGTTGCGCTTCACCCTGTCCGTAGGTCCATGAACCCAGACCCGAGGAGAGCACCTTGCCTTTGCCACCCAGCAGGCGCAGCGGCCCGCGTGCCAGGTTGCGCAGCCAGGTGTCCAGCGCGTGGGCATTGGTGAAGGTGATGATGACCCGCCCTCCCGGCTTCAGGCTCCGTTCGATGAAGGTCAGGTTCTTCTCCAACTCATCCGGCGTGAGGTAGTTCGATACGCCCAGCATGTACACCACATCGAACCGCTTCACGGCGAAGGGATGATCATAGGCATGCCCCTGATACTTGCATGCGGTCGGCACAGCGCTCTGGGCCAGCATGCCTGCGCTCACATCCGTGGCGTGGAAGCGCATGTGCGGGAACTGCTCGATCAGGTGGTCGTACAGAGCGCCCGTACCACTTCCGATGTCCAGCACATCCGCATCGGCAAGGTCCAGGCCGCGCGTAGCCTTGTCCAGTCGCTCGTTGAAGAAGTAGTGGTGAAAGGGGCTCCGGTCCTTGTACTTGTCCTTGTAGGTCCCGCTCACACTGTCGAAGAAGCGTGCGGCCTGTTCATGCTGTGGAGCGGACATGCGGGTGAAGGGTTCCGGTGGGCCTGGGTATATGCTTCAGTTGGCGTGGGCATGCCACCAACTCGTGTAAACGGCAACGGCATGCAGGGTGGCTGCCGCACGGAGCGCATCGGGGGACCGGAGTTGTTCGCGAACCGCTTCCACCGCTTGGGGGTCGATCCCGGACGCCTGTAACCGGTCGTTCCGAAGCTGCTCGTCCAGGAACGCGGAGAGCGGACCGAGAAAGAGCGGGACCAAGGGCACCGCGAAGCCCTTCTTGCTCCGCGACATCACCACGGGCGGCAGCAGGTGGCCGAAGGTTTCCCTCAGGAGGTGCTTGCCACTGCCCTTGATCATTTTGGTATGGGCGGGCAGGCTGAAGGCGAACTCCACCACACGCTTGTCCAGAAAAGGCGTGCGCACCTCCAGCGCGTGGGCCATGCT
>JAFDZE010000076.1:0-2305 GCA_018267155.1 Bacteroidota bacterium | reverse complement strand
GCCTCGGTGAACCGCGTATCACGTGCTTCCATAGCCGCGTGATCGGCCTTGGCTGCCACCAACGCATCGGCTTCTTCATGCGTGGTGAAGGCGGCCATCTCCAGGAACCGACGGGCCGGTGACATGGTGGCCAAACGCGCGAACCGATCGTACTGGCGGAAGCGGTTGGACCATGGCCCGCCACGCGACCGTGGCAAGCTGCGCCACAACGGGGCCAACAACCGCACGGCCCGCTCGGCCGCTCCTGGCCGGCACCAGCGCAGCTCGGCCTGGTGCTTGGTGTAGCCCCCGAACACCTCGTCGGCACCATCGCCACTGACGGCCACGGTGACGTGCTTGCGCGTGCGCTCACACAGCATGAACGAGGGCAAGGCGCTGCTGTCGGCGAACGGCTCATCGGTGGCCGCCAGTAAACGGGTATAATTCTCGGCCAGATCGTCGCGCGTGAGCCGGAAGGTGTGGTGCTCGCTGCCGATGTGCCGTGCCACCTCCTCGGCGTAGCGGCTCTCATCGAACTGCGGATCGTCCGCGAAGCCGATGCTGAAGGTGTGCAGGTGCTCGTGGTGCCGTACGGCCAAGGCACTGACGATGCTGCTGTCCACGCCCCCGCTCAGGAAGGCGCCCACCGGCACGTCGGCCACCAGTCGCAGGCGCACCGCGTCGTCCATCAGCCCGAACAATGCCTTCTTCTGGTCGGTGCTCTTCGGGATCTTTTTCACCTCGGTCACCAGGTCGTACCAGCGCTCCGTGCGCACACCGCCCGGTCCCACATGCAGGCAATGCCCGGGCAGCAATTTGTGCGTGCCCTTGAACACCGTCCACGGCGCGGGGATGTAGTGGTAGGCGAAGTATTGCTGCGCACTCAAGCTGTCCGGTTCGCGGGCCGCACCCATGGCCAGCAGGGCCCGCAGCTCGCTGGCGAACAGGAAGCGGCCGTCCGCTTCGCTCCACAGCAGCGGTTTCACTCCGTAGCGGTCACGGGCCAGGAACAGGGTATCCGTCCGCTCATCGTGAATGGCCAAGGCGAAGAAGCCGTTGAGGTCGTGCAGGAATGCCTCCCCCTTCAGGCTGTACAACCGCAGCACCACCTCGGTATCGCTTTGGCTGCGGAAGGTGTGGCCCTGGGCCTCCAAACCGGCCCGCAGTTCACGGAAGTTGAAGATCTCGCCGTTGAAGACGATGGTGAAGCGCCCACCCGCGTCGGTGAACGGCTGGTGCCCGGCGCTGCTGGTGTCGAAAATGCTCAGGCGACGCTGGCCCAGGATCGCACGGCCCTGCTCGTACACGCCCACGTCATCGGGACCCCGGTGCGCGATGCGGCGCAGGGCCGCGTGGATGCGTTCGCCCGTGGCGGGACGTGCAAGGTCGATCTGATATGATCCGGCTATGCCGCACATGTTGTCGCCCTGTCGTCCCACGCGGCACCAGGCGGTGCCCATCTGTAGGGGCGACGGGATCGTCGCCCCTACAGATGGATCACCTCGCCGTACGCCGCAGCGGCCGCCTCCATGATGGCCTCGCTCATGGTGGGGTGCGGATGCACGGTCTTGATGATCTCGTGGCCCGTGGTCTCCAACTTGCGGATGCTCACGCATTCGGCGATCATCTCCGTGACGTTGTACCCGATCATGTGCGCGCCCAGGAGCTCGCCATACTTGGCGTCGAAGATCAATTTGACGAAGCCGTCCTTGGCCCCGGCCGCACTGGCCTTGCCACTGGCGCTGAAGGGGAACTTGCCCACCTTCACCGCCAGGCCCTTCTCTTTGCACTGCTTCTCGGTCATGCCCACGCTGGCCACTTCCGGCGAGCAGTAGGTGCAACCGGGGATGTTGCCGTAGTCCAGGGTGTGCGGCTGCTGCCCCGCGATCTTCTCCACGCAGATGATGCCCTCCGCGCTGGCCACGTGCGCCAGGGCCTGGCCCGGGGTCACATCGCCGATGGCGTAGTACCCGGGGATGTTGGTGGCGTAATACCCGTCCACCTTGATCTTTCCCTTGTCCGTGACGATACCGACCGCCTCCAGTCCGATGCCTTCCACGTTCGCCGCGATTCCCACCGCGCTGAGCACGATATCGCACTCGATCTTCTTTTCCCCGGCGGCGTTCTTCACCGTGACCACGCAGCCCTTTCCCTTCGTGTCCACGCTGGTGACCTCCGAAGAGACCATCACCTCGATACCCTGCTTTTTGAAGCTGCGTTCCAGTTGCTTGCTCACCTCCTCGTCCTCCACCGGTACGATGTTCGGCATGAATTCGACCAGGGTGACCTTCGTACCGATGGCGTTGTAGAAGTAGGCGAACTCGCT
>JAFDZE010000075.1:4909-19759 GCA_018267155.1 Bacteroidota bacterium | reverse complement strand
GCCAAGGCGATCAAGGACCTGCAGCATGCGGCGGTGAAGAATGAGAATATGTTTGAGGTGCTGATGGAAGCGACGAAGTACTGTTCGCTGGGGCAGTTGACGGCGGCGATGTTTGAGGTGGGGGGGCAGTATCGAAGGAATATGTGAGCGGGGTCTTGACCTAACTTTGAACCATGTCATTCGACCGCAGCAGTTTCCGGATCGACCTCACCCCCGACCAGGTGGTGGAGCTTGCCAAGCAGTTGCCCGACAAGGAGAAGGCGGCGTTGGTCAAGGCGTTGGAGCGTGAACGTGCGCTCGACCGGCTGGAGGAACTCATGGCCAAGCTCAAGGGTGTGGACATCGACGAAGAGACCATCCGCAAGGAAGTGGAGATCGTAAGAGCCAAGCGCTATGCAGCGTGGAAAAAGAAGCCAGCACGCGCAACGCGTCGTCGTTGATGTTAACGTCCTCATCAGTTTCCTGATCGGCAAACGGTTGGGCGGATTCATTACCTTGTTGCAGGAGGCAGAATTCCTGCTGCTGGTAAGCCCACCATTGCTGGCCGAGTTCGTTGATGTAGCGGCACGCCCCGGATTCCGGAAACACTTTCCGATGGATTTCGCGCATCAACTCGCCTTGACGCTTGCTGAAGCCGGTGAACTGGTGGAAGTGGAGCCAAAGAGCCCAACACCGCTTTCCCGAGACCCCAAAGACGACTACTTGCTGCTGATGGCGAAGAAGGGGAAGGCTGATCTGCTGATCACCGGCGATGACGACCTGCTTTCGATGCGGAGCTACGGCCGCACACGTATCCTGAGCGCGCGGAACTTCACCGATGAGTACCTGAAATGATCATCGGGGTGAACACCTTCCTCAGCAAGGACGGCTCACCCACCATCCTGCCCAAGGAGGTGATCCGCGCCACCGAAGAGGAGAAGGAGGCACAGATCGCCACGGTGGAGAACCTGAAGAAGGCCTACGCCGAGGAAAGCGCCAAGGCGATCAAGGACCTTCAGCACGCGGCGGTGAAGAACGAGAATATGTTTGAAGTGCTGATGGAGGCGACGAAGTATTGCTCGCTGGGGCAGCTCACCGATGCTATGTTTGAAGTAGGCGGTCAGTACCGACGCAATATGTGATGGCTATGCTGAGCAGCGCGAAATCCCGCCGCAGTGATCGTAGCCGAGGGACGAGGCGTACGAACACGCGAGCGGGATTTGAAGTAGGGGGGCAGTACAGGAGGAATATGTAGGGGGCGTATCCCTTTCCTCGCGCACAGGCCCACGCACGGGTCGGGCCATCCGCTATAGCCGGACTTGTCACGGCCAGCGGTCGCGGCGCTCCGGGGTCACTCCTTCGTCGTGCCTCCTCGCTGCACGCGTCCGCAAGGCCGCGCCTGCGCCGGGCTGCCGCTGCTGTCCCTTACGCGGGCAACCGGCGGATCATCGCGATCTATGGGTATGGTAGTGCTGGTCGAGGGCCTCAATTGCCGGGAACGAGCCATCAATGCGCGGTCGCAATGGCATACCGGCTAGATCTGCGTATGGGGTCTTGGTGAGTTCCTTCGAGAGCTCAACCCGCAATCGCATAGGTTCAATTCGGAGCAGGCCATCATCGAACAGATTATGGAGATCTGCCCTGAGCAACAGTCCGTTCTTGATGTTGTGATCACCGGTATCGGCGTATGGCACAATATGAGCTGCATCGACGACGGCGTTCGGCGTGAAGTCTGATATCGCGCATCGGCCTTCATATAGGACCAGAAGGTCTTTCCTGAAGAGACCTTGGCCTTGCCGCACACGTCGTGCTTCAAGCTGTATTATATCAACGATGGCCGTCCGCGGCTCTGCAGCGATGGTCAAGGGAAGTTCGAGTTGGAGCGCGCTAGAATTGCGGGGCACGGATCCGGCGCTGGCGAGGTGAGCAAGAATGCCGGCTTCAATTTCAGGTGGAACACCGGTGATGGCATTCTGTCGATTGTTACGTGGGTCGCCACCAATGTCTTCAAATCCAAGTCGAGGCGAAAGCTCATTGTACACGGAGTAAACTGCATTCGCCATACTCCTTCCATTCCGTTCATATGAGATGACATGATCAACCACCCCCCAGCCAATCAACCGCTTCGTACTTCCTGTGACGCGAAGCGGTTCAACAACGATCAAGATGTCGTTAGCTCGGATTTGTCGGCCATTCGGAATCGAATGAGGATACTCGTAGGAGATACCCGGTTCGTCATTGTAACCAGAGCTTGGGCTTTGAAGGACGATCCAGGTACTCATGATCTGAGATGAGCAATGTAGATCATGCGGTCGCTAAATCTGCTGCTCGCACTGGTCTACAACTCTTACTTCACCCCCGCCTCGAACCGCTTTGCCAGCAGCCAGCACGTTTGTTCGATAGGGCCGCGAAGGGTGTAGAGCTTGGGGCCGGAGCCGAACTCGAACAGCCGGTACAGGTGGAACTGCTCTGGCTTGGTGGCCGAGAAGGCCACTTCGTTATCCGTGATGAGGAACGATGTGGTCTTGTCGAAGTTGGTCGTCTTCACCTCGATGTACTTCTTCGCTTCGTCCGGGGTATAGGACAGGATATCGTAGCCCAAGCCATCGCCCTCAGTTCGGCTCACATGTTCGACTGCCTCAGCCAAGTCCGGTCGCTCTGCTTCGCACAGTCGTTGCCGCTCATAGGCGATCACCATTTCCTCACCGGATCGCCCTAAGCGACGGCATGCATGTTCACGCTGGGCATGGTCAATCTGCATTCCTTTGAAAGAGCGCGTTCGCTCTGGTGGCTTTCTGCTTGTTGGCGGTGCTTCCAATGTGAGCTTTGCTATTACGGTAGGCCGTGTCCATTGCTTCAGCAGCTCCTTGCCATAAGCCAAGACCATTGCCCGTTCGGTCGGGTCATTCTCCAACCTGTCAAGCAGCATTTCTTCCAAGAGGTTCTGGTATGCATCGGCCGGAGTGAGGCCTGTGATGTAGGGCAGGTCGTTCAGCGCGAGCACCGCACTGATGTTCTGCATCTTGAACTCGTATGCCTTCGCCGAGCGGTTGGGGTTCTCTTCGTGCAACCGGCGGTACTCGTGCGCCTTCACCACCCTCTCACCTGCACCTTCACGGCGCATCATGGTCAAGTAGGTGTTGAGCGCGTGCGTGTTCTCCTGCTGGGTCCAGTCCTCGGCCATCGGCATCCGTGCTATTGAGTTCTACTTCAGACCAGTTCGATCGCGACCCATGCATGCGCCCCACGATTGATCGGTCGTTCTCATTGGTCAGGTCGAAGATCGGAGTTGTGACAAGTCCAGCCACATGCCGAGCCCAATCGTCGACCAGCCAACAGCCATTTCCATGTGCGAAGTCGCGTCCCCCGTAGTCCGGCCCTCCAAAAGGAGGGGACGGTTTGTCCAGGGAGAAAGAGCCAAGCACACTGCCGAAGCACACCGCCTCGACCCCCGGAATGGCATCGCCCTCAACGCCCTTCACGACCGCGCCTTTGATCAAGGCCTCATCACCTCGTACCCGACGAAGCCTTGGCGAAGTCGGGTTCGATACCGACCTCCGCTTGCGCTGCGCCGCTTCCCTCCGCGACCACTACACCTCCGAGGCCGTTGCCTTCAACTTCAGAGCCTATGAAGGAAGATCACTGATCCTGCCTGCCGAGGCCGCCGGCCCGAAGCCGGAGTACTTGGAGTGGCACCGGAGGGAGGTGTTCGGGAAGTCCTGAGCACACCCGGCCCAGCGCCAACGTTGTCGCCGTGCTCGCCTATTTCTTCGGCTTCAGCTTCTTGGATGTCCTCAACACCTGCTTCTGTTCCGCCGCTAACCGGCGCTTCACTTTCTCCACATCCTCGGCCGCTGGCAGATCTTCCGGTTTCACTCCGCGTTTCATGAGCATGCTGCGCACCTCCCAGTTGTTGTCCACGTGCTCCCGCGTGATCGCTTTGTCACCCTTCAGGTCTTTCTCCTGCACGTTGTGGCTGGTGAGTTCCGCAGCGAAGTCCTTGGCCTTGATGGTGAGCGTTGGAAGGAAATCGGAGAGGGGCCGGTTCCCCGGCACTCCCAGGCGTTGTTTCATGGCGTGGGTGCCATGCCCACCGAACAACGCGTGGTCCCCTTCATGGCGGATGTTCCCGAAACTGCGCTCGTCCACGCCACGCTCAAAGATGAGGCCGCTGAGCTTGCGTTCGGTCTGCTTCAACTTCTCGCGCGCCATCACACGGTCGGCTTCCTTCAGTCGCAGCTCGATCATTTCCTGCCGACGCGTCTGCACGGCGAAGTAGGTCTGCGCGAAGGCGATCTCCGCCTTGCCGGGGTCGCCGTTCTGGGCGATGAGGTAGCAGGCGTAACGCGTAAGAGCGAAATCGTCGATGGGACGTTGCGCGCCACTGCCTAGGCCGACCATTTTACTGACACCAGTAAAATGGTTCTCCGGGCTTTCTCCCGCGTTGGCACAGGCTTACCTGGCCCGTTCCACAACCTGTTGGAAGTTCTGCCAGTTGGCGTAGCCGAAAATGGCCTGCAGGTCGCGGGCGCTCCAACACTCCACGTCTTCCAAGGTGCCGCTGGCCGCTTCAAAGCGTTGCCACAGCTCATTGATGAGTTCCTTCTTCATGCATTCGGGATGCTGACGGCCTTTCCGCCAAACAACGTTCCACATGATAAGCATGAATGGCGGCGGATCGGAATCCTGTGGAAAAGTCCTTCAGCGCTCTCCACGACCGCGCTTTCGACTGTGGCCTCATCACCTCGTACCCGACGAAGCCTTGGCGAAGTCGGGTTCGATGCCGAGCTCCGCTTGCGCTGCGCCTCTTCCCTCCGCGACCACTACATTACGGAGGCCGTAGCCTTCCACTTCAAGGCGTATGAAGGAAGCCCGCTGAGCCTACCGACGGAGGCCATCGGCCCGAAGCCGGAGTACTTGGATCGGCACCGGAGGGAGGTGTTCGGGCGGTGATCGGTAGCGCTATTCCAACCAGCTCCGCAGCCGATCCTTGATCAAGGAGAGCGTGGTAGAAGATATTTCACCAATGGTGCCTTGGACCACCTTGTCCGGCAAGGTGGTCAATTGGGCAACGCGCACCACGCTTTCCATGCGCAGGCCCGTGCGGTGGAAGTCCGGATGCCCGGTGCCAATGACGATGTCCAAGTCCTTCACGGCGCGGTGAACTTGCGAACTCACTGCACAGACCAGCCAGTCGTTGAACGGCGGAACGGAAGCGAGGAGGATGGCGGGGCGCATTTTGCGCTGGCCATCGCCTTGCACGAAGGCCCAGCGCACCACGTCGCCGGGCTTCATTTTCCGTAATTCGGGTTCGGCTCTTTCAGCACAAGGCCGCTGATGTCAGGCTCATCATCGGCGTATGCCGAGGCGCCGAAAACGCTGGCCGCAGCGATCAGGTCCTCGTCGTGTTCCTCAGCGGAAGGCGAAGACCGCGTGCGGAGCAGCTCCAACAAGCGCTTCACCTTGGTCAATACGCCCGCATCATTCGTGTTCACGAGCTGTTGCACCAATTCGAGCTTCAGGGCTTGAATATCCATCACAGCCAAAGTTAGGGCATTGCTTCTGCACTACCTGTGTGGGCTGGGAACGCCGTGTTTTGCCGGGGCCTCCGCTTGCGCTGCGCCGCTTCCCTCCGTGATCACTACACCACAGAGGGCGTTGCCTTCAACTTCAAGGCGTATGAAAGAAGGCTGCTGAACCTGCCGGAGGCCGTCGGCCCGAAGCGGGAGTACTTGGAATGGCACATGAGGGAGGTGTTCGGGAAGCGGTGAGGTGCTCAAGCCTTTGTCCGGCGCCTCGCCTTCACCCGGGATGCCGAGGTGCGTTTACGCGGAGTCATGCTTTTGGCTGTCCGAAGAAAAGCCTTCAGGCTCGCCCTTTCCTCCGGGGTGAGTTCACGGTGTACCACTTCGAGGTCAACGTTCAGCGGTTCTTTGATCGGGGCTTTCATCCGTGCGTGCTGAAGTAGCGATCAACCAGTTCCTGGGCTTGTTTCGGGCCGATGACCATGGCGTCGCCAAACAGGTTGGCGGCACCCAAGGTGGCGGCATAGTGGTCTTTCAATGCGGTCTTCGACACGAAAGATACAACCCCGCCGCGGTTCAGGTCGAATGCACGACGACAGGCAAATGCGAACAGGTTCGGGGCCACGCCTTGGTACACCTTGTTCCTGCCTTGGTTGAACCGGGCACTTTCGATCAGGTGGACGAACACGTGATCGCCTTTGTCCTCCAGGCTCATCAATCCTTGCACGATCGAACGGTCCGCCATGGTGGTCAGGGCATATACTTCACGGGCAGGCTGCTTGAGTTCAAGATTCCAGTTGAAACGCCAATTCATCTTCTTCAAGCGGCGATCCTTGGCTGTGATCCTCATCACCGCCGTATCGAACACCTCGCCGGTGCGCACGTTCTCGATGGAGTTCGTGAGCTTGTCGATCTCGATGTCAATGGCCATTGAGCCAAGATAGCAATCACCCTCAACGCCCTCCACGACCGCGCCCTTGCCAGCGTCGGGCAGGGTCACCGGCCCGAAGCCGGAGTACTTGGATCGGCACCGGAGGGAGGTGTTCGGGCGGTGATCGACTGCTGCTATCTTGCCCGAACGCAATTGGCGGGAAGTACGTCAGCCTGAAAGTCATGGCCAAACGAACAAGGAAGGAGGACGGGGAGCCGGTGCTGCTGTACCGTACGGAGGATGGCACGTTGCGCATGGATGTCCGGATGGACGGGGATACGGTTTGGCTCTCACAGGAGCAGATGGCCGGGCTATTCGAGAAGGACAAGTCCACTATCAGCAGGCACATCAGGAACGTGATCGCCGAAGGTGAATTGGAGGCCGTTTCAGTTATTGCACTTTTTGCAACAACTGCCGCGGATGGTAAAACCTACCAGGTGGAACATTACAATCTCGACATGATCATCTCGGTCGGGTATCGTGTGAACAGCAAGCGCGGCACCCAGTTCCGCATCTGGGCCACGCGGCAGCTACGGGAATACCTGATCAAGGGCTTCGTCCTCGACGACCGCCGCTTCAAGGAGCACAGCGCACTGGACCGCTACTTCGATGAATTGGTCGAACGCATCCGCGACATCCGCACCAGCGAGCGGCAGTTCTACCGGAAGGTGACGGACATTTATGCCACCAGCATCGACTATGAGCCGGATGCGGAGGCTACCCGGAAGTTCTATGCAACGGTGCAGAACAAGTTCCACTTCGCCATCACCGGACATACGGCAGCGGAATTGATCGGTGGAAGGGCCAGCTCGGAACAACCGAACATGGGCTTGACCAATTGGCCGGGCGACCGCATTCTTCCGCGCGACGTGACGATCGCCAAGAACTACTTGAACGAGGACGAATTGAAGCAGTTGAACAACATCGTGGAACAGTACCTGGCATTTGCCGAATCACAGGCATTGCGCAAGAAGCCGATGCGCATGCTGGACTGGATCGATAAACTGCATGGCTTTCTTACGCTGAATGAACGGGAAGTGCTGGAGGGGCTTGGCCATTTGAGCAAGGACGAGGCGGATGACCATGCGCTGCGCGAGTACAGCAAGTACCGTGAGGCAAACAAGCTGGGACCGGACCATGAGAGCGATTTCGACAAGGCGGTGAAGCGCATCGGCAAAGGCAAGCCCTGAACGCCCTTCACGACCGCGCTTTCGATCAAGGCCTCATCTCCTCTTACCCTACGAAGCCTTGGCGAAGTCGGGTTCGATACCGAACTCCGCTTGCGCTGCGCCGCTTCCCTCCGCGACCACTACACCACGGAGGCAGTTGCCGTCAACTTCAGAGCATACGAAGGAAGCCCGCTGAACCTGCCGACGGAAGCCGCCGGCCCGAAGCCGGAGTTTTTAGAGTGGCACCGGAGGGAGGTGTTCGGGAAGCGGTGAACCATGTGCCCACATCGAAGGGCGCGATCCGGTTCCTGGCCCGTGTCAACAAAATCCTTACAACCTCACGAGATCAACCTCATAGGCGTTGAACTGTTGATCCACCGTGATCACGCTCATGTGCTCATGCTTCGCCTGGCCGATCAACATCCGGTCAAAGGGATCGCGATGGTGGAGAACTTGCGCGCGACCTGCAGGGAGGAAGCGGCGAAGGCGATAGGATCTCTGCAGCAGGCCGCTATCAAGAATGAACACATGTTCGAGGTGCTGATGGAGGTGACGAAGTATTGTTCGCTGAGGCAAGTGGTCGGAGACACTGGCGACAAGACCCGGGATGTTCGCCCGATGATCACGGCATGTTGCCAGGCCCTAAGTTCGACACCCGCCTGATGCGATGGTGCCTGATCATCGCCCGGTGAACGATACCCATGAAAAAGCATCGCACCCTGGATGAGCTGTTGACCAACAAGAGTGCCCGGATCCGGAAGCTGCAAGGCATCGTGAAGGAGGCCATGGCCGAAGAGAAGCTCATTATTGAGAGTCTGCGCAACCCGCCGGGCGACATCCTGACGCGCGGGCAGCGGATCAGCGACCGGGTGGCCCGTTTCGGCGGAAGCTGGTCCTTCATCATCAGCTTTCTGGTCGTGCTGCTGGCGTGGATCCTGTTCAACACCATGGCCGTCGCAGGGAACGAGTTCGATCCCTATCCGTTCATCCTCATGAACCTCATCCTGTCGTGCATAGCCGCGTTGCAGGCCCCGATCATCATGATGAGCCAGAACCGGCAGGAGGAGAAGGATCGGCAGCGGGCCGAGAACGACTACCTCATCAACCTGAAGGCCGAACTGGAAGTGCGCAGCCTGCACCAGAAGATGGACATGTTGTTGCAGGAGGAGATCCGCGTACTCTTCGAAGCGCAGCAGAAGCAGCTGGCCATGTTGCAGGCCATCATCAACAAGCTCCCCCCGCCCGGCCCGGATCAGCGTGCGTCAGGTGGCGTGTGAGCTTCGCATCGGCTCATTGCGCTTCCACATCACCGTCCTCCCCCTCATCCGCATCGTCCTCACTCTCTTCGGCGTCGTCGTCCTCTTCTTCGGCGGGTTCCTCGTCCTGCGCACGGGCGAACTCCGCGAACCATTTTCCGGCCGCGATAAGTTCGGCGGGTGGGCCTTGTTCGCTGATGCGCCCATCATCCAGCACGATCACCAGGTCGCAATCCTGCACCATGCTGTACCGATGCGCGATGACGATCACGGTATTCTCCTTGCGTACCTCGTCAATGGTTTTTTTCACCTCCAGTTCAGTGGCAAAGTCCAGATTGGCGGTGGCCTCATCCAGTACGAGGATCTTGGGTCGTGCCAGGAGCACACGAGCGATCTGTACGCGCTGGCGTTCGCCCACGCTCAGTCCCATGCCACCCTCGCCCACCTCGGTGCGAAGACCATTGGGCAAGCGCTCAAGCGTATGGGCCATGCCCGCGGCGATGGCCGCATCGAGCACCTCGGTCTCCGCCGCGTCGGGTCTGCCGTACCGGATGTTGTCCATGAGCGAACCACGGAACACCATGCCGTCGGACATGACCATGCCGATGGACCGGCGCACTGCAGCGGGGTCGCTGTTGAGGATGGACCGGCCATCCACCAGGATATCGCCGCTCCACGGGGCGAAGAGCTTGAGAAGCAGGTCCACCGTGGTGGTCTTGCCCGCACCGCTACCGCCTACCAGGGCCACCTTGGTCCCG
This sequence comes from Bacteroidota bacterium, assembly GCA_018267155.1. Lineage (GTDB taxonomy): Bacteria > Bacteroidota > Bacteroidia > Flavobacteriales_F > PHOS-HE28 > PHOS-HE28. Next base: position 10,141 of record JAFDZE010000075.1, on the reverse strand, counting down.
GGTGCAACACGGAAGGAAAGCCCCTTCAAAACCTCGCGCTCGGGTTTGTACCCGAAGTGAACATCGCGGAATTCTACCGAACCCTGTACCACTTCGAACGGCTGGCCGACAGGTTCTTCCATCACGTTGCCGAGCAAGCGCTGCGAACGCGCGAGCGATGCGGCCGCCTGTTGCATGTCCACCCACAGCGAGCTGAGGGAGTCGATCGGGTCGTAAAGCCGGTCGATGAAGGCCACGAACATGACCACGTCACCGGGCGTGAGTTTGTGATCCAGGGCCAGCCAGCCGCCATAGGCGAGTACGAGTGCGCTCACCACATAGGTCAATGCGGTCTCCCAGAAGGTATATTTGTTCACCAGCAGGCTGCGTTGGATGTAATTCCCGTAGGCCTTGTCCGACGAGACACGCAGGGCGTTGACCTCGCGCTGTTCAGCACCGCTGAGCTTCACGGTTTTGATCCCGGAAACGGCATCCTGCATGCGGGCGGACACCGCTTCCCAATGCTCGTAGTAGGCATCAAGGCCGGTCTCCAGGTGTTTGCTGCTGCGCCAGGCCAGCCAGAGGTAGAACGGCACCACGGAAAGGGAGAGCAGGGTGAGCACCACGTTCTGGGAGAGCATGATGGCGAGGATGCCCACGAGGCTGATCACCTCGGGCAGCACTTGCTGGGAGAACCCGTTCATGATCTCGGTGAGCTGTTCCGTCTGGTCGATGCGCTTGACGATGGCGGAGCTGCTGCGCTCACCGAAGAATCGCAGCGGCAGCCGGAGCACATGCCCGAAGGCGTTCTCCAGGTAGCGTCGTTCCACGATGCAGGTGAGGCGCACGTTCTGGTTGTCGCCGACCCACCAGAGGATCTTGCCCACGATGTTCACGGCGAAGAGGATGATCACGGCCCAAAGGAGGGTGGGCCATACCTGTTCCGGCGTGCGACGGGCCACGTGGCCGCGATGGTGCGCCTCCTTGTGAACGGGTATCGCCCGGTCCTGGTCGATATCGTAGCGGTTCTTGGTCGCGCGCACGGCCTGGTCCACGAAGAGGCCGCTCACATCGTTGACCGCCATGCGGTACACGATCGGTTCCACAAGGGTGGCCCCGGTGCTGAGCACCGCCAATGCCACCACCAGGATGAACTTGCGCCGGTCCTGCAGGATGGCCGGTACCACCAAGGACCAGGGACTGGACGTTCGCGCGTCGGTCGGGGGGGTGGCGGCCATTTGCGCTCAGTGGGACAACAGTCCCTTGTCCGCCGCGATCACGGCGATGACCACGAAGATGGTGAACAGCGCGGCGATGAACAACAGGTCGGCGACGCGCTCGTACAACTCGCTTCGCCGGGTGTTGTGCGAGCGTAGCGAAAGGAAGGAAAGGATGCAGGTCACCATGAGCACCAGCGAGGTGAGCGCGGTCAGTTCATCCACGAAGGTGCGCTCCAGGCCACCACCCAGACGCATGGATGTTTGTACGATCAGGCAGAAGCCCAGCAGGTTGCTCGCCGTACTGAGGATGTGGGGTGTGCGTTGGTGGGTAGGGCGGGGCGTCATGTGCCGGGTGGTATGGCGATGGGTGGCCTATCGTTGTGTGTGGCGATCTGATGAGTACCTGCCTGGGCCGGAACAGCTGGCCGGATCATAGCTCGTTCACCGGTCCGCCTTGCGCCTTCGCTTCGGAATGGTCCAACGGCTGGGACACGGAGAAACCACGCAACAAGCTCAATGGCTGAATGGCCCGTGTTGCGCATGTCCTGGAGCTTCCGGGGAGGAAAAGTAGAAGCAAGCCCTCGAGTACGGTCGTTACTTTGTGCCAACAAACGTCAAGGTGGCCACGCCAGCGGAACGGAAGCAGGAGCGCATGGAGCGTGCGCGCAAGTTCATCGCACTGCGTTTGTGGCCCATCCTGGTCGCGCTGGGCAGCGCCTTGGTGATGCTGCTCGCTTTTTTGATACCATCCATGCAAGATCAATGGGATCGTTATCAGGCACGCAGGGTGATCGGGCGGTACGAGGAGATGGGCGATCGCTTCATGGGGGAGGACAATTACCGCATGGCCGAGGAGGCGTATGCCAAAGCGGTTGAACTGAGCGAGGGTCGACGGCTCGATGTGGAATCGAAGCGATTGGAAGCGCGCGTGTTCCAGATGACCACCATGACCAACTGGGGGGACAGTGTCCCGGGGGATCTGGAGGAGGTGGACTTCCAGTTCCTGCTGCACATGGGGCCGAAAGACGACAGTATGCGCGCCATGGTGCTGAACGCTTACGGCATCTTCCTGGCCAGTCAACAACGCCCGGCGGAAGCTGAAGCCGCATACCAGGAAGCGGTGACCTTGGACGCGAAGAACCCGTTGATCCGGATCAACCAGGGCAACCTGATGGATCAGATGGGCCGCATGCAGGATGCCGCATCAGCGTATCGCGCGGCCATGCGGCTGGATCCGGGATCCGTCGAAGCGCATTACGATCTCGCGCTGCTGTTGTTGGCGCAGGACAGCACGGTCGGAGCGCAGAAGGAATTGATGGTCGCATCGGTGCTCGCGCCGCAGGATACCGCCATCATCCAGCGCTTGCGCGAGTTGCGCGCGGACTCTTCCGTGGTGACGGGTCGAGGCTCTTGAGCGGAGGGCTTCCCGTGCGGGATCCTGGACCTGATGCGTGTGGGCACCGTTCCGCCCTGGTACGTTCAATGCGGAACATACATGCACAGTGGTATGTAGCTTCGGCGGATGGGTACTCATTCCATCAACGCATTGGATACCAGCCGATCGGATTGTTGGAGCGATCCTCGCATCGCCGGAGTGGCTACGCATAGGCGCAGTCGGCGGGCTCAGCGTGACAGCTCAGCGAGAGTGGTCAAGAACAGTGCTCTTGGACACTCATGTCCCCACTGTCACGCTGAGCGAGCCTGTCCCTGACGCAGGAAGGGCCGAAGCGCCATACTCCCGTTCTCTGCGCTTGTTCCGGAACTTGACCACAAACATGTGCCCTCACCGATCTCCTTGGGTGTCCCGATCGCTGAAAGCAGGTGTTCCGCGGATCATCCTCTGAAAAGATCACGGCGCGGCTCTTGACCGGTCTTGAATGCGTAATTGGTATCACTCCAGTGTCGCGAAACCACGTACCGGAACGGATGCCGTGCGGAGGAAGTCGAATAATACCAGTTCATTCTCACCTTCCTTCAACCACGATGCGGGGCAATACAGTCTTTGCTGAGGACCGATGTTCCAGCATCGGCCGAGGTTATGGCCGTTGAGGTAGGCCATGCCCTTGCCATAGCCGCTCAGGTCGATGTAGGTGTCGCCGGTCTTCTTCAGGGTGAAGGTGCCCCGGAAGAAGTTGCAGGTGGAGGCGGGCGGCGTGGCCGTGGTGCCGATGTCCTGCACGAAGGCGGGGGTGAATGGCAGCTTGTACATGTCCCATTCCATCAGCGTCATGCCGTTGAGGCGCACCATGTCGGTGATGCCCTTGCGGTCCACGATGTAGGGTCCGTAGTTGATGTGGCCCATGCCTTCCACCAGGATGTCCAGCACGGGGTTGGCCACGTCGGTCTTGGGCAGGTCTACGGTCCACCGGGCGCCGTGTCGGAACACCGTGTCGATGAACACGCCGTTGAAGAACACCAGTGCGAGGTCGTGTGGTTCGGAGATGGTGAGGGTGCCGCTCTTCTCGCCGATGAGGGTGGTGCGATAGAGCACGAGGCCCTGGTTCTGGCCGAGCATTTCGAAGGGGAGCGGTTGCGCGGCATGCACCGGTGCGGGCAGGTGGTGCCACAGGTCGGTGTACCGCTGCATGGGTATCGGCGGAATGGTGATGGTGGGGATGGGCTTGGGGAGGGGAGGAAGCTTCTCCTTGCTGTGTGCGGCGATCAGCTTGCGCAGCATGAAGTACTTCGCCGTGGGCCGGCCCTGCTCGTTGATGGGTGCATCGTAGTCGTAGCTGGTCACATCGGGCTGGAACTCGGTGGGGTGTCCGGAGTTGGATCCGGCGGTGAAGCCGAAGTTGGTGCCACCGTGCAGCACATAGAAGCAGAACGAGTGGCCATTCTCCAGCAGGAACCGGATCTGCTGGGCGAGCTTCGCCGTGTCGGGCCGCTGCCATTTTTCACCCCAGTGGGTCAGCCAGCCGGGGTAGGTCTCGCTGCTGAGCACGGGCATGCCGTTGGCCACCTGTGCACCGGCGTTGAAGTCGCCCGGGTTTCGCCCGCTGTCCAGCCCCACGGCGGCACCGGGCAGGCTGCCGGCCTCCAGCGCCGCAGGCCATGGTCCGTCGGCGGTGTAGAAGGGCACGTTGATGCCGTGCTGCTTCCACAGGTTGCGCAAGGTCTCCATGTAGGTGCGGTCGTTGCCGTAGCTGCCGTATTCGTTCTCCACCTGCAGCATCAGGATGGGCCCGCCGTGCGTCACTTGCAGCGGAACGATCTCCTTGGCGAAGGCGGTGATGTATCGCTCCACGGCTTCCATGTAGCGCGGGTTCATGCAGCGCAGCTTGATGCCGGGATCGGCCAGCAGCCAGGGCGGCAGCCCGCCGAGGTCCCATTCGGCGCACACGTAGGGGCCGGGGCGGATCAGCACCCACATGCCTTCTTCGGCGCACAGGCGGATGAATGCGGCCATGTCGCGCCGTTCCGTGCGGAAGTCGAACTGGCCCTCCACGGGTTCCAGGTCGTTCCAGAACACGTAGCTGCTGATGGTGTTGCAGCCCATGGCCTTGGCCATCTGGATGCGGTGGCGCCAGTACTCACGCGGGATGCGGGCCGGGTGCAGCTCGGCGCCGATGATGCGGAAAGGTTGGCCGTCGAGCAAGAAGGCACCATTGGCGGCTGTGAAGGTGTGCGTGGGGGTTTGGGCGGAAGCGGCGGCGCTGCCCAAGGCAAGGAGCAGGAGGAAGAGGAATTTGCGCATCACGGGGTTGGGGTCAACATCGACCAAAGCTATTCCTGGACCCGAAATGCGGTATCGACCGGCCCCCGATCCTCAGCAGCACGCGCTCCCGCTGCCGCAGCACGCCGCCTTCAATTCTTCCTTTGCCGCTTTCACCTCGGGCTTCGTGGCCGAAACGGTGATGCTGAAGATGCCCGTGCCGCTGGCCTTGAACGCGGCGAGTTCTCCGGCGTTGAGGAAGTTGGCGAGGATATCGTCCGGCAAGGTGATGGCCTTGCGTTTTTGCACGGTCACTTCACCGAAGCCCAATTGGTGGATGATGCCGAGGTAGTCGCTTTCCTGCATGGCGCCGGAGAC
>JAFDZE010000075.1:4369-4891 GCA_018267155.1 Bacteroidota bacterium | reverse complement strand
CCGGGCTTCAGCACGCGGAAGATCTCGCTGAACGCCTTCTTCTTGTCCGGCACCAGGTTCAGCACGCAGTTGCTCACCACCACGTCCACCATGGCGTCGCTCAGCGGCAGTTGCTCAATGTCGCCTTCGCGGAACTCCACGTTGGCATAGCCCAACTGTTGCGCATTGGCCCGCGCCTTGGCGATCATCTCCGGGGTGAAGTCCACGCCGATCACGCGGCCGTCGGGGCCGGCCTCATGCCGCGCCACAAAGCAGTCGTTGCCCGCGCCGGAGCCCAGGTCCAGCACGGTATCGCCCGGCTTGATGCCCGCGAACTGCGTGGGCAGCCCGCAGCCCAGGCCCAGATCGGCCTCGTCCACATGGCCTTCCAGCTTGGAGTAGTCGTCCGTCATGATGTTGTACACCTCGGTGCTGCACCCGCCGCTGCCGCAGCAGGAGGCGGCGTTGTCGGCGCGGTCCTGTTGGGCGATCTCGGCGTATTTGGCGCGTACCGTTTGCTTGATGGCGTTCGGGGTTTTCATG
>JAFDZE010000075.1:0-4354 GCA_018267155.1 Bacteroidota bacterium | reverse complement strand
TCTATCGTTTTGTTGCGATCGTTGGTTTGGCCGGAGCGCAGCAGGACCCGCCGTCGATGAAGCTTTTGAGCAGGTCGCCCAGGCACTGTTCCGCCATAGCCCAGGCCTTGGGGTCGATGCAGTAGCACACGGTGGTGCCCTCGATCTCGCCCTGGATCAGCCCGGCGGCCTTCAGCTCCTTCAAATGCTGGCTCACCGTGCTTTGCGCGAGGGGCAGTTCGTCCACGATGTCGCCGCACACGCAGCTGCGTTTGTTGATCAGGAAGCGCAGAATGGCCACGCGCGCCGGGTGCGCCAGCGCCTTGGCATAGCGCGCGATGCGGTTGTCGCGCACGGTGAACTCGTCGTGTTTGGAGCGGCCCATCGGGTCGGCAATGTGATCGCAATAATACGATAAAAGAATGCCGGTCAAGTAGGCCGACGCAGAGATGTCCCGATCTCTTGTGGGGCAACAGCCCTTACCTGCCAGCGCAACGGCCTCCGGTAAGGTGGGGTGCTGGCGGTATATTTGTCGGCCCATGCGATCGCTGCGCCACCTCGCCACCTGGACCTTGCTCACTGTTATGGTGGGTTTGCTGGTGCCACGCGAGCATTGGCATGAGCTGGGGCACGATGGTCATGCAGCGGAGCATGCCACGGAGGGTGCATCGATCACCGGCAACTGCATCCAATGCGAGGTCGGTCTTCCCATGGCCGTTGCATCGGCCACGGCGGAGCCGGCCGTACCCATCGTCGTTCGCCGTGTGGTGCCCGTTGAAGTGGTGCGGAAGCACTCGTTCGGGCCCGTGGCCATGGCTGCGGACCGCGGCCCGCCTTCGACCTGCTGATCGGCTCCTTGCCGGAGCATGAACCCTCGGTGCTGCCGGGGATCATTTCGCTTTCAGGTCTGTTCAATGCGCCATAGGGTGCTTATCACGTGAGTTTTGCGGCATTCACTCCTTTTCGGTATGTTGTATTCCCTTGCCGGCGTTGGCCAGATGCAGGCCCAGGAGAGCTCCTGTACGCTCGTGCTCAGTGGCCATGTGATCGACGATCACGACAAGGAAGCCTTGCCATTCGCCGAGGTGTACCTGGCCGAACTGGACCGTGGCGCACAGGCTGATTCTGCTGGCCGTTTCACCATCGCCGGACTCTGTGCAGGCACCTACCGGTTGCGCGCCGTCCACATCGGCTGCGAACCGGTGGAACGTACAGTGAAGCTGGTGGCGAGCATGGAGATCCTGATCCGTCTGGAGCACCATGTGCATGAACTGCGCGAAGCGGAGATCGTACGCAGCAGACCCGATGAACATGTGGGACAGGCCCATGAACAACTGGACAAGGACGCGGTGGAACGCAGTAGTGGGCGAACGCTGGGTGAGATGGTCGCGGTGATACCGGGCGTGACCACCCTGAACAGCGGCCCCACGATCAGCAAGCCCATGGTACACGGCCTCACAGGCAACCGGGTATTGATCCTCAACCAAGGGGTGCGTCAGGAGGACCAGCAGTGGGGCAGTGAACACGCGCCAAACCTGGATCCCTTCAGCAGTGATCGGATCACCGTGGTGAAAGGCGCGGCCGGCGTGCAGTACGGCAGCGATGCGATCGGTGGTGTGGTGATCACTGAACCGGTGGAACTACCCCGCAGTGGTCCGTTGAGCGGTGAGGTACGTGCACTGGGGATGCTGAACGGGCTTGGCATCGGTGGCAATGCCCTGTTGCAAGGCGGGGTGAAGGGCGTGACCGGCATGGGTTGGCGTGTGCAGGGTAGTGGGCGAAGTATGGCCGACAGTCGCGCTGCGGACTACAACTTGAGCAATACGGGCATGCACGAGACCGGTGCTTCTGCGTCCATCGGCTTCCGCGACCACCGCTGGAACGCCTCGGCCTACGGGAGCTGGTATGCGCGGGACCTGGGCATTCTACGCGCCGCGCACATCGGCAACCTCACCGACCTGCAGAACGCGATCGCGAGCGGAACGCCATGGTACGTGGGTGAGCCCACTCGCGAGATCGCGGCGCCCAGGCAGGAAGTGCAGCATGTGCTCGCCAAAGCTGAGGCGGGCTACGCTGTTTCCGAGCGCGGCCGTGTGGCGCTCACCTATGGCTACCAGGATGATGAACGGCAGGAGTACGATATCCGCCGCGGTGGGCGCAGCGATAGACCGGCCTTGGACCTACACCTGGTCACGCACACCGGTGAGGCCGCCTTCAAGCATTGGATCGGCAAGCACATACATGGAAAGGTCGGCGTTTCCGGCCTGTACCAGGAGAACATCAACATCCCGGGGACAGGGATCCGCCCGCTCATACCGAACTACCGGAAACAGAGCGCCGGGGCTTTTGTGATCGAGCACTACACCATCACGGAGCGTGTGGAGTTGGAGGTGGGTTTCCGGCTGGAGACCACGCACCTGGAGGTAGCCAAGTACAACGATTCCGATGTCCTGATCCGTCCGGAGCACCGGTTCCTGAACCGTGCCATCAGCGCGGGTGTGAACTGGAGTGTGCGCGACAGCACGCGGGTGCGCTTCAATCTGAGCAGCGCGTTCCGCCCGCCCCATGTGAGCGAATTGTACAGCGAAGGGCTGCATCACGGTGCGGCAGCGATCGAGATCGGCGACCCCACACTCGGCAGTGAACGGGCGTACAAGTCGGTGCTGGAGATAGGGACCGCACTTCTGCACGGCCGGGCACATGCCTCGCTCACCGCGCACGCATCGCTTATCGACAACTTCATCTATCTGCGCCCATCCAGCTTGGAACTCACGGTCCGGGGCGCCTTTCCCGTCTTCAACTACGTGGCCACCGACGCACTGATCAGCGGCCTTGATGCATCCTTCGATCTGCGCCTCGTCGGACCGTTCACCTGGCGCCTGCGTGCGTCCACTGTGCATGGGCGAGATCTGGTGAAGGATGAATGGCTCTTCCAGATGCCATCGGACCGCTTGGAAAACACCCTCGTGTACGCACCACGTACCACCGGCAAGTGGAGACACCTGGAGTTCGCCACCACGAGCCATCTGGTTCTCGTACAGGAAAGAATACCTGTGGGCGTGGACCTTGCTTCTCCACCACCGACCTATCACCTGCTCGGCCTGTCGGCATCGGCCTCCCGGCCGCTGGGGAAGGGCGAACTGCGCCTCGGACTACGGGGGAGCAACCTCCTGAACGCCGCCTACCGCGACTACCTGGACCGGTTCCGCTACTACGCCGATGCGCGCGGCCTGGAAATCGCCCTCTGGATCACCTACCGGTTCGGAAGCCCCAACTGAATGAACAGGAGAACGAAGAACGACATCGAAAACAAGAACCAAGGAGCATGAAGACCAAACTGAAGTACCTGGCCTATGCGCTGATCGCCAGTACAACGATCACCGCGTGCAAACGGGACGAGGTTGATCCCATCACCCCGCCTCCGCCAACGAATGAAGAGGAGCTCATCACCACGCTCAGGCTCCATTTCCATTCCGTGGGAGGCGCTGAGCACAAGCACATGGAGTTCACCGACCTCGATGGAAGTGGTGGGAATGCACCGGTGATCCACGGCGATACACTCAGCGCGGACAGTGTGTACCATGTACACGTCGAAGTGCTGAACGAGAGCGGGAGCCCCGCCGAGGACATCACACAGGAGATCGAGGCGGAAAGCGATGTTCACCAGTTCTTCTACCAGGTGAGCGGTGCGAGCGCAACGGTGGCCTACGATGACGCGGACGCCAATGGGCATCCCATCGGGTTGGAGACGGTGTGGACGGTAGGTGCAGCGAGCAACGGCACCGTGGTGGTCACGCTTCGCCACCAACCGGACAAGACCGCGAGCGGCGTCAGCAGCGGCGACATCACCTACGCGGGTGGCGAAACGGACATCGAGGTCAGTTTTCCGCTGGTGATCGAGTAGGAGTTGGTCGGGGTAGGCCGTGAGGGCGTGTTCCCGCCGGCACGCAGACGGGCTTGGGCAGTATGGGGTCGGCACGAAAGGCCATTGTTGCGGCCGAAACGGCCTCACGCGAACCCCGCCACCATCACCAAGCTCTCCGGCCGGTACTTCTTCCCTTCGTATTCCACGCCTGGTTCCTGGATCACCGTGGTACTCACCGGAGCGAAGCCGTTGCGTTGCAGCACCACTTCCCAATCGGCCTGCTCGTACATGGTGAACCCATGCGCCGCGAAGGGCAGATTTTCCATGGATGTCTTTCGGCGCAGCACGGCGGTGAAGGTTCCCCCGGGCCTCAGCACGCGGCGCACTTCGCGCAGGTGGGCGGCGGGATCGTCCCAGAAGTAGACCACGTTGATGCAGAAGACCCGATCGAAGGTTGCATCGGCGAAGGGCATGCGGTCGCTGGCGCCGTGGGTAAGCGAAAGCGCACCG
>JAFDZE010000074.1:15238-19604 GCA_018267155.1 Bacteroidota bacterium | reverse complement strand
TGGCGCACGAAAGACAAGACCGGGCCCGTAAGTCCGGCCACAGCAAGCCCAAGCCCGTAAGCTTGGTGCAACAGATCGGTTCCGCTGGGAAGCGGTCCGTGCGATCCGAGCCCCGCCCCGAGCGGGGCTCGGTGTTTTGGGCTTCAGGCATTCATGGGGGGAAACCGGGTCGACGTCGATGCGAGGTGGAGCTTGGGCGACGGCTATTTGAACGACGATGTGCTCACGTACTTTGCGCGCACTGAACCTGACACATGAAACAACTTTCCGCCTTCGCGATCGCGATCATGCTCGGATCCCCGGCATGGGCTCAAACCGAATGCATCGATGGCCGTTATACCGATCCCGCCCATTTCGCGGAAGTAACGGTCACCACCGCGGTGACCTTCGGCAGCAACATCCCCGTTAATGGTACCACACCTGTGGACCTGCGGATGGACATCTACTCGCCTATCGGCGATACCTTGTCCGGAAGACCGGTCGTCCTGGTGGCTTTCGGAGGTTCCTTCATCGGCGGGGCCCGGGCCGATGTGGCCCCGATCTGCGAGTATCTCGCGCACAGGGGTTACGTGGCAATTGCCCCTGATTATCGCGTAGGATTTTTCCTCCCGAACGCCAACACGACCACCCTGGCCGTGTTGCGTTGTGCCCATGATCTGCGTGCTGCCATCCGGTTCCTGCGCAAAACGGTGGCCGAGGACGGGAATCCCTACCACATCGATCCAGAGCGGATCATCGTGGGTGGCGTGAGTGCGGGGGGCATCGGTGCGATCCATGTGGCCTACCTGGACCAGCAGAGCGAGATCCCGCCGGCGATATACGGGGACACGGCAGCGCTCGGTGGCCTTGAAGGACTCAGCGGATGGCCCGGCTATTCCAGCGATGTACTGGCCTGCTGGAGCATGAGCGGTGCCATCGGGGACACCAGCTGGATCCAACCCGGGGATCAGCCCCTGTGCAGCATGCACGAGACCGGTGACAATGTTGTGCCGTACGGTACGCAGGAGGTGAGCGTGGTCGGGATCCCCACTGGCCTGATCGCTTCGGGAAGCGGTGATATGTACACGCGCATGGTGAACATCGGGGTGCCCGATTGTTTCCGCAGTTACGACCAGGCGGATCACGTGGGCTACCTCAACTACGATAACGAAGGCGCGATGAATTATCTCTCCGGATTCCTGGCCAATGTGGTCTGTGGCGCGGAAGATGTCTGCTCGGACCTGCCTACCGCACTTGCCGAGTTGGAAATGCGGGATCTGATCCCGGTTCCGAATCCTGTTGCGACCTCATTCTTCTTCAACACGGACGAGCGGGTGGATGTGCGTGTGCTGGATCTTGCTGGCCGTGTACTGCTCAGCCAGAAGGCCGCACCGGGCCGGGTCCTGATCGATGTATCCACGTTGCCATCCGGGATATACGTCGTGCGCGCTTCCGGACGTTCCGTGCGGACCGCCCGCATCATCAAGGACTGAAGCTGTACTTGATAACAGGAAGGCCCTCCCGAACGCCGGGAGGGCCTTCCTGTTAAAGGGATCCTCAGTCGTTCTTGTCATCGTCGCCGAAATTGACGCCGATGGTGAGGCCATAGGTGATGTACCTGCTGTCGATGTCCTTCACGCTCGCCGCATCGCTGAATGCCCGGTTGAGGCCGAAGCTCGCCATGGGGGCCAGCGTGAACATGCCCATGTCGAAGCCGAGACCGGCCTCCACGTTGAACGAGCCGGTGCTGAAGTCGCCCTTGTTCCAGGCGATGCCGTTGTTGTCCTTGCCGTCCACGCTCATCAGCACATCGTAGCTGGGGCCCGCGACCAGCCGCAGGTCGAACTGGTAGCTGTCGATGATCCGGTAGCCCACCAGGGCCCGCAACTTCAGGTTGGTGGTGATCAATTTGCTTTCACTCTCGATCACATTGCCACCGTCGTAGCTGCTGATCGTGCGATTGCGGCTCAGGAAGACGCCCGGCTGGAAGAAGAGCCGGTTGCCGAAGCGCAGGTCGGCGCCCAGCGTATACCCGACGGACCCTTTGAAGTCCTGGCCCTGTACCAACTTGCCGGTCAGGTTCTGGTACGTGAGGCCCAGTTGCGGGTTGATCTGCGTCTGTGCGCTTGCCGTGGTGACCGTGAAAAGCACGAGCGCGCTCAGTGTGAGTCCGGTCGTGCGAGAGATGGTGTTTCTCATGATCGTGTCCGGTGTTGTCCGGTGTTCTTGCCTTGGCAACGCCTGTGCCAAAGTTATTCGGAGCCTGCGATCCGTGGCGTGGAATGCGTGCAGAGCCGTGGGGTTCGATGACCTTTCAACTGCACCGGGGACTGGAGCAAGGCACCGGTCGCGGGGGGCGTACGGCCCTTGGTCGTGTTCCAAGCTCATCGGTCACGCTCGATCCCGGGCCGGGCCGCCACCAGGCCGCTACTGCTTTTTGCTCTTGAACTTCCCGCTTCGCCACGCCTGCATGAACTGCGCCCAGGCGATCGGGTTCAACAGGCTGATCGTCGGCATACCTCCTTGTTGATATAATTTCGTATTCGCCATGGCCGTGCCCATCTGCTGGCTCAATCCGGGGTCGCTCGGGAAGTTCTCCATGCGCTGGATGGCCTCGGCGCTGTTCAGGTGCCGCAACGCCGTCTGGTACGCGTCCTCGGTGAGCCGGAGGTTCAGGAAGGCCTGTGCGAACTGTTCCTTGCTGGGCCACGGGGTCACCATCACGGGATCCAGCAGGATGGTGTCCGGATGCATCACGTGGATCATGGAGTATTTCGATTCTTTCACCGTATCGGGCACCACGAACCAGTCGCGCTTGAAACCCACGGCGGCGAAGCCCAGCGTGTCGCCCACCTGGGCCACGAAGCTGAAGTACCCGAACACGTCGCTCACCGTTCCCCGGTAGCTGCCTACCGTGGCGATCTGCGCGAAGGGCACCGGCAGCAGGCTGTCGCCCGTGACCACTACGCCGCTGAATTGCACCAAGGGCCGTTGTGGGTCCCGTTGCGCGGAGGCGGTAAGGCAGCAGAGACCGGCCAGGGCGCAGAGGAGCTTGTTCATCGGGACGAAGGTAGGGCCGCACCTGCACAGAGCATGCCATCGGCAGAGCCGGGTATGCGTGTAGTTTGGCCCCCGATGGAACGTGCGGCCAGGGCAGCGAAGCTCGTGTTGTACCTGGTGGCCCTGTGTGTGGCCTTTGCCGTGGATATGCAGGACAAGGTGCTGAATGGATCGCGACCGCGACTGTTGGCAGCGGGCACTGCGCTGCCAAGTCGGTACACCGCCATCGTGCCCGGTTGTCGGGTGAACGGTGATGATCCGTCGGCCTGCCTGGAAGAACGACTGCAAAAGGCGCTCGAACTTTATCGGAACGGCCATGTGCAACGGCTGCTCCTGAGTGGCGATCACGGCGCCACCGGATATGATGAGGTGAACGCCATGCGCACCTGGTTGCTGGATCATGGCGTGGCCGCCGATCATGTGTTCCTGGACCACGCGGGTTTTGACACGTGGGATACCATGGTGCGGGCACGGGAGGTGTTCCGAGTGGATGGTGCGGTGGTCGTGACGCAAGCATTCCACCTGCCCCGCGCGGTGTTTCTGGCCCGCAAGGCTGGTCTGGACGTGGTGGGCGTGGCGGCCGATCCGCCCGGAGGAAGCTGCTGTGCGGGCAGTGCCGTGCGCGAGCCGTTCGCCTGTGCGAAGGCCGTGTACAACACCTTGCTCGGCGCCTCTCCTCGCTTCCTGGGCCCGGCCATTCCCATCACGGGGTCACCGGCGGCGAGCCTTGATCGACCGTGAGTGGATCAGGTGTGCAGGAGGACCTTGCGCTTGTGCTCCGCGTATCGTTGCGACAGGTCAGCGATGCGTGATGCGCATTGGTGGCACTGCGCACGTACCGCTTGTGCATCGCGCATGTGCAGTGCGTGCAGGAGCGGGTGGGCGAGGGGCCGGTCGCCGACCAGTTGCAGCAGCACCCAGCGGCCGTGGTCGGCTTCGAACTCCAGTGGTGCCCCGTCGTGCGGATCGGAACGCAGCATGAGCGCGCGTTGGGCGTACTGTGCGGCGAAGGCCATGATGTAACGGGCTTTGCCAAGGATGTGCCGACCGAACCGTTCAGCTTGCGGAAGGTGACCTGTTTCATGGGCCAGATGTGCCAGCCAGTTCCAGGTGGCCAGTGGTGAGCCATCGCCATACCCGGCCGCATCGTACCATTTGCGGGTGAACCAGATCGTCCGTCCAACGGTCATCGCCCCGCCCCGATGGTAACGATACCATGGTACGCGGATCCAATTGTCGCGTGCGGGCCGGATCCGGGCACGTTCGAGCAGGTTCATGGGGACGCCCGTTACCGCGTGCAGCAATTCGAGTGCAGGCGGGGTCAACC
>JAFDZE010000074.1:4839-15153 GCA_018267155.1 Bacteroidota bacterium | reverse complement strand
TCAGGCCGTCACAAGTCCGTTGAAGCTGGTCCGCTCTGCGGGATCATACGGTTTTCCGCCCGTACAGTTTGCACAGCCATCCGATCTGGCCCGTATGGTAGTTCTCGTGCCGGATGGCTTGAATGAGCACATCGCGCATCAAGGGGCCGAATCGCAAGAACCCGGTATTGTTTGGCCTCTCGAGTACGATATCCTCCAATGTCGGCAGATGGGTCATGGCCCGATCGTGTACCGCGTCCATGGTAGCGCGCACCTCCTTGTAGGGCGGGCATTGATCCTTGGGCAGGCCGGTGGATCCAGGGCCGTAGTGCTTGGCCCAGCTGAACCTCTCGAAGGGTCCGCCCGTGGCCAGCAACAACAGCCCGTTCTCGGTCGCGGTCAGGTGCGCGGTCAGCCAGAACAAGGTGTTCAGTCGCTTGCCTTCACAGACGAATTCGTGGTGCGGGTCCACGTCCTGCAGGTGCTCCATGTACTGGAGCGTGTATTGCCGGGTCCGGTCGATCACACCGGTAAGGAGACGGATCTCGGTATTGGTGGAGTTGGTCATGCGCTGATGGGTCGGTTCGATGCGGCGCATGCAAATCAACGGCATGGATCGTCCGTTGGATACGACCCGGTGCATCATGGCCCCGCGGGGATTCAGTGTTCCGGACGAGGAAGCTTCAATACCGAATCGACCACGACGAGCTGGCGCGCATTCTTGCTCAACTGTGAACGCAGCTGCGCTTTGTCATCCGCCGGGTAGGCTTCGGGGCCGTCGGTGTAGAAGCGCCAGAAACCGGCCTGTTCCGCCGCAGAGAGTGCATCCAACAGGCGCAGATAGGTCCCGGTCCAGGTCGCGAAATGACGGGTCAGGTGGAATTGGAACAGGCCCACGCCATCCTCCTGCCAAACGCCGTTCATGGCGATGCCTATGGCCTTGCCTGCGACCTGCTCCACGGGGACGCTGTCCAGGTTGAAGAACGCGGTGATCATGGGGTCGCCTTGCTCATAGTATGGTCCGAAAACCACGGAATCCGGTGTGACCTCCTCGAATCCGAACAATTGGCGCAGTTCGGCATGGTCCGCAGGAAAAGCCTTGAACCAGTCGCGTTGGGCGGCCCCGGATGTGGGACTGGCCAGCAGTGCGGCATACGCGCTACCCGGATCGTCCGGTCGTTGAACAGTTGTTCCGGGAACTTCCGTCTGCGCGAGTTGGTGCTCCGCAACGTCCGGGGGTGATGCGCAGCCCAGTGTGCACAGGACCATGATGACGTACAACGTGCGCATCATGCAACGGCCCTTTGTGCGCTGCCGGAGGAGATCTCCGTGATCACCACTTTGACGTTCTTGATGCCCACCTTCCGCACGAATTTGTTGATCGCCTGCAGCATGTCGCGGCTGTGGGTCACATAGTCGCCGCCGGCCACGGTTCCCGGAAGCAGGCACCCTTCAGTATCTTTTCCACGGTTTCCCCCGTGGATCAGGATGGCGCGCTCCACGGGCACGTCCGCGTTGTACAGCTTGAGCACACCCCGGAACCGATCACCGGAATGCCACACCAGATCGTACGTGCCCGGTGGTATGCGCCGGTCCTTGCCCGATTCCTTCGTACTGGGACCGCCCGGCTCCAGGAAGTAGCCCCGGATGCGGCTTCCCGTGATGCGGAAATTCCCGATGGTGTAGTCCTTGCCTTCAGTAAGGCGCTGGTGATGGATGTAATGGGTCATTTGTATGGAGGATCAGGGTCTCTGTTTGCTGACGCGTTCGGTCCATTTCGTGATGAGCACCGCAAGTAGTACCAGCGCCGTACCAAGGGCTTGTGCCGGGTCCGCATTGGCGGATGTGTCCGGCGCCCTGTATTCCGGAACGCCCGTGTATCCACTTCCCCCCGCTTTCGCCATGTTGGTGGTGATGTCTTCGATCAATTCAAGGGTGGATCTCAGCCGTTCCGCTGGCTTGCTGTTCATGCCCTGTGCCAACCCGATAGCGGCATCCAGCTTGTCCAGATGGTAGCGCAGCTCCGCGATGAGTTGCTTCGCATTCCCACTGATATGTCCCCGTGATCCATGCAGCGAGCTCCGTGCCGCATCATGCGCGACATGGCGTGTGATCGATGCCGAGGCGCGCAATAAGCGTTCCGTATCCGCCAAGAGACGCGCCAACCTGTGGCGGCATTCATATAATGCGACCAGCGATTCTTTCGCTTTCTCAGCGTCTTTCGGGTTGCTGTGCAGCCCGGTCGCCTTCTCCATCAATTGACCCGCGAGGCCCTTGTTGATCCTCAATTCGCGGTCCAGTTCTTGTGATACCAGATATTTTACCATGGCTGATCTGGAGATGAATGATCTTGTTGCATCGTCGTTACCATCTCAATAAGTTACCGGAAAACATGCGGTGATCCTCTCTGGGAAGCCCGGGGTGAGGTCGAATGCCTCGCCCCGGGCTTTTCCAGTGTTCAAGTAAAGCAGCCTCAGATCGGCCACTCGTTCTCGAGTTCCTCGCTGCCGAGTTTCAGTTTGTGCGCACTGAGCGTGAAACTCAGGCTCATGGGGTTGCCGCCCACGCTGTCGAAGTTCTCGCTCAGGGCCACCACGTACGCCGTCGTGAACTTCAACTCCTTCATCTTCGCGTCCTCGTCGCGCTTCTTGAAGGTGATGGTGCCATCCACGCTCTTGAACTGGGCGATCATCAGGTCCCAGATACTGGTGTCCTCGGTGCTCTCGATCTCAAAGGAGATCGTGCCGCCTTTCACCTCGCTCGCGGGGCGGCCGGTAGGGTCCACATCGCGGCTCAGCGCGTAGCTGCAGTGCAGCAGGCGGTAGGTTTTGCCATTCATGCTCAGGTCTGCTCGGAATGCCATGTTCGTTGGGTTTATTGGTTTTCAGGTCCGTTCTTTGTGTACTGTTCGTACCGTATGGATCAAAGATGCGGGTTCATCCGGTGGCCGGGGTCGGGATCAAATGAACGTACCGGGATGACCGTTCAACCGTTCAGCGTGTTCAACGAACGGCGATCTTCCGGCGGGCACGGTTCGCATGCGACTTGCGACCCCGCACCGTGTGGCTTGCATGATGCACCCGACCGGTGAAAACAGTAAGCACGTCCGGAGCCTTGCCCAAGAAGTGGACCATGGCCATTCATCGTGCGGCCGTCGCACCGTTGCCCGCAGCACTTCGCAACTTGCCCGCGATCGCCAGGTTGCGTGATCCTTGTACCTGCCTTCGACCGGAATGGGCGGCCGCAGTGGCCCAATCCTGCGCACGCACGGCCGCCACGAACCTGGGGTAGCCCGTCATCAGCTTGTTCAAGCCCATGCTGAAGATCATGTCCAGCAAGGCTTCTTGAACCGCTGCGGGATACCTGTCGTAGTCCGGGAATTTTCCGCGTAGCAGGTGTTCGTGCGACGCGATGTCCTGCTGCGCCAAGCGGTAGATGTCAGTCTCGGCGAGGATCAGATCGGTCAGTCCGGCGAAGGAAGAGGCGGGCTTGGCCTTCTCGCGTTGGGCTTGACGCCCGGAGTGTATCTTTTTGAATGCTGCCACGATCACCTCTCGCGATGCCGGTGTCCCGTCCGCGCTTTTGAACGGCAACTGACAGGCCGCCTCCTCGCTCAATATCGCATGGCCGATGCCCACGGTCACCTGGCCTGCGACATCCAGGTACATGTAGGGCACATTCGATTCGAATTCCTCGAAGGCATGGACTTTCCCCGCAACTGCGGCGTTCTTGAGGATCGCGATCTTGCGTTGGAGCGTGGAAGGCATGATGCTGGTGTTTGTTGGGCGGGATCCGCAAATGCACGGATACACTGCATCGTTCAAAGGGCCGGAGCCTACTCCTTACCGATGATCGGAAGGTCCGGGTCGAAGGATCTGGAACCAAAGGTGATCGGATGCGGCATGAAGGACGTTCCGGGTCAAGCATCAGCAGGATCGCACAAGGGAACAGCAGTGGTGGTTCAAGGAACGACGATCGCGAAGCACGGTTCCATGCTCCGTTCAGGCGTTTATATTTGGAAGGTCATGGTCGCAAGAGTCATTGGCCTGGTCGGTGTTTGCGGTGTGTCCTTGTTCTGCTCAGCCCAGTACTGGGCGACCAAAGCGACGGGCCTCGGCAACGAACGGTTCACGGATGTGTGCAGCGGCCCTGGCGATGTGCTCTTCTCCACCGGCGAGTTCGGTCCGGGTAGTACGGTGGCAGGCCAGGTGCCGGTGTCCACGGGGCTCAGCGACATTTTCGTGCTGAAGCAGAACGCGGCGGGTGCTGTGCAGTGGCTGGTGCGCGCAGGAGGCCCGGGTCTGGACCTGGCCGGACGGTTATGTGCCGCTCCCGATGGTTCGGTCGTGGTATGCGGGCAGTTCCAGGGAACCGCGGATCTTTTCGGCAGTACGGTGATCGCCCAGGGCGGCAGCACCGACCTCTTCGTAGCGAAACTGTCCGGTACCGACGGATCCCTCGTGTGGGTGCGCACCGGAGGTAGTGCCGCCTACACCGATCGTGCCGCCGGGGTCGCCGTGGGTGCGGACGGCCGCGTGCTGCTCACAGGAGAGTTCCGGGGCACCGCCGTGTTCGATGCGGGCACCTTCTCCAGCATGATCGATCCGGACACGAGCACGCCGGGGAGCGATGTCTTCGTGGCCAGCTACGCTCCGGATGGTGCCGCCCAATGGCTCGTGCATGGTGAAGCCCCTCATGATGACCGTGCTGCCGACGTGACCGTGGACGCGAGCGGTGCCGCTTACGCCGTGGGCACGTACAGCGAGACCATTTCCTTCGGCATCCCGCACCCCAACACGGCCCTCAATCAAATGTACCTGCTCAAAGTGGATGCGGCCGGGCAGGAGCAATGGTTCCGCCGGATAGGTGGAGCGGCCTATCAGCTTCCCGTGGATCTGCAACTGGGCGATAACGGCTCGCTCTACTTCTGTGGGGACAACCAGGGCGCGCTCACCTGGTTCGGCGACACCCAACAGACCATCCCGAGCGCGCAACCCAAGGCCTATTTCCTGATCAAGGCAGGCTCGAACGGCGATCTTCAACAGTCCTCCACCACCGGCTCTGCGAATGCGGTGCATGCGACCGGTCTCGATCAGCGAGGAACCACGGTGGCCATCCTCGGCACGTTCCAGTGCGCCTTCGAGGACCTTCAGCAACACTACGCTGCCAACGGGATCTTCATCGCTGTTGGAACCGAGGACCTCTTCATCGCCGAGCACGATGCGACCACCACGTCCATCAATGAAGCCCAACAGTTCGGCGGGCATGAGGAGAAGCTGGCCGGTGCGATCACGTCCCTTTCCAACGGGGAGCTGGTCTTCTGCGGTGCCTTTGCCGAACTCCTCAACTTCCCCAGCGAGAGCAGCGACTGGGGCGAGGATCTCGAAGCCTGCCCGCCTGCGGTGGAAGGAGCACCGGTTTACTGCGGAGACGACCACTATACCACCTACGCGTCCATCCTCAGCGGGGGTGGCCTGGACGGTTTCATCGCCCGTGGATACGTGGGCAGCCGCCAGCCTTACGACCCCTTTGTGCGCCATGGAAACGTGTGCGATCGGCAGATACCCGAGATGACGGTGCTCAGCGAGCCGGGTGTTCTCACGGACAATGTGGTCCAGTGCGGGGGCGATACGCTCTTCTGGCCACATGAGATCCACCGGCCGGCCTGCCCGTATTGCGTTTGCGATCCTGCGCGTACGATCTCGTGGAACGTCGATGAGGTGTGGAGTACCGGTGCATCGGATATGGATACCATTCATGCCTGGTCCACCGGCTGGTACTGGCGCACCCAGACCGCCAGCAACGGATGCTACACCAGTACGGATTCCATCCATCTCACTGTGCTCCCTGCGCCGATAGCCTGGGCATCGCTGGGTGGTGCTCCCGCTTTTCCGGGACCGTTCAACGTGTTCTCCATTTGTGAAGTGCCCACCACCCTGGAAACGAACAACCTGCAGCCGGGCTACACGTTCCAATGGTTCGTGAACGGCACCCCTGTCGGCGGGTCCGTGATACCGGTGACCGGATCCGGTGTGTACACCCTGGTGGTCACCGCCCCGAACGGTTGTACGGGCACCAACCAGATCCCGATCACTGTGCTGAGTGATCAGGACCTGCCCAACATCACCGACACGGACTTCCAATTCTCATACATGGGCGTGCCATTCGACGAGCAGGACACGATCCTCGTTTGTGCCCCCGGCACCTGCATGTCCGGTGATCTGCTGACCACCTGGTACGTGGATGGGACGCCCACCGTGCTCACCCAGCCCATATTTGCGGAATATGGTACAATTGGTGGTTGTGGGTCCAATAACGTCTATCCGAACCAGGGGCTGTTCTGGAACCAGGTGGTACAGACCGATGGCTGGTACCCCCTGCATGTACATATCACCCTGCATGTGGAAGGCTGCGGTGATGACACGCTCGCGTTCGACGTCTTCGATAGCGTCTACTTCCACATCGCTGCGCCCGAGATCGTGCCGGTGGGGGATGTCGTGCTGTGCCTCGGTGATACCCTCGCTGTGCCGGTCCATTGTACCGGATGCACCGAAATGGAGATCACCGGGCCGCCCGGGATGTACTCCGTATCACCCGGACAGGACACCGTGCTGGTGTGGGGTCTCGGCGGTTTCTTGGTGATCGGTACCAATACCCAGGGGGCCTTCTGCAAGGACTTCATCTCCTTCCAGGTGGTCCAGGCTCAACCGCCGCCCATCACCGTGGAACCGGTACTGGTCTGTCCCGGCGATACGGCCTTGCTCTGGACCTCCTTCCTCTCGAACCAGTATGATTGGATCGGGCCGGACGGACCGCTGCAAGGGAACAACGACAGCATCTTCGTTTCGATGCCGGGCACCTACTACCTGACGGCCTACACGGATCAAGGCTGTGCCCTCTTCAACGGGCCCGCGTACGTGAACCAGTTCGCCACGCCCAGCTTGAGCATGCAGCCGGACAATGTGCTCTGCCCCGGCGAAACAGGCGCGCTGGAGATCCTGGGCGGCGGGATCACCGAGGTGCAATGGAACCCGCCATTCTCGGGCAGTGGACTGGTGCAGCTGGTCGATTCCGCCGGGACCTATAGCTGCTTGGTTACGGCCTGTGGAACGCAACTGGAGCTGAACGCCGAGGTCGTCAGCAGTTCCGTGTCCGTTTCCCTCGATCCCGGTCCCTTCTCCATTTGTGGTGGCGGTAGCGTGCTACTGGACGGCCCCACCGGTGACTACACCTATTTCTGGGTACCCGGAGGGGGCACCACCGAGGATCTTCTCGTGTTCGCGCCGGGCGACTACACCCTGCAGGTGACCGATGGTTTTGGATGTACGGCCACTTCCGATGCAGCGACCGTGCTCTTGCAGAATTTCACACAGCCACTGGAAGCGACGGGCGACTCGATCTGTGCAGGCGATACGTTGGTGCTCTCCGCCACTGGTTCGGGCACCATCACCTGGTACGCGGACGAGGCACTCACCGATCCGTTGGCCACAGGAGCTGCGTACATTGGGGGAGGGCAACTCGCCAGCGATACCCTGTACGTGACCCAGACCGAAGGCGATTGCACCGGGCCGGCGCTCCCCGTTGTGGTGAGCGTGGGGCCGACCCCCGGCACCCTGGTCATCAGTGGCGATACGCTCCTGTGCGAAGGCGATGACCTGTCGCTTTTTGCTTCAGCATCCGGCGCCACGTTCTATCAGTGGGCCACACCCCAGGGAACGGCCTCCACGCAGAGCTACACGCTGAACAGTATCGGCGTCGGTGCCTCGGGCGCATATGTGTGCTTGCCACTGATCAACGCCTGCCCCGGATCACCGGCTGCGGTTGTGGTGCTGGTGCAGTCGCCTCCGGCCGTTCCCGTGATCAGTGGGGCCTCGGCCTTGTGCGAAGGTGAACCCCTCGTGCTCCATGTGAACGGGTCCTCCGGTGAGTTCACCTGGTACGGCCCAGATGGTGCCGCGATCGGCGCTGGTCCCGATTGGTCCGGTGTGGCACAGAACGGCGAAGCAACCTACACCGTGGTCGCTGATGGCGGTACCTGTCCGGATGTGCAGGGCAGCTTCACCGTGCTGGTGGACGATTGCTCGATCATCATCCCCAATATCTTCACCCCGAATGGCGACGGCCAGAACGACCAGTTCATCCTGGAGGGTGGCGCGACCACCGCGTTCCATTTGCGCCTGTTCAATCGCTGGGGGCAGGAGGTGCGCTTCATTCAGGCCACGCAACACCTTTCGTGGGATGGCCGTGATGAAGACCACCAGACGCTTCCCGACGGAGTTTACTACTTCGAATTAATGGAATTGCGCAGCGGACAGACCATCCCGCATACCGGGTATATCCAGTTGAGCAGGGGCCGATAGGGCGAGGTCGAGCCTACGGGCCTTTCCCCGTTCATGAGGTGGCGCTGGACCCCGGATGGATCGGACCACCGGCTACCTTCACCCCACCATGCGCGCGCGGTATCTCGTCCCTGTTCTGCTGTTGGTGGCGGTCAGCGCAGCGGAACAGGTTTGCGCCCAGCCCTACTGGGTGCGCCACGTGGGCAGCCTGGGCAACGACCACGTGAGCGATGTGAAGGTGGACGAGAGCGGTGCCATCTACATCACCGGCGAATTCAGCGGCGACGCCGACTTCACGGATTCGGTCTTCACCTCCAGTGGCGCGCTCGATTGCTTTGTGGCGAAGATGACGCCCGAGGGCCAGATCACCTGGTTCGTCCGGGGTGGCGGGCTCGGCATCGACCGGGGCATCCGCCTGGCCTTCGGTCCGGACAATACCCTGGCCGTGGTAGGAGAGTTCCAGGGCGTGGCCGAATTCCAAGGCACATCGATCACTTCCCAGGCCTACACGCCCGACATGTTCTGCATGGTGTTGGACCGTGCCACCGGCGCGCTGCACTGGATGAGGCACGGCGGCGGGACACTGGGATCCGACAGGCCGTACGGCGTCACCGTTTCTGCCAGTGGGCAGGTGACCATGGCCGGTGAATTCAAGGGCACGGCCACCTGGGATGGTAGCATCCTCGTGAGCACCCCCGACCAGGACACGGGCGAGCCCACCATGGACGTGGTTGTCATAAGCTACAGTGATAACGGTACGTTGCTCTGGGCGAAGCAGGGTGTGGCCGACCGGGAGGACCGGGCGCTCGGCGTGGTGAATGACGATGCGGGAAACATCTACGTGGCCGGACAGTTCAGCGATACCATCACCTTCGATGCCACCCACCTGAACGCCATGTACAACGCCACCTTCCTGCTGAAGCTGGACGGCACTGGCAACGAACAATGGTTCCGGCGCATCGGCGGGGGCATATACGGTCACCTGCGCGACATGCTGGCCGTGCCGGGCGGAGGTCTGCTCCTGCTGGGCGACCTGCAGGGCACCATGCTCTTCATGGACGACGCGCCGGACATCATCGCTGGGGAGGCATCCTACAATTACTACCTCCTCCAGGTGGATGCGGCCGGGCAGCTCGCCGCGCAGGGCCAGATCGGCTCCTCCAACGGCCTCAGTGCGCGTGGCCTCGACCTGCGCAACGACACCATCTCGGTGATCGGCCAGTTCAATTGCCGCTTTACCGCACTGGGTGACCACTACGGCGGCTCAGGGCTCTTCATGGCGGCAGGGGAGGAGGACATCTTCCTTGCCCGTCATCGGTACAATGACCTCGGCTTCATCGAGGCCCGGCACTTCGGGGGCTCGGGTCGCAAGCTGCCCGGGCGCGTGGCCTCCCTCCCCAATGGCGACGTGCTCGCCTGCGGTTCCTATGAACGCAGTATCGCCTTCGCCACCACCACGGCGAATGTTGTGTCCGGTGACGACTTCATCGGGTATGTGCCCACGCCCACACCCCCGAACCCTTCCGGCTGCCCGGATCTGGCCAACAAGACCTTCCGAGCCCAGGATGCAATGGGCCTGATGGACGGTTTCATCGCCCGTGCCTATGTACGGGACAGTGTGGTCTTCGACTGGTGGCGCCAGTTGCCCGGTGCCTGTGACCACCCCGCCACCTGGAGCATGTGCGTCGGCCAGGCCGCATTCGGCCAGCCCTGCCCGGATACGCTCACATTCTGTGGCCCGGGCACCATCGGTGCCACACTCCCATTCATACCCGCTTTCGGGAACGGAAACTCCATCGGTCCGCTCGTGACAGCCGTGTGGACAAGCGGCGACTCCACGCTGAGTATCAGTGTGGACCAGACCAGCGATCAGCTTGTGACGGTGAACGCTGCGAACGGTTGCTGGTCCTGGACCGACGCCGTGCATGTGATCGTGCATCCGGTACCGCCCAAGCCGCAGCTTTCCGATGACATGCTGGTGAATACCGCCGCAACG
>JAFDZE010000074.1:0-4770 GCA_018267155.1 Bacteroidota bacterium | reverse complement strand
GTGGATACCACCGCGCACTGGACCTTCACCATGCTCACCGCCGAGGGCTGCTCGGATACCACCTCCATCGATGTGATCGATCTCAGCTCACCCTCGCTCGCCTGCCTCAGCGGAAACATGAGCATCGTCTATGGATCCGACAGCATCACCACCGATTCGATCGCCATCTGCCACGGCGACACCCTGCGGTTCACCGTCAGCGCCCAATGGACCTGCGACGGGGACACCATCGACTTCCCGAACGACCTTTCCTTCACCGTAAGCGTGAACGGCGGAAACCCGGAAACCGGCTACGACCCGAACGGCTGGAGCCAGACCATCGACAATTGGCAGACCGGTTGGTATCATTTGTGGCTCCACCTGGAAGTGACCAATTCGCCCTGTGGTGGGGATACGCTCACGATCGACCTGCAGGACTCCATCTGGGTGGTCGGCCGGCCCGAAGCGGACCTGGACCTCTCGCTGGCCGGCCCCGGCACGCTCTGTCAGGGGGATTCGGCCCTGTACACCCTGTACTGCCATGATTGCGACAGCACAGCGTGGAACGGCCCGGGTCTTGGTGAACTCGGTAGTACCAGCGCTTGGGTACTGCAACCCGGCAATTACCAAGTACTTGGTGCGGCGACCGATGCGTACGGATGCACAACCGAGGAGCAACTGTCCTTCCATGTTTCCGCGCCCCTCGGTCCGCTGCTTGTCACGGTGCCCGCCGACGGCATCATCTGTCCCGCGGACAGCGCCCTCATCTTCACCACCACGCCCGGCACAGGCCAGGTGTGGTACGGCCCCTTTGGGCCGGTGCCCAGCGGCAGTCCCCAACTCTGGAGCGGCGTGCCCGGCGAATACTACCTGAGCATGACGGACACTTTCGGTTGCAGCGTCATCAGCGACCCGGCACTGCTCACCGGGTACAGCACGCCCTACCTCAACTTGATCCCCGACAACGTGCTCTGCCTCGGCGAGGAGAGCGCCATCATCCAGGTGATGACCACCGCGCCCGGCACCATCGTGTGGGCGCCGCCCCTCAGCGGAAGCGCACAGACGCAGACAGTGACGCAGCCCGGCACTTACAGCGTGAGCAGCACCGCCTGCGGTATCACCACCCAGTTGAGCGTGACCGTGGTGGCCAGCAGCGTGAGTGCCGATGTGCTGGAGGTCGGTCCCATCAGCCTGTGCGATGGCGATAGCATCACGTTGCACGCCGCGCCCGGGCAGGCCGTTTACATCTGGCAACCCGGTAACATCCTCGCCGACAGCATCACCGTGAGCACGGCCGGAACCTACCATTTGCAGGTGCTTGATGGCAATGGCTGTGCCGACACGAGCGATGCGGTCATCGTGGATCTTCACGCCATCAGTGAAACGCTCGTTGCCATCGGCGATACCATCTGTGAAGGGGAGACGGCCATCATCACCGCCAGCGGCAGCGGTGCCATGATCTGGTTCGCCGATGCCGATACCCAACAGGTCCTTTTCTCCGGCTCGTCCATTACGCTCGACGGCATTGTGCAGGACACCGTTTTCTATGTGCAGCAGACCGATGGCCCGTGCGTCAGCGGTGTTCAGGCCGTACCCGTACACGTGGATCCATCACCGCCGCCCGTCGATATCGATGCGCCCGGCACGGTGTGTGGCGATGGACAGGTGATCATCGGGCTTATTGCACCCCCGAATGTCAGTGCGCAGTGGGCCACGCCGGGAGGTGCCTTCACAGGTACTTCCGTCACGATCGACGACTTCACGCCCGATGACGCGGGCCTGTACACCGCAATACCCTTTATCGGTGGCTGCGCCGGTGTACCCGTGTCCGCCTTCATCGCCTTCACCGCGCCAGTACCCATCGATCTGGGGCCCGACACCACTTACTGCATCGGCGGTTACACGGTGCTCAATATCCCCGCTTGGTACACGGACCCGCAATGGTCCACGGGCGCCACGGGTTTCACGGTGCAGGTGGGAAGCGATGGGCTCATCACCGTTCAGGCCGTGGACAGCAATGGCTGCCTTGTGCTGGACGAGGTGCTCCTCAGTGGCGTGGATTGCGAACCACGCATTCCCAACGTGATCTCACCCAACGGCGATGGCAGCAACGACGGTGTGACCATCACCGGCTCCAGCGGCTTCGCGCTACACTTCCGCTTGTGGAACCGCTGGGGACAGCCCGTGTGGGAAGCGACAGGAGAGGACATCCATTGGAACGGCCGGCACACCAACGGCGAAGCGCTACCCGATGGAGTTTATTATTACGAGCTTTTGCGCACGGGCAGGGAGGGGCCGGCCGTATTCACGGGGTACATCCATGTGCTGCACGGGCGGTAAGCTCACGCCACCCTCCTCAGCAACCGCAGCGTGTGCGTGTAGCGCTGCTCCTGGTTGTTGAAGATGCCCTGCTGGTCCAGTGTGTCGATACGCACGTGACCACTGGCGTGCACGATCTCGGCGGGCTGCTCATGATCGCGGCGCAGTACGATGCCCACGTGGGTGATGCGGCCCTCGGCATTGTCGAAGAAGGCCAGATCGCCAGTGATGGCCAACTCGGCGAACTCCACGGGGTCGCCTTCTTCGGCCTGCTGGTAGGCATCGCGCCGCAGGTAGATGCCCATGAGCATGAAGATGGCCTGGGTGAACCCGCTGCAATCGACCCCGGCGGGCGTGCGACCACCCCACAGATAGGGCGCACCCAGGAAGGGGTGGATGTACGTTTCGATCAGACCGGCCCGGTCGTTCCGGCCCAGCACGTTGGTAACGGCGTTCACCGGTACACGGCGGCCGTCCCACAGAATGGTACCGTCCTGCAGGAAGGGCAGTACGGCGCCGTAGGGGAGGAGCACCTGTCGGTCGCCCAGGTCCACAAGTGAGGTCTGATCGATCACCCGACGGTCGGGTTCAACGTTCGGGGTGAGGCAGCGCGTGATCTGCTTGTTGTCCACCCAGCCCTCGTACCCATCGTGGTCGAAACACAACCGGCTCCACGCCCCATCCCGTTCGAGCACCTCGGCCGTTTCGCCGAAGAGCCATTGCGTCACCATCTCGCTGCGATCGCTCGGTTCCTTGCGCACCGGCACGATGGAGAGGGGGCAGATGACGGAGGGCATGGGGGGCAGTGAGGGCGTTTCGGGTTACGAGTTTCGGGTTACGGGTTCGCGTTGCGCGTGTTCCCGATCCACCGGCCGTTTCGTGCTACAAGCACCGATGGAACGATCTCAGATCGCTTCGATCACCATGGCGCTGGCACCACCACCGCCGTTGCAGATACCCGCAGCACCGTATTTCGCACCGTTCTGCTTGAGCACGTTGATCAGGGTGACGAGGATGCGGGCGCCACTGCATCCCAAGGGATGGCCCAGGGCCACAGCCCCGCCGTTCGCATTCACCTTGGCGGGATCCAGCTTCATCAAGCGGGTATTGGCGATGCCCACCACCGAGAAGGCCTCGTTCAGTTCGAAGTAGCTGATGTCGCTCATCTTCAGCCCGGCCTTCTCCACCGCGCGGGGTACGGCCAGGGCGGGCGCCGTGGTGAAGCGGTCGGGGGCCTGCTCGGAATCGGCGTAGCCCAGCACCCGCGCGATCGGTTTGAGGCCGAGTGCCTTCGCCTTCTCCGCACTCATGAGCACCAGGGCGGCCGCGCCGTCGTTGATGGCGCTGGCGTTGGCCGCCGTAACCGTGCCGTCCTTGGTGAAGACCGGTTTCAGCACAGGTATCTTTTCGAACTTGGCCGCCTTGAACTGCTCGTCCTCGGCGAACACCGTGTCGCCCTTGCGGCTCTTCACCGTAACGGGCACCACTTCATCCTTGAATTTGCCCGCTTTCCAAGCGTTGGCCGCACGGGTGTAGCTCTCTATGGCGAACGCATCCTGCTCCTCGCGGGTGATGCCATGCTCCTTGGCGGTGCTGTCCGCACTCACACCCATGGCCGTCTGGTGATACACGTCCGTGAGGCCGTCCTTGCTGATACCGTCGATCACCTGCCCGTTGCCGAAGCGGTAGCCATAGCGTGCCTGCTCCAGATAGAAGGGCGTGCGGCTCATGTTCTCCATGCCTCCGGCCACCACCACGTCGGCATCGCCGAGGCGGATGTCCTGCGTGGCCATCATCACGGCCTTCATGCCGCTGGCGCACACCTTGTTCACCGTTGTGGCCCGCACCTTGTCGGGCAGTCCGGCGAATTTGGACGCCTGCCGTGCGGGGGCCTGGCCCAGGTTGCCCTGGAGCACACTGCCCATGATCACCTCCTCCACGTCATCGGGCGATACACCGGCCCGTTCTACCGCAGCCTTCACAGCGGTGGCGCCCAATTCGGTGGAACTCACTTCGGCCAGCCCACCGCCGAAGCTGCCGATGGGGGTGCGTACTGCGGAAACGATGACGACTTCGCGGGACATGGGCTGTTGTGTTTGGGGCCGCGAATTTAGCCGCTCATGGGAACGATGTGCGCTTCTATATTTGCGGCCCCGAAAGGGGAACCTGTTCTTTCTGCACGAACACCCGGAGAGGTGGGTGAGTGGCTTAAACCAGTAGTTTGCTAAACTGCCGTACGGGTTAAACTGTACCGGGGGTTCGAATCCCCCCCTCTCCGCCAAGGAAGCCGTGGTGCCGAAGGCACCCGGCTTTTTTGTTGGCGGCGTGAGTCGAACGCAGTTCGAGCGAACGCGCCAATAAAAAACAACCGACGAGCGAAGCGAGCACCGGCTTACTTGAAGCTTCTCCCCATAGGGATAGCGCGCCTCGCGCAATCCCCCTGGATCCCCTGAGCCGAACGCAGTTCGAGCG
>JAFDZE010000073.1 GCA_018267155.1 Bacteroidota bacterium | reverse complement strand
ACGGCCATCAAGCATTTCCGCAAGGCCGATGTGGCCGTGATGGCCGGTCTGGGTTACACCTTGGATATGGGCTTCGATGTGGACCTGCGCTACTACCGCAGTCTGAGCACCACGTACGATGAGCAGAGCGGGAGCTCACGCCTTCGCTTGTGGACCAACCTGGTGGAGCATATACCCTTTCGGAATAAGGATCCATCCGATCTGCTTGCTCTTTTTCCGCATGGCTTCTCCGATGTGGTCGTTCCGTAGACACCGCTACGCAACGCCCACCTCGAATCGCCCTGCGAAAAAATTGCCGCGCATCTTTGGACGGCCCTTTATTCCGAAAGGGTATTACACTGGGTTGGACGTTCAACCGGGAGTAGGCCCGTGGAGGCGTGATCACTCCGCCCCGCTTACCGGCACGGGCTTCGCGAAGCTGTAACGATATCCCAGGGTGATCAGTGCGCTACCGGGGAAACGGAATGTGGGTTGATCCGGTCCTGCGGTCGATACCGTAACCGTGCCCTCGATGAAAGGGCCGCCCCATTTGAAGTTCAGTTCTCCACCCGCGCCCGCGCGGAGCATGGGTTCAACGTAGGACACACGTTCCACGGAAGAGGTGATGTTCCCGTTGCGGTCCTGTTCCCATCGGTCCGTCCGCAGCCAGCGCTGTACAACGCCGATGCCCGCCAACAGGTAGGTGCCCTTGAAGTAGCCGTCCGAGCAAGCGTTGGACTCAAAGGGGAAGCGCAGGTCCAGTGCGATGCCCGCCGAGTGGTGCCGCTCCGTCCTCGTCGCCGCCAGCCAGCGGTATACATCGGGCTGCGGGGTCGTCCGGTACTCTTCGTGGTAGTTGCCGCGCTTGGGGGACCACCACATGGAGGCCCTCACCACGGCAGGAGGTATCAACCGCGTACGGAACTCAAAAAGCATCCCGGCGTTGACCTGGCTCGTTCGCCAGACCAGGTCTTCACCCGCACTGCCGAACGCTCCGATGGCCTTTTGCGCCTGGATGCCCGAACTGATCGCGAGCACCGAAAGGAAGGTGAGTGTGCGCATCGGCCTGCTTGGTGCAACGTACGGGCAGGCACTTTGGTATCGGCTTCGGCGGTGCCCGGAGCCCAAGATAGACCCTGTTCCGGTCATGAGGACGCTCGGCACAACGTGTTTGGGTAAGTTCGCCGCCCAAGCCCCTTGGCACGGGGTTCGCTCTGTAACCCAAAACCCCTTCCGCGCATGAACGTCCGATACGCCGCCACCAGCCTCGCCCTGGCCCTGTTCGCCGCCACCGCCTCCGCCCAGGAACTGCCCGACAGCCTGAACCTCGTGGTCAACGGTGGCTTTGAGAAGTTGGACGGCAAGGTGAAGCGCCTCGGTTACATCGAAGAGGTGAACGGCTGGAAGAGCCCTACCAACAAAAAAGCCGACATCTTCACCGAGACCGTGAGCGGCTCGCCCATCAGCGTGCCCTCCAACGAGCGCGGGTTCCAGAGCGCGTTGAACGGCCAGAACTACGCCGGGGTGCTGTGGTGGAGCTACATGAACAAGGAGCCCCGCACCTACCTGCAGACCAAGTTGAAGCAGCGCCTGAAGAAGGACCAGAAGTATTGCGTCCGGTACTTCACCACCTTGAGCGACCTGAGCAAGTACGGTGCTGATCAGCATGGCGTGTACCTGAGCAAGATGCTCGTGAAGAAGGATGATGAGAGCAACCTGACGTACAGCGCCCAAGTGCCCACGTTGAAGACCAAGATGTACGACGACATGTTCACCTGGCAGGGCGTGTGCGGTGTTTACGAGGCCAAGGGCGATGAGGAATACCTGTTGCTCGGGAACTTCGCTGCGAGTGAGAAGACGAACACCGTGAAGGTCAAGCGGCCCAAGGGCGAAACCCGGGTCCAGGCCAACAATGCGTACTACTTCATCGATGATGTGGCCGTGTTCCCCATCAAACTGATGAGCGAGTGCAAGTGCGAGCAACTCGACAAGGCCGCCACCGAGTTCATCTTCGGCCGTAAGACCGCCAGCCTGGCCACCGCCAAACCAGCACAAGCCGCCGACAACACCGTGATCTATTTCAAACGCTTCAACAACGGTATCGATGTGTCGATGACCGATGAGATGAGCGAACTCGCGGCGGCACTCAAGGCCGATCCGGCCATCCGCATCCGCCTGGTGGGCCATACGGATGCCATCGAGGCTGATCGCGTGCGCATGCGCCCCGACCTCACCGACCTCGACAAGGAACGCGCCGAGACCGTGAAGCAAGCCTTGGTGGAAGCTGGTATTGATGCTGCGCGGATCACTACGGCCGGCCTGAAGCATGAGAGCCCCGCCGATGCCGGAGACGACGAGGTGGCCCTGGCCAAGAACAGGAGGGTGGAGGTGGAACTGGAACAGTGACCCTGGCACGGCATGGAGCGAAGGCCCGGCGGATCGATCCGCCGGGCCTTCGCTTTTCCCGGTCTACTTTGCCCCCATGATCGTCAAAGGCGACAAGAAGGTCATACGCGCCTGGACCATGTACGACTGGGCCAACTCGGCGTACTCGCTCACGATCACCTCGGCCGTCTTTCCGGCGTTCTACGTGGCCACCACCATGGACGGTCCGAAGGATCTGGTGTTGGAGCGCTTCGGCGTTCGTGCCGCTGCGGCCTACCCTTGGTCACTGTCGGTCGGCTTTCTCATTGTGGCCCTCATCGCACCCATCCTTTCCGGTATCGCCGACCACCGTGGTAACAAGAAGTCCTTCCTGAAGTTCTTCTGTTACCTGGGCGCCGCCAGTTGTGCCGGCCTCGCCTTCTTCTCGCTCGATACGTTCTGGATCGGACTGGCGTGCGTGGCACTGGCCTGTATCGGTTTCAGCGGCAGCTTGGTCTTCTACGATGCCTACCTGCCGGAGATCGCGGATCCCGCCGACCACGACCGGGTGAGCGCGCGGGGCTATACCATGGGCTACATCGGCAGTGTGATCCTGCTTGTGCTGAACCTGGCTACCGTGCTGGCCTGGCCCGACGAGAGTTGGCCCGCGCGCCTGAGCTTCATCTCCGTGGGTCTCTGGTGGGCCGGTTGGGCGCAGATCGCTTTCGCGCGCTTGCCACAGGGTTCCCGCACGGCGGACGACGTGAACGTTCTCACCAATGGATACAAGGAACTGCGCAAGACCTGGATCGAACTGGGCCGTACCATCCGGCTCAAGCGATTCCTCCTGGCCTTCTTCGTGCTCAACATGGGGATCCAGACCGTGATGTACCTGGCCGCCAACTTCGCCAAACAGGAGGTGAAGGAACTGGACGCCACCGGCGCGGAGGTCCCCATCTCCGACGCCAGCCTGATCACGGCTATTCTCATCATCCAGTTGGTGGCCATCCTGGGCGCCGTCACCTTCGTACGCCTCAGTTCCCGCTTCGGCAACGTGCGTGCGCTCATGATCGGCGCGGTGGTCTGGGTGCTCGCCTGCCTCTTCGCCTATTCGCTGCACTGGGCCGTCGAGTTCTACCTGCTGGCCGGAGTGGTGGGCCTGGTGATGGGCGGGTCGCAGGCCCTGGCCCGAAGCACCTACGCCAAGTTCCTGCCCGATACCGATGACCACGCGAGCTATTTCAGCTTCTTCGACGTGAGCTACTACCTGGGCACCGTGCTGGGCACGGCGGCCTATGGTGCGGTGTACGCCATCACCGGGGATCTGCGTCACACGGTGATCGCCATCGCCTGCTTCTTCATCCTGGGGTTCTGCCTGCTCTGGCGTGTGCCACCGAACGAACGGACGCTTCCGGCAATGCGCTGAGCACGATCTTCGCGGCCGTATGGCTGAGGACATCACCTGGGACGCGATCATCGTGGGCGGCGGCATCGTGGGCGCCGCCACCTTCTTCAAACTCCAATCGCGCTTCCCGCAGAAGCGGCTGCTGCTGATCGAGAAGGAGCCTGTCCTGAGCGACCACCAGACCGGCCATAACAGTGGTGTGATCCACAGCGGTATCTATTACAAGCCTGGCAGCTACAAGGCGAAGAATTGCGTGGAGGGCCGCCGCGAACTCGTGGCCTTCGCGAAGCAGCACGGTATCGCCCACGATGTCTGCGGAAAGTTGATCGTGGCCATGGAGCCCGATGAACTGCCCCGGCTGGACAAGATCCATGAACGAGGACTGGCCAATGGCATCGAGGACATGGAGCGCATCGGACCGGAGCGCATCAAGGAGATCGAGCCGTTCTGCACGGGCATCGCGGGCATCCGCATCGGCTGCACCGGCATCATCGACTTCCGCGGTGCCACGAACAAGATGGCCGAACTGGCGTGCGGGATCAATCCTGCCAGTGCAGTGCATACCGGCGAAGAGGTACGGACTTCGGTGGAACGCGGGGAGGTGAGTATCGTGCGCACGAACAAGGGAACGCACAAGGCCCGCGCGGTGATCTTCTGCGCCGGGCTGCAAAGCGACCGCATGGCGCGCAACGACGGGGCCCGTGTGAACGAGCGGATCGTGGGCTTCCGTGGCGATTACTACGAACTCACCCCGCAGGCCAAGCACAAGGTGAAGCACCTGATCTACCCCGTGCCCGATCCGCGCTTCCCCTTCCTCGGTGTGCATTTCACCCGCATGACCGACGGCAGCATCGAGTGCGGGCCCAACGCTGTCTTCACCTTCAAGCGCGAGGGCTACGGCAAGACCGACTTCAGCCTGGCCGACACGTGGGACGCGCTCACCTACGGCGGCACCTGGAAACTCTTCTTCAAGAACTGGCGCTACGGACTCGATGAGTACCGGAGGGCGTTCAGCAAGAAACTCTTCCTGAGAACACTGCGGCGGCTGATCCCTTCACTCACCATGGACGACATCGAACCCGGCAGGGCAGGGGTGCGGGCCATGCTGCTGGGTACTGATGGCGAAATGGTGGACGACTTCCGCATCGAGCGGCGTGGCCGTCATATCCATGTGCTCAATGCACCCTCGCCTGCGGCCACGGCCTGTCTGGCCATCGGCAACGAGATCGTGAACATGGCGGTGAAGGAAGGCGTGATCTGAATGCACCAGTAGCCAAAAGCCAGTGGCTGAGCTACTGCGTGACCTTCCAGCCGTCGAGCACTTCCGACCAATCCCACAGGCAGAAGGCCATCAGCTTGTTCAAGCGGCTGAGCACGATCGGGTTCGGCGCCTTCATGGAGCGGAAGTAGGTGTCCTGGAATCGGAACAGGTCGTACTTGTGGAAGATCGTCTTGCTCATGGCGTACACCGTGTTCTTGCTCGGGTGGTTCACCCGCTCCATGAAGCGTTCCAGCGCGATCACCTCCGTTTCCAATTCGCTCGCCGGGATGTCCATCGCGGCGCCGTATTTGCTGATCGCGTGCGCAACGAAGCGGCGGTCCTGCCCAGCGGGCATGTGCTTGGGCGCATCCAGCAGGTTGCCGGCGAGTATGATCAGCGCGAAGAGCTCATCGTCGCCCGGGCCGAACACGGGGCGCACCGTGAACTCCGGGGCGTCCTGCAATTCCTCCACCACCAGGGGGTACGCATTCTCCGTGAGATCGAAGACCCGGCCTACCACGGCATTCGCCAGTTTCTCCTCGGTGATGCGCTTGCGGCCGAACAGTGTCGAGATCATCGTCAGGGTTCTGCTGGCGAAAGTACCCGGGTGCGCATGTCGCCTCCGGTCGGTGAGAACGCCTATTTTCAACACGTTTGTCAACCCGTGTTCAATTCCGCCCCGTTCATGGACATCACCATCGTCATTCGCCAGTACGCTGAGTACGATCGTTGGGCCAGTACGCGCATCGCTGATCGACTGGCACGCGAACCCGACGGCCTGCTGGATACACCGCTACAAAGCAGCTTCCCGTCCCTGCGGGCCACGCTCATGCACGTTCGCAATGCCCATGCGGCCTGGTTCCAGCGCATGTCCGGCATCCCGCAGCAGTGGCCCGCCGAACCGTCGGATGAACTGGGCACTTTCCTCAAGCACGTGAACGTGATGTGCGGGTACGCGACGACCTTGCCGCTCGAAGCGCTCATGGGCGACGCGACTTACACCGATCTGAAGGGGAATGCGCATACCACGCCCCGCTGGCAGCCCCTCATGCACTGCTTCAATCACGGTAGCTATCATCGGGGTCAGATCGTGAGCATGATGCGGCAACTCGGTCTGGACGATATCCCGGCCACGGACCTTGTCGTGTACCAGCGCCTGCTGAAGAAAGGCGGGGCCTAACCCCGTCCGATCAGGTCCACCCCCGTGTAGTTGTGGGGGGTGAGTGTGCGCAGCCTGGCCTTCACGTCCTCGCTCACGTCGAGTTTCCCGATGAAGGCGGCGAGGTCCTCCTGGCCGATACGTGCCTTGCCGCGCGTGAGGTCCTTCAGTCGCTCATAGGGCTCGGGATAGCCTTCACGCCGGAGGATGGTCTGGATGCCTTCGGCCACCACGGCCCACTGCGCATCGAGGTCCCGCCTCAGCGCCTCCTCGTTCAACAGGAGCTTGTCCAGCCCGTTCATGATCGCGTCCACGGCTATATGCACGTGGGCCATGGGCACGCCGATGTTGCGCGTTACCGTACTGTCGGTAAGGTCGCGCTGCAACCGAGAAACCGGAAGTTTTTCGCTCAGGTGCCCGAGCAGCGCATTGGCCATGCCCAGGTTCCCTTCGGCGTTCTCGAAGTCGATGGG